>NZ_JBVAYX010000039.1:0-28937 GCF_055412825.1 Pseudarthrobacter linnaei
CCACCCGGGTCAGGAAGTCCGGGTCGTTCTCGACGGCGGTGCGGGTCAGGGCGTGTTCCATCCGGTCGGCGGCCTCGGCGTCGCAGACGTGCCGGACACGGTCCAGGGCCAGGGCGATGATGGTCGCGGCCCGGGATGCGACCTCGCCGGCGGCGACGGCGGAGCCGAGTTCCCCGTGGACCGGCGGCAGTGGTTCGCCGGTGAATCCCTGCCGCGGCAGCAGGCATCCGGCCAGGGACAGCCGGCGGCGGGCCTCGCCGGCACTGATCCGCAACCGCGCCCGCAGGAACTCCGTGGTGTTCCGGTAGCCGTCATCCACAGCAGTACCAGCAACTGCCGGGCACCCAGCAACAGCCGGGGCGTCCGCAGCAACAGCAACTGCCGGGCCGTCAGCGGCAGCCGGGGCGTCCGCAGCAACAGCAGCTGCCGGGCTCCCAGCAACAGCCGGGGCGTTCGGGGTTCCCGTGGCCCCCGCCTCCGCCGCCGCGGCCACGCCGTCCGGCCAGGCAGTCCCGCTCCCAGACTCCGTGCAAGCTCCGGGACCGGTGCTCTCGCGCCAGCCGGTGGTCCACGAGGTGCCCGCCTTCGTGGCGGCGGCCGCGGCCTGCTTCCGGGTCCGGTCCACGGCCCCGGCCGCCACGAGCTGAAGATACTCCGTGACCCGCGAGAGCTCCTCCACGGTGCCGGCGAAATCCGAGGCGGCCTGGAACCCCAGCAGCGCCGCGTCCTCGACCGCCGTCAACCCCACCTCCCGGAGTATGGCCAGGGCGTCAGCCACACCGTCCGCANTTACCGCCGAGCTCTGACATTCTTCGGGGCCCGTTACCCTGGCGGCAGAATCCCGTCGTCAGCAGGATTCAGCAGGATTCAGCAGGATTCAAGAGGTTTCAGGAAGACTCAGGACCCGCCATCCAGGAACCGCGGCCGGCCAAACTGGGTGCGAACCCCGGGTGAAAACAGCACCGATTCGGGCGGACCCGTGACGCCCCGCCCAGCCCATACCGCCGCGCGGTCGCCCGCAATCCCCTGCGCGCCCTGCCCCTGCCGGGAGCGCCGATTCGCCCCGCATAGGCCGATTCCCTGAACCCGTCCGGGCCGGGTCCCGGTGTGCAACTAAACTGGACTGGATCCCGTCGCCGCCCACTGTAAGGACAGATTGCACATGGCCATTTTGAATATCCGCATCATCGGTGATCCTGTGCTGCGCACAGTCGCCGATCCCGTGACGGAATTCGGGCCTGAGCTGGCGAAGCTTGTTGCCGACATGACCGAAACCATGGAGGACGTGGACGGTGCCGGCCTGGCCGCACCCCAGGTCGGCGTCAGCCAGCGCGTCTTCACCTACCGCATCGGCGACGTCGAGGGACACATCGTCAACCCCGTGCTGGAAAACAGTGACGACTTCCAGCCCGACGAGGTCGAGGGCTGCCTTTCCATCCCGGGCCTTGGCTTCCCCGTCCGCCGTCACCGGCACACCCGCGTCAGCGGCGTCGACCAGTACGGCAACCCCGTCACGGTGGAGGGCGAAGGCATGCTGGCCCGGGCATTCCAGCACGAAACCGACCACCTTGACGGCATCCTCTTCACGGACCGGCTCGAAGGTGAAGACCGGAAGACCGCGCTGCGCGCCATCCGGAATGCCAACTACGACTCCATCACCGAGCAGACGACGGCGAAGCGCGCCAGGACGGTCGGCACGAGTTTCGGGTCCGGCAGCGCAGGTTCGGGCAGCTTTGGCTCCTTCGGTAACTCACAGTGAGGGTTCTCTTCGCCGGGACGCCGGCCGTGGCCGTGCCGTCCCTGGATGCCCTCGTCGCGGCGGGGTTCGACGTCGTTGCCGTCCTCACCCGCCCGGATGCGCCGATCGGACGCAAACGCGTGCTGACGCCGTCGCCCGTTGCTGACCGTGCCGCGGAACTGGGCATCAGGATCATCCACGCCGCGAAGGTCGACGCCGCGGTGACGGAGCAGATTGCGGCTGCCGCCCCCGACGTCGCCGCCATCGTGGCGTACGGCGGTCTCATTCCCCGGCCGGCCCTCGACCTTCCCCGGCATGGCTGGATCAACCTGCACTTCTCCCTGCTGCCGGCCTGGCGCGGCGCGGCACCCGTGCAGCGTTCCCTCATCGCCGGCGATGACGTGACAGGGGCCGTCACCTTCCTGCTGGAGGAAGGACTGGATACCGGCCCGGTATTCGGCACCCTGACCGAAGCCGTACGGCCCGACGACACCGCCGGGATTCTCCTGGAGCGTTTGTCCCACAGCGGAGCCGTGCTGCTGACCCAGACGCTGTCGGCCGTCGACGCCGGCGAGGCCGCCGCGGTGCCGCAGCAGGGCGAGGTCAGCCTCGCCCCCAAACTCACCCTCGAGGACGGCCGGCTCGACTGGCAGCAGCCCGCCCTGGCGATCGGCCGGCGGGCCCGCGGGGTCACCCCTGAACCCGGTGCCTGGACCACGCTGGACGGTCAGCGGATCAAGCTTGAACCCGTCATCCTGCGGCCCGTTGACCCGGCGTTGAAACCCGGACAATTGTTCCTGGCGGGCAAGAGCGTGCTGGTGGGGACCGGCTCGCACCCGGTGGAGCTCACGCGGGTCCAGCCTTCGGGAAAGAAAATGATGACCGCCGCCGACTGGGCGCGCGGACAGGCAACACTTGAAAGCGTGGTATTCGAATGAGTGAGTCCGGGACGAGCGGCAGCGGCCGCGGCAACGGCGCCCAGCGCGGCGGATCGGGCGGCCAGGGCGGCCGGGGCCGGGACGGGAGTCAGCGGAACGCGCAGGGCCGAGAACGGAACCGTGGGCCGCAGCGCGGCTTCACCGAGAACGCGCCGTCCCAGCGCACCCGCCGGGCCGACCCCGCCCGGCTTGTGGCCTTCGAGGTCCTGCGCGCCGTGGCCGCCGAGGACGCCTACGCCAATCTCGTGTTGCCCGCCCGGATCCGGCACCATAACCTGGACAAGCGCGACGCCGGCTTCGCGACGGAGCTGAGCTACGGGGCACTGCGCGGGCAGGGCACCTATGACGCGATCCTGGCCCGCTGCGTGGACCGGCCGCTGGACCAGCTGGATCCGGCCATCCTCGACGCGCTCCGGATCGGCGCCCACCAGCTGCTGGCCATGCGCGTCCCCGCCCACGCCGCCCTGGACCAAACCGTAGGCCTGGCCCGCGCCGTGATCGGCGCCGGGCCGTCGGCGCTCATCAACGCCGTGCTGCGCAAGGTATCCGCCCGCACGCTCGAGGAGTGGCTGGAGCTCCTGCTCAGCGATGAGACCGACGAAACCAAAAAAGCCGCCATCCGCTACGCCCACCCGGAATGGATTGTCCGGGCCCTCCGGCAGTCCCTGGTGGCCCACGGGCGCCCGGTCAGCGAAATCAGCGACCTTCTCGAGGCGGACAACGCCGCACCGGTGGTCAACCTCGTGGCACTCCCAGGGCTCGGCAGCCTCGCCGAGGCCCTCGACGGCGGCGCCACGCCCGGGGAACTCGTCGAAGGTTCGGCGCTCTCCAGCGGCGGAGACCTCGGCCGGCTCGCCTCCGTCCGCGAAGGCACCACCCGCGTCCAGGACGTCGGCTCCCAGCTTGTGGCCCGCGCCATGGCCGCCGTCGACCTGGGCAGCACCGGGACGGCAGGGGACCAGGGCCCCGGTACGGAGCCGGCAGCCGAACGCTGGCTGGACATGTGCGCCGGCCCCGGCGGCAAGGCGGCCCTGCTGGGCGCCCTCGCCCGGGAGCGGGGCGCCACCCTGCTGGCCAACGAACCGGCGCCGCACCGCGCCAAGCTAGTCCGGCAGGCCCTCGCCGCCGTGCCGCACGAGGTCTGGCATGTGCGGACCGGAGACGGCCGCGACGTGGGCACGGAGATGCCGGAGACTTTTGACCGGGTGCTCGTCGACGCGCCCTGCACCGGGCTCGGCGCCCTGCGCCGCCGCCCGGAATCCCGCTGGCGCCGGACGCCCAAGGACCTGACGGATCTCGGCCCGCTGCAGCGCGAGCTGCTCAAGTCCGCGCTGGCCGCCGTGAAGCCCGGGGGCGTTGTCGCCTACGTGACATGCTCACCGCACCCGGCGGAGACAACCGCCGTCGTCAGCGATGTGCTGCGCAAACGTGAGGACCTTGAACTGCTCGACGCCGGTGCGGCGCTGGACAGCGTCAGCCTCACCGGCCACCTCGATGCCGGACACGAGCTCACCGCCCAGCTCTGGCCGCATGTGCACCGGACAGACGCCATGTTCCTGGCGCTCATCCACAAAAAGGCCTGATCACAGGGAATACTGGGGGACCAGAACCCCGCGCGCCTGTCACAGGACACCGCAGCAGAACGACAAGGAATTCCACATGGCCAAGTGCTGTATCAACCCGAGCATTCTTTCCGCCGACTTCGCCAACCTCCAAGCCGAACTGCGCAAGATCAGCACGGCCGATGCCGTGCACGTGGATGTCATGGACAACCACTTTGTCCCCAACCTCTCGCTGGGGTTGCCGGTGGTGGCCCGCTTGCAGGAGATCAGCCCGGTGCCGCTGGATGCCCACCTGATGATCGAGCACGCGGACCGCTGGGCTCCGGCCTACGCCGAGGCGGGCGTCGCCTCCGTGACGTTCCACGCCGAGGCATCGATTGCGCCGATCAAGCTGGCGCGGGAGCTTCGGGCCCGTGGAGCCAAGGCAGGGCTGGCGCTCCGGCCGGGCAGCGGTGTGGAACCGTTCCTGGACATGCTCGGCGAGATCGACATGCTGCTGATCATGACCGTGGAACCGGGATTCGGGGGCCAGGAATTCCTGGACCTGACGCTGCCGAAGATCCGCCGGGCCCGCGCGGCGATTGACGCGTCCGGGCTGGACGTGGCGCTGCAGGTCGACGGCGGCATCACCGAGGACACCATCTGGCGTGCCGCGGACGCCGGCGCCAACGTCTTCGTGGCCGGATCCGCCGTCTACGGTAACGATGATCCAGCCAAGGCCATCGAACGGCTCCGCTCCGCAGGCCAGCGCTGACCGCACCAATAGCCGCACCGCTGGGCCCGCGCTGACCGCACCAATAGCCGCACCGCTTGCCGGGCGGCCGGCCGCACCGCGGGCCGGTCCGCCAGGGTGCACCGCCCGCCAGCGGCCGCCCTCACGCCAGCGGCCGCCCTCACGCCAGCGGCCGCCCTCACGCCTGCGGCCGCACCGCCCGCCTGTGGCCGCCCTCACGCCTGCGGCCGCACCGCCCGCCCTCACGCCAGCGACCGCACCGCACGGTGCAAATGACGCACGCCGTAACATGCCCCCGGCGGGAATAGCCAAAGGTACCCGGCGGTTGTGCCAGAATAGCAAGACACATACGTGCTCCGGGGTCGGTGTAAGTCCGAACCGGCGGTTATAGTCCGCGACCCGCGCGCCGGCGCTTCCCTAGGGAAGGCTGCCGGCAGACGGTTGAACCGGTGGAACTCCGGTACCGACAGTTAAAGTCTGGATGAGAGAAGCACGTACAGCTGTTACTGCGGTGCCCTCGTGGCGCCGCGGAAGTTCGCTGTCGTATACCCCCGGAGCCATCGCGGCTTTTGAGGGAAGGAACGACAAACACATGAACTCTCTGCGATGGCTCTTCACCCCCACTCCGGTTTTAGATAGCCCGGTGGCCGGTTGATGAGCTTCACACACCCAACACCCGAGACGGCCGACGACGACGCCGCGGCCGAGGCGGCCGCCGTGGCCGGTTTCAGCGCAGCCGAGGTCGCCGCCATGGAGGCCGCTCTCGCAGCAGCCCGGCAGGGGCCTCGGGGCGCGAACCCGCTGGTCGGCGCCGTCGTAATCGACGCTGACGGAACCCGGATTGTCACGGGTCACCACCGCGGGGCCGGCACCGCCCACGCGGAAGCTGACGCGATTTACCAGGCAAAGGCCGCCGGACTTGATCTCAGCGGCACCACCATGGTGGTCACGCTGGAGCCGTGCAACCACTGCGGACGCACCGGGCCCTGCGCCGAGGCGATCATCGGGGCCGGCATCGCGGACGTCGTCTACGCCATCGACGATCCGCACGACCCCGCCGCCGGCGGTGCGTCCACCCTGCGCGCCGCGGGGGTCCGCGTACGCTCCGGGCTCGGCGCCGAGGCCGCCCTGGAGCTGAACCGGCGCTGGTTCGACGCCGTTGCGGCCACACGCCCTTTCGTCACCCTTCACATCGCGCAGACGCTCGACAGCCGGATCGCCGCCAGCGACGGTACCAGCCAGTGGATTTCCAGCCCGGAATCGCTCGCCGACAACCACGCCCTGCGCGGCCGGATCGACGCGATCCTGGTCGGCACGCAGACGGTGCTGGTCGACAATCCGCGCCTCACCGCCCGCCACGCGGACGGCGAACCGGCCAGCCGGCAGCCGCTGCGCGTCGTGATGGGCTACCGGGGGATTCCCGAGGGCGCCGCCATCAACGGAGACGACGGCAAGGTCCTGCACCTGCCCACACGGGATCCGCGGGAAGCGCTGGACGGGCTGTTCGCCGCCGGAGTCCGCCACCTCATGGTGGAAGGCGGCTCCAGGATCCTCAGCGCATTCCTCGCCGCCGGGCTCGTGGACGAACTCATCGTCTACCTGGCCCCGACGCTCCTCGGCTCCGGAACCGCGGCCCTGGAGGACCTCGGCATCACCACCCTGGCCGACGCCCAGCAGTGGGAATGGGACCCTGCTTCCGGCGGGGCGGTCCAACAACTCGGCCGCGACCTGCGGCTACACCTTCGCCCGGCCGGGACAGCCCCCGCCGTGACAGCCAGCGCCGGGATAGCCCCCGCCGTGACAGCCAGCGCCGGGATAGCCCCCGCCGTGACAGCTAGCGCCGGGATAGCCCCCGCCGTGACAGCCAGCGCCCCGGCACCCGTGCCGGCCGCCGCCAACACTTCAGCCGATTCAACCCCGCTCCGCGCAGGTGCGGACACCGCCGCAGGAGGCAACTGATGTTCACCGGAATTATTGCCGAGCAGGGGAAGGTGTTGTCCGTTGACCGCAACGGCGACATCAGCGCCACCGTCCGGCTCCACGCACCCGGCAGTACCGAGGGACTTGCGCTCGGCGGCTCCATCGCCGTCAACGGCGTCTGCCTCACGGCCACGCAGATCGACGGCAAGGAGTTCAGTGTTGACGTGATGGGCGAAACCCTGACACGCAGCACCATCGGCGAACTCGCCGCCGGCGACCCCGTCAACCTGGAGCGCTGCGTTCCGGCCGGAGGCCGGCTCGACGGGCACGTCGTCCAGGGCCACGTTGACGGCGTCGGGCAACTGCTGGAGCGCGAGGCGCTGGGGAACTGGGACCGGCTGCGCTTCGGCGTTCCCGCCCGACTGGCCCGCTACATCGCCGAGAAGGGGTCCATCGCCGTCGACGGCGTCTCGCTGACGGTCAGCGCGGTGAGCCCTGCCGCCGAACCCGCGCCGTGGTTCGAGGTCGGGCTGATCCCCACCACGCTGGCGGACACCGGACTGGGCGCAAAAGCCCGCGGCAGCCAGGTGAACCTCGAAGTCGACGTCCTGGCGAAGTACACTGAGCGCCTGCTCGCTTTTTCGGGTGCGGCAGCCGGGGGAGCAACAGTACGCGCGGAGGGGGAAACAGCGTGAATAACGTCAAGGACATCCCTGCCCCGCAGCCCCTTCTCACCGAGCCCGCCGACTCTGCCCTGCCCGCGGAGCTTACCGCCCCGGTCATCCCGCCGGCAGGCCTGGACCTGATTGAGGACGCCATCCGCGCCGTGGCCGCCGGTCTCCCCGTCCTGGTGGTCGACAACGAGGACCGTGAAAACGAAGGCGACATCATCTTCGCCGCCCAGCACGCCACTCCGGCCCTGATGGGTTGGACCATCCGGTACAGCTCCGGTGTGATCTGCGTACCGCTCGACGCCGCCCGGGCCGATGCCCTCGCGCTGCCGCCGATGGTCGAAATCAATGAGGATGCCAAGGGCACCGCCTACACGGTGTCCTGCGACGCCGCGGTGGGCGTCAGCACCGGTATCTCTGCCACGGACCGGGCCCTGACCGCCCGGATCCTGGCCGATCCCGGCAGCCAGCCGGCGGCGCTGACCCGCCCCGGGCATGTTTTTCCGCTCCGCGCCGTTAAAGGGGGAGTGCGGGAACGCCCCGGCCACACCGAAGCGGCCGTGGAACTGTGCCGGCTGGCCGGACTCGAGACCGTGGGAGTGATTGCTGAAGTGGTGCACGACAATGGAGAAATGATGAGGCTGGACGGACTTCGGGGCTTCGCCCGTGAGCACGGCTGCCCGCTGGTCTCGATTGCGGATCTGGTGGCTTACCTTGAGGCCGGGCAGCCTTCCGGCCACATGACGGACCCGGTTTAATGGAGGAGAAACGATGACGACGTCGGAAGCACAAGAACAGCGGGCTGCCGGACGCCAGCCGCATCCGGTCAGCGCCGGTCCGGTCGTCCAGCTGCCCACCGCCTTCGGTGACTTCGTGGCGCGGGCCTGGACCGACCTGGCCACCGGCGCCGAGCACCTGGCGGTCAGCTCCCCGCTGCCGCCGATTGACGGGATGGCACCGCTGGTCCGGCTGCATTCGGAGTGCCTCACCGGAGACGTCTTCGGCTCCTACCGCTGCGACTGCGGGGAACAGCTGGCCTATGCCCTCGAGATGATCAACGAATTCGGCGGGACCCTGCTGTACCTGCGCGGCCAGGAAGGCCGGGGGATCGGCCTGGCCAACAAGATCAAGGCCTACGCCCTGCAGGAAGCCGGCTTCGACACAGTGGAGGCCAACGAACAGCTGGGCCTGCCGGTGGATGCCCGCTGCTACAAGGCCGCGGCCCAGATCCTCGCGGACATGGGCCTGCACGAGGTCCGCCTGTTGAGCAACAACCCGGACAAGCAGGACCGGCTGGCCCAGGCCGGCGTCCGCGTCGTGGAGATGGTGCCCACCGAGGTTCCCTCCCGGGAGCAGAACCTCCGGTACCTTCAGACCAAAAAGGACCGGATGGACCACCGGCTGGTCCTGGACATCGAGCCGGCAGCACCGGTTGCCGGCCCCCGCGGCTTCGACCAGGACTGACCCCGAACAAAGATTTCAGCTGGCCCCGCACGCGCCGGCCCGAGGTTTCGGCACGCACACTTTTCGACAAGCACACCACAACTGAGCAGAACAAGGATTCCCAGATGAGCGGACACGGCGCCCCACAGATCGACCTCAGCACCTTCAAACCGGGGGAAACCTCCCAACTGAAACTGGCCATCGTGGCCGCGAGCTGGCACACCCAGATCATGGACGGGCTGCTGGACGGCGCCCTGCGCGCAGCGAAGGACGCCGGCATCAGCGAACCGACCGTGCTCCGCGTCCCGGGCACCTTCGAGCTCCCCGTCGCCGCCGCGCGGTTGGCACCGCACTTCGACGCCGTCGTGGCGCTCGGCGTCGTGATCCGCGGCGGAACCCCGCATTTCGAGTACGTCTGCGAGGCGGCCACCCTGGGCCTGACCGAGGTCTCGGTGCGCACCGGCATCCCGGTCGGCTTCGGCGTGCTGACCTGCGACACGGAACAGCAGGGCATCGACCGGGCGGGGCTGCCCGGTTCCACCGAGGACAAAGGCCACGAGGCCGCCACCGCCGCCCTGGCCACCGCGGTCACGCTCAAGCAGTTCAGCTAGTCCGGCAGGCGCCGGGTCCGGCGGTGCCCCCGCGGCGGCCGGACCCCGGCCCGACTCCGGCCGGACCCTACCCCGACTCCGGCCGGACCCTACCCCGACTCCGGCCAGACCCCACCCAGTGTGTAATCGCTCACATCCCCGCCGTCATGCAAGGGCCTGGCAGGCGGCCTCTGCCCGCGAGCAAGTAGGCTGGAGGGTGTGAAGAATTTCGAATCGCTGTTCGCAGAACTGAGTGAGAAGGCAGCCGTCCGTCCGGAAGGCTCCCGCACCGTCGCCGAACTGGATTCCGGGGTCCACGGCATCGGCAAGAAAGTCGTGGAGGAAGCAGCCGAGGTCTGGATGGCTGCCGAGTACGAATCCGATGAAGCCGCCGCCGAGGAAATCTCGCAGTTGCTCTATCACCTGCAGGTCCTGATGCTCGCCAAAGGACTCAGCCTGGAAGACGTCTACAAGCATCTCTAGCCACGTCCGCGCCGGAACCCGCCAGGCCCCTCCTGGCCATTCCGGTGTTAAACGTGGCCCGCTGTGCCTGAACCTGACTGACCCTGGACGGGCTGTTCCTGAACGTATGTTCGTGATCAGACTTCGTCCCCACCAAGAAAGACTTTCCCCATGCTGAGAGTTGCCGTCCCGAACAAGGGATCCCTGTCCGAAGCCGCCTCCGCCATGCTCGCCGAGGCCGGCTACCGCCAGCGCCGCGATACCCGCGAGCTGGTCATGCTGGACCCGGACAACGACATTGAATTCTTCTTCCTCCGCCCCCGCGATATCGCCGTGTACGTCGGCCAGGGAACGCTCGACGTCGGCATCACCGGGCGCGACCTGCTCCTCGACGCCGAGGTGGAGGCCGAGGAACTGCTCCCGCTGGGCTTCGCCGCCTCCACCTTCCGCTTTGCCGGCCCGGTCGGCGACTTCGCCACGGTTGAACAGCTCGAAGGCAAGCGCCTCGCGACCAGCTATGACGGGCTGCTCCGCGGCTACCTCGCCGAGCGCGGCATCAAGGCCAAGGTCGTCCGTCTCGACGGCGCCGTCGAATCTTCCGTGCGTCTCGGCGTCGCGGACGCGATCGCCGACGTCGTCGAAACCGGCAACACCCTCAAGGCCGCCGGGATGGAGATCTTCGGGCTGCCCATCCTGCATTCCGAAGCCGTCCTGATCGGCCGCAAGGGCGAGCGGAACCCGGCCGCGGACGTGTTGATCCGCCGGCTCCAGGGTGTCCTCGTGGCGCACCAGTACGTCATGATGGACTACGACATCCGCAAGGAACTCGTGGAGGAGGCCGCGGCCCTCACCCCCGGCCTGGAATCTCCCACGGTCTCGCCGCTGCGCGATTCGGACTGGGTTGCCGTCCGTTCAATGGTGCCGAAGAAGCAGACCAACCGGATCATGGACGAGCTCTACGACCTCGGCGCCCGCGCCATCCTGGTCAGCACGATCCACGCCTGCCGCATCTGACCGGCGCGAGTCAACCTTTCGTAAGCGAATACCAGGAGAAGTCATGGCTGTAGCCGTCCGCGTTATCCCGTGCCTGGACGTTGATGCCGGCCGCGTCGTCAAGGGCATCAACTTCGAGGGCCTGCGCGACGCCGGGGACCCGGTGGAACTGGCCCACCGCTACGACAACGGCGGAGCCGACGAGCTGACCTTCCTTGACGTCACGGCGTCCTCGGGAAACCGGGAGACCACCTTCGACGTCGTCCGGCGCACCGCTGAGGAGATCTTTATCCCGCTGACCGTCGGCGGAGGTGTCCGCGGCGTGGCCGAAGTGGACAAGCTCCTGCGCTACGGCGCCGACAAAGCGGCGATCAACACCGCCGCCGTCGCCCGGCCCGACGTGATCGACGAGATCACCCGGCACTTCGGGTCCCAGGTCCTGGTGCTGTCCCTCGACGCGCGGCGCACCCGCCCCGGTTCGCAGCCCACCGCCTCCGGCTTCGAGGTCACCACCCACGGCGGCCGCCAGGGGACCGGCATCGACGCCATCGACTGGGCCCGGGAAGCGGCCGACCGGGGGGTGGGGGAGATCCTGCTGAACTCGATCGACGCCGACGGCACCAAGGACGGCTTCGACCTGGAACTCATCCGCCTCGCGCGGGCCGCGGTCAAGGTTCCGCTCATCGCTTCCGGCGGTGCCGGTAAACCGCAGCACTTCCCGCCGGCCGTGGCGGCCGGCGCCGACGCGGTGCTCGCCGCGTCCGTCTTCCACTTTGGCCCGCTGGATATGATCGCCCAGGTCAAAGCCGCAATCCGCGACGCCGGCTTCGAAGTCCGCTAGTCCCACCCGCCTGCCCGCTTAAAGCAACGCGGGGTCACTTACCGCCCATCCCGGTGGGGATTATGGGCGGTAAGTGACCCCGCGTTGGTGTGTGGTGGGGGTGTGGGGCTCAGAGCCCGACTTCGGCGGACTGCAGGAGCGCGACGGCGTCCGGCTGGCCTTCGAAGGTCACGAGCGCGTGGCGGGTGCGGCCGTGCGCGTGCATTAGGAGTTCGCCCGGTTCCCCGACGATCGCGACGGACACCGGGGCGCGCTTGGCGACGTGCCGGGGGCCCGAGGGGCGCACCAGCACGATCCCGAGGTCCACCCCGCGGTAGAGGATGGCCGCACGCTTCACCAGTTCATCCCAGAGGGCGTCCGAATACTCCTCATCGAGGGCGCGTGGCGCCCAGCGGTCGACGGCGCGGCGGACGTCTTCGGTGTGGACAAAATATTCGATCAGGTTGGCGCTTTCGTCCAGGGCCTTGATCTTCATCGGCGAGAACGCGGAGGGGCCGGCGCGGAAGGAGTTGACGAGCTTGTTGTACTCCTCCGGCGTCGTGAGCTTGGCCGCCAGCGCGGCCGTGGCCTGGTCCGATGCCTTGGCCAGGCGCTTGATCAGAAGGCCGAGTCCGACGGCGGCTTTGCGCTCGCGCAGGTACAGGTGGGAAGCCAGGTCCCTGGTACGCCAGCCCTTACAGAGCGTGGGGGAGTCAGGACCGGCCGCCAGTAAGGTTTCGGCCAGAACTTCTCGGGAGGGATCGACGAAATGCATCACTTGTGAAACTAGCACGAGACGACGGCGCGTGTGCACCTGAACCGCCGTCGTTTTGGCCCCGTCGACGTGATTCGCGGCGTGGTGACGCGGATGTTAAGCGGGGCGCCGGGCAACTGGGCGGCGCCCTTCGCCAAGGCACTAGACTTGAGCTGATGTCTGAACAGCCCGCCCCCGCCCTAATTAATGGAAGCGCCGTTGATGGAACCGCCGTCAAGGGAGAGCCCGTTAGCACCGCCGTTCCCGGCCCGGCCGCGTCCGCGGGCCCGCTCCCGGCGGGCCTTGCCGACGCCCTGAAGCGCGACAGCGCCGGCCTGGTCGCAGCGATCGTCCAGCAGTACGACACCAACGAGGTCCTCATGCTGGGCTGGATGGATGACGAGGCCCTGCACCGCACCATGACCAGCGGACGGGTGACGTTCTACTCCCGCTCCCGCCAGGAGTACTGGCGCAAGGGGGACACCTCCGGCCACGTGCAGTGGGTCAAAACCCTCGCGATGGACTGCGACGGCGACGCGCTGCTGATCCGCGTGGACCAGGTCGGCGCGGCCTGCCACACCGGGACCCGGACCTGCTTCGAGGGCCGCGGACTCGACGTCGTCACCGGCCACGCAGGCTGACCCGGTACACACCGGTTGGCCGCTAAACACCGGGTGTCCCGCTAAACACCGGCCGGCTGGCAGCTGACGCCGGCGCACCGCCGCACAACACAGCCCACCGGGGGGCAGCCCCTCACACTCAACCTTCAGGACCACTGAAAGAACAGGCGGAAACCACAGCCATGCAGGACCTTGGAATCATCAGCCCGGGCCTGGCGGAGTTCCGTGAACTCGCAGGCCACAGCCGTGTCATCCCCGTCCGGCTGAAGGTGCTGGCTGACGCCGAAACCCCGATCGGGCTGTACCGCAAACTCGCCCAGGGCCAGCCCGGCACGTTCCTGATGGAATCCGCGGCCGTCGGCGGTTCCTGGTCCCGCTACTCCTTCATCGGTGCCCGCTCACGGGCCACCCTGACCACCAAGGACGGACAGGCGCACTGGCTCGGCGAGCCGCCCGTCGGGGTTCCGCTGGGCGGCAGCCCGGTGGACGCCGTCCGCGACACGGTCGAGGCCCTCCGCACCGACCGTTTTGACGGCCTTCCACCGTTCACCTCCGGCCTGGTCGGTTTCCTCGGCTGGGAAACGGTCCGGCACTGGGAGCGGCTCACCAGCCCGCCCGAGGACGATCTCGAGCTGCCGGAAATGGCGCTGAACCTCGTCACCGACATGGCGGTGCACGACAACATGGACGGCACCGTGCTGCTGATTGCCAACGCGATCAACTTCGACAACAGCACCGAGCGGGTGGACGAGGCCTGGCACGACGCCGTCGCCCGGGTCAAGGCCCTGCTGGCGCAGGTCAGCACCCCCGTCCAGCAGCCGGTCTCCGTGCTGGACCCCGCCGCCCTGGACTTCGCGTCCAGCGTGCAGGAACGCTGGAATGAGACGGACTACCTCGCCGCCCTGGACCGCAGCAAGGAAGCGATCGTCGACGGCGAAGTGTTCCAGGTGGTCATCTCGCGCCGCTTCGAAATGGAATGCGGCGCGGACCCGCTA
Source organism: Pseudarthrobacter linnaei (assembly GCF_055412825.1). Taxonomy (NCBI): domain Bacteria; kingdom Bacillati; phylum Actinomycetota; class Actinomycetes; order Micrococcales; family Micrococcaceae; genus Pseudarthrobacter; species Pseudarthrobacter linnaei. The sequence goes on from NZ_JBVAYX010000039.1 coordinate 14,240, forward strand.
GATGTCTACCGGGTGCTCCGGAACACGAACCCCAGCCCGTACATGTACATCTTCAGCCTCGAGGACGCCAACGGCCGGCAGTACTCCATCGTGGGTTCCTCCCCGGAGGCACTGGTGACCGTGACCGGCGAGGAAGTCATCACGCACCCCATCGCCGGCTCCAGGCCGCGCGGCAAGACAGTGGAGGCGGACAAGGCCCTGGCCGAGGAACTCCTCGCGGACGAGAAGGAACGCGCCGAGCACCTGATGCTGGTGGATCTGTCCCGCAACGACCTGTCCAAGGTGTGCGTGGCCGGCTCCGTCGACGTCACCCAGTTCATGGAGGTCGAGCGCTTCAGCCACATCATGCACCTGGTCTCCACCGTGGTCGGCAAACTCGCGCCGACCGCCAAAGCCTACGACGTGCTGAAGGCGACCTTCCCGGCCGGCACGCTGTCCGGCGCGCCCAAACCCCGTGCGCTGCGCCTGCTCGACGAGCTGGAACCGCACCGCCGCGGGATCTACGGGGGAGTGGTGGGCTACCTGGACTTCGCCGGTGACATGGACATGGCCATCGCCATCCGCTCGGCCCTGCTGCGGGAAGGCCGCGCCTACGTGCAGGCCGGCGGCGGCATCGTGGCCGACTCCGTGAATGCCACCGAAGCCCTCGAAACCGTCAACAAGGCCGCCGCCCCGATGCGTGCCGTCCACACGGCCCGGTCGCTGCGCAACATCACGCCGGATTCCATTTCCGACGCCGGGACGCAGGCATGAGCGGCACCACGGTCCGGAGCACCAGCCCCGTAGTTCCCCGATGGGCCCGGAAATCCACGCTGGTGCTCGCCATCGCCGCCCTGGCGCTTGCCGTCTTCGGCACCACCACGCAGACCTGGCTCACCGTCCACCTCGACCCGGCCCAGCTCGGGCAGGCCGTCGACAGCCAGGACGGCCTGCAGGTTCAGGGCAGCAAAGCTGCGACCACGGTGACGGCCCTGGCGCTGGTGGCCCTCGCCGGCGGACTCGCCGTGTCGATTGCCGGCCGGATCGGTCGCTGGATCATCACGGTGCTCATCCTGCTGGCCGCCGCCGGCATCGTCAGCGCCGCCGCGGTCGTCATCGCGGACCCGCTGGCCGCCGCCCAGGGCTCGATCGCGGCCGCCACCGGGATCACGGGCAGCGATGTGCAGGTGGACGTCACGGTGTTCCCGGCCCTCGCCGTCGTCGCCGGCACCCTGCTGGGGCTCGGCGCCCTGCTGATCATCCCGGCGGGCCGCTACTGGAAGTCGCGTACGAAGTATGACACCGCAGCAACGGGTGCGGCCGCCGGCGGGCCCGCGGCGCCGGCCGGACCGGCAGACGAGATCGACAGCTGGGACCGGTTGTCACGCGGAGACGACCCCACCTGAGCCGGTGCCGCATGCGCGCCCGGCAACGCGGCCAGCAGCGGTGCCAGTAACCCGGCCAACAACACTGCCAATAAATGGCAGAATGTAAGCAGTATTCACCCTGAGGAGATTTCAATGAGCAAAGCATCTGTTTCCGTTCCCAAGCCCGCTGCCGGAACCGGCTACTCCTACGACGACATCGATCACCGCGAACCGACCGGCCACGGCAACAGCCCGGCCGCCTGGACTACCGTTCTGGTCATGCTCGTCGGCGCCCTCATCATGTCCATCGCCTTTGTCATCGCCAACACCCCGATCTTCATCGCGGGCGGCGCTGTGATGCTGCTGGGCCTGGTCATCGGCCTCGTCATGCGCAAGGTCGGATACGGTGTCGGCGGCAGCAAGCTGAAGAACTCCGGCCACTAAGGGTGAGCGTTCTCGATGACATCAATGCCGGTGTCAGGGAGGATATGGAGGCCCGTCAGCGCCTCGTCACGCTCGCGGAACTGAAGGAGCGCGCCGCCGCGGCCGCGCCGCCACGCGACGCCTGGACCGCCCTGGGCGGGGCCACGGCGACGCGCGGGCAGCTGAAGGTCATCGCCGAAATCAAGCGCCGCAGCCCCTCCAAGGGCGATCTCGCGAAGATCGCGGACCCCGCGTCGCTCGCCGTGCAGTACGCCGAGGGCGGCGCCGCCGCGATCAGCGTGCTCACCGAACAGCGCCGCTTCAACGGCTCCCTCGCCGATTTCGACGCCGTCCGGGCCGCCGTGGACACCCCACTGCTGCGCAAGGACTTCATGATCGACGAGTACCAGATCTGGGAGGCCCGGGCACACGGGGCCGACCTGATCCTGCTCATCGTGGCGTCCCTGTCCGACGCGCAGCTGCGCGAGTTCAGCGCCCTCAGCCGCGAACTCGGCATGAACGTGCTCGTCGAGACGCACACCGCCGAGGAAATCGAGCGGGCGGTTGCCGCGGAAGCCCGGATCATCGGCGTGAACGTGCGCAACCTCAAGACGCTCGACGTCGACCGTTCCGTTTTCGCCGAACTCGCCGGAGGGATCCCCGCCGGCGCGCTCGTCATCGCGGAATCGGGCGTGCGCGGCGTCGACGACGTCCGCCACTACGCCGCGAACGGCGCCAGCGCGGTCCTCGTCGGCGAAGCCCTGGTCAGTGACGCGACGCCGCGGGAGCGGATCGCTGAATTCATGGCCGCCGGAGCCGAAGCAATCGCCGCACGTCCCTGACCCGCGCTTCCTTCCGGGCACCTCCCGGCAGGACGCCGGCAGCCTCCGTGCAGCACACAGATCTAATCAACAGTGGAACAGGATGGTGAGACCGATGGTCGATGCGCCAGCAGCCGGCTCAGACGAAAGCGCCGTGGACGCGTTCCTGCAGGGTGGAGAATCCCTGCGGCACGCCCCCGGACCCTACTTCGGCTCCTACGGCGGCCGATGGATGCCCGAGTCACTCATCGCGGCCCTGGATGAGCTCGAGGACACCTTCGAGAAAGCCAAGGCGGACCCCGAGTTCACCGCGCAGATCGCGGAGCTGAACAAGAACTACTCCGGCCGGCCCTCGCTGCTGACCGAGGCGAAGCGTTTCGCCGAGCACGCCGGGGGCGTGCGGATCTTCCTCAAGCGCGAGGATCTCAACCACACCGGCTCGCACAAAATCAACAACGTGCTGGGCCAGGCACTGCTGGCCAAGCGCATGGGCAAGACCCGGGTCATCGCCGAAACCGGCGCCGGCCAGCACGGCGTGGCCAGCGCCACCGCCGCCGCCCTGATGGGCCTGGAATGCGTCGTCTACATGGGCGCCGAGGACTGCCGCCGGCAGGCGCTGAACGTGGCACGGATGGAGCTCCTTGGAGCCACCGTCATCCCGGTGACCAACGGTTCCCAGACCCTCAAGGACGCCATCAACGAGGCGCTCCGCGACTGGGTCGCCAACGTGGACAACACCCACTACCTGCTCGGCACCGCCGCCGGGGCGCACCCGTTCCCGGCCATGGTCCGCTACTTCCACGAGGTCATCGGCGAGGAAGCCCGCGCCCAGATCCTGGAGCAGACTCACCGCCTGCCCGACGCCGTGTGCGCCTGCATCGGCGGCGGCTCGAACGCGATCGGCATCTTCCACGGCTTCCTGGACGATCCCTCGGTGAAGATCTACGGCTTCGAGGCCGGCGGCGAGGGCGTCGAAACCGGCCGCCACGCCGCCACCATCACCCTCGGCAAGCCCGGCGTGCTGCACGGCGCCCGCTCGTACCTTATGCAGGACGACGACGGCCAGACCGTCGAATCACACTCCATCTCGGCGGGCCTGGACTACCCCGGAGTCGGCCCGGAGCACTCCTACCTCGCGGACATCGGACGGGTCAGCTACGAGCCGATCACCGACAGCGAGGCCATGGACGCGTTCCGGCTGCTGTGCCGCACCGAGGGCATCATCCCGGCCATCGAGTCCGCGCACGCCCTGGCCGGTGCCATGAAGATTGGCCAGCGGCTGGCCGCCGAATGCGACGCTGCGGCCGGGGCCGCAGGCAAGCCATCAGACAAGATCGTGCTCGTGAACCTCTCCGGCCGCGGCGACAAGGACGTGGCCACCGCCGCGGAATGGTTCGACCTGCTGGACAAGGATTCACCCGAACACGAGATCGCCAAAGAGGGGGAACAGCTGTGAGCACCGTCCAGGACCCGGGCACAGCCCGGACCGCCAGCAAGTCGGCCGCGGCTATCGACCGCGCCAAAGCCCAGGGCCGCGCGGCCCTGATCGGCTACCTGCCCGCCGGCTACCCGAGCGTCGAGGAGACCATCGCGGCCGGCATCGCCCTCGCGGAGAACGGCGCGGACCTGATCGAAATCGGCATCCCCTACTCTGACCCGGTCATGGACGGCCTGGTCATCCAGGCCGCAACCACGGAAGCCCTCGCCAAGGGCTTCCACGTCAAGCAGGTCTTCGACGTCGTCCGCGGCATCACCAGCCAGACCGACGCCGCCGTGCTGGTCATGACCTACTGGAACCCCGTGGTCCGGATGGGCGTGGACGAATTTTCCCGCCAGCTGGCCGACGCCGGCGGAGCCGGGCTCATCACCCCGGACCTGATCCCGGACGAGGCGTCGGAATGGATGGCAGCTTCGGACAAGTACGGCCTGGACCGGGTGTTCCTGGTGGCCCCGTCATCCTCCCCGGAGCGGATGAAGCGCACCGTGGAGGCAAGCCGCGGCTTCGTCTACGCAGTCTCGATCATGGGCGTCACCGGCGCCCGCACCTCGGTCAGCTCCGCGGCCAGGGACGTTGTCGCCGCCGCGCACGCTGCCGGCGCCGAACGCGTCTGCGTCGGGCTGGGCGTGTCCAACGCGGACCAGGTCCGGGAGATCGCCGCCTACGCGGACGGCGTGATCGTGGGCACCGCGCTGGTCGTGGCCATCGGCGACGGCGGCGTGGATGCGGTAGCGTCCTTGACAAAAGACCTCAGCACCGGACTTACCAGGGAAGAAGCCTAAGCAATGCAGTCAGTCCTCCACGTGGCGGCGATGATCCCCGCGAGTATTCCGAGCCCGGACTGGTCCGGTTTCGACATCCCGCTGCCGTGGGGGTCACTGCGCATCCACGCCTACGCCCTGTGCATCCTGCTCGGCATCATCGCCGGCCTCTGGCTCACCTCCGTGCGCTGGTCCAAGCGCGGAGCCCCCGAGGGCAGCGTCTGGGACATCGCCATCTGGGCCATCCCGTTCGGCATCATCGGCGGCCGGCTCTATCACGTTGTGTCCTCGCCGGACGCGTACTTCGGGCCCGGCTTCGACGGCACCGGCGATCTGTCCCTAATCCCGCAGCTCCAGCGCGGCGGGCTGGGCATCTGGGGAGCGGTGCTGCTGGGCGCTGTCGGTGCGTGGATCGGCTGCCGCAAGGCGGGCGTCAAGCTGAGCGCTTTCATGGACGCCGCGGCTCCCGGGCTGCTGCTGGCCCAGGCGATCGGCCGTTGGGGAAACTACTTCAACCAGGAACTCTTCGGCGGGCCGACCACCCTGGCCTGGGGCTTGCAGATCGACGCAGACAACCCGAACTTCCCGCCGGGCATGGCCGCGGACACGCTCTTCCACCCGACCTTCCTGTACGAATCCCTCTGGAATCTGGCCGGCGTCGGCATTCTGCTGCTGCTGGACCGCAAGTTCCGGTTCCGCCGCGGCCGCCTGTTCTGCCTGTACGCGGTCTACTACACGCTGGGCCGGGTCTGGATCGAAGCGATGCGGATCGACGACGCCGAAATGATCAGCCTGTTCGGCATCACCACCCGGCTGAACGTGTGGACCAGCATCTTCGTCCTGCTCGGCGCACTGGCCGCGTTCATCATCCTGGGTCTGCGCAAGCCCGCGGAATCCGACACGGTTTATCTGCCGGGCCACGAACCGTCCGGCACGGACACTGACAAGGACCCTGGCACCGACACCGGCGATGACTCGGCGGACAACGTGCCGGCCACCGTTGCGGCCGGCACTGTTCCGGCCCACAGCAGTGTCCGCCATTCGGATACTGCTGTCTCAGATAGTGAATCGCGTGATAATCTCCCAGATAACCAAAGCGGTCCAGGCCACGTTTCCGCCCCAGCTGGAGCGTCCAAGGAATCCACCGGCGGCACCAAGCCCGCCACCGGAGTACCGGCGGCCGGAGCACCCGGCCACCAGGGGACCGGAACCGCGCCGGAAGCTGAGGGCACCAAGTAGCTCAGCGCCGGCAAACCGGGCCGCGGGGTCACCCCCGCAGAGCCCGTTTCCACAGCGTCGTGGCAGCAGGGAAGGCAGCGCACTGCAGACAGTGGCAGTTCGCGCAATCCCGGGACGGCGGTCGCGTAACTGTTAGTGCAGGAAGCGGCCCTGACCTACAATTCGAATAAGAAAACACTTTGTTGTGCCCATCACACCGGCGCACCGATGCGGGCCAATGTTGTCCCTCCCATACGCACGATCAGGAGGAAGGACGTCTCCCATGACCCAAACCCTGCACAGCCCCAGTTGGTCAGAGCCTCAGCAGCCCGCCATGTCACCTTTCAAGCGCTTCGCGGCGCTTCCCGAAGCGGCCGGGCTCTACAACCCCGAGCAGGAGAAGGACGCCTGCGGCCTCGCCATCATCGCCACGCTGCGGGGGGAGCCGGGTTACGACATCGTTGACGCCGCCCTGACGGCCCTGCGCAACCTCGAGCACCGCGGTGCCGTGGGCGCGGACGAAGGCACCGGCGACGGCGCCGGACTGCTCATGCAGATCCCGGACGAATTTTTCCGCGCCGTGACCGACTTCGAACTTCCCGCCCCCGGCCAGTTTGTCGCCGGCACCGCGTTCCTCCCCGCGGAGCAGCGCGAATCCGACGCGGCCAAAGCCGGCATTGAGGGCCTCGCCGCCGACGAGGGCCTGTTGGTCCTCGGCTGGCGCGAAGTGCCGATCGTCGCCGACCTGGTCGGGGCGATGGCCCGGGCCTGCATGCCCTACTTTTCGCAGCCGTTCTTTGCCTCCGCCACCGGGGAAGTGCTGGAGCGCAACGAACTCGACTCGCGCGCCTGGCGCATCCGGAAGCGGGCGCAGAACAAGTTCGGCGTGTACTTCCCGTCGCTGTCCTGCCGGACCATCGTCTATAAGGGCATGCTGACCACGGCCCAGCTTGAGCCGTTCTACCCGGACCTCTCGGACAAGCGCTTCAAGACCAAGCTCGCGATCGTCCACTCACGCTTCTCCACCAACACCTTTCCGTCCTGGCCGCTGGCCCAGCCTTTCCGGACCATCGCCCACAACGGCGAAATCAACACGGTCAAGGGAAACCGGAACTGGATGCGCGCCCGCCAGTCGCAGCTGGCCAACCCGCTGCTGGGGGACGCGCCCGAGGAGCTGTACCCGATCTGCACCCCGGGCGCTTCCGACTCGGCGTCCTTCGACGAGGTCGCGGAACTGCTCTGGCTCTCCGGCCGGCCGATCACGCACTCGATCATGATGATGATCCCCGAGGCCTGGGAAAACCACGCCACGATGGATCCGGCCCGCCGCGCTTTCTACGAATACCACTCGCTGCTGATGGAACCGTGGGACGGCCCCGCAGCCGTGTCCTTCACCGACGGCAACCTCGTCGGCGCCACCCTGGACCGCAACGGGCTGCGCCCGGGCCGGTTCTGGATCACCGAGGACGGCCTGATCATCTTCGCCTCCGAGGTCGGCGTGATCGACGTCGAACCCTCCAAGGTGGTCAAGAAGGGCCGCGTCTCACCCGGCAAGATGTTCCTCGTGGACACGGACGCCGGCCGGATCATCAGCGACGCCGAGGTCAAGGCCGAGGTCGCGGCAGCCAACCCCTGGGCCGACTGGGTCAAGGAAAACCTGATCGACCTCAAGGACCTGCCCGAGCGCGAGCACGTCGTGCACACCGCGGCCTCGGTCAACATCCGCCAGCGCACCTTCGGCTACACCACCGAGGAACTGAAGATCCTGCTCGGCCCGATGGCCCGGACCGGCGCCGAGCCGCTCGGCGCCATGGGCTCGGACACGCCCGTGGCCGTGCTCTCGAAGCGGCCCCGGCTGCTGTTCGACTACTTCGTGCAGTCCTTCGCGCAGGTCACCAACCCGCCGCTTGACGCCATCCGCGAGGAACTCGTCACCTCGCTGACCTGCGCAATCGGGCCCAACGGGAACCTGCTGGACACCAAGCAGGTCCGTCAGCCGCAGGTTTCGCTGCCGTTCCCGGTGATCAACAACGACCAGCTCGCCAAGATCGCGAACATCGAGAACGCCGACGGCGACAAGGTCGCCATGAAGGTCCGCGGCCTCTACCGCCCCGAAGGCGGCGAGAACGCGCTGCGCGCCCGGCTGACCGAAATCTGCGAGCAGGTCTCCGGCGCCATCAACCGCGGCGTCCAGTACGTGGTGCTCTCGGACCGTGACTCGAATGCCCAGTGGGCGCCGATCCCGTCCTTGCTGCTGGTCAGCGCCGTGCACCACCACCTGCTGCGCAGCGCCAACCGCACCAAGACTGCCCTGGTGGTCGAGGCCGGCGATGTGCGCGAAACCCACCACGTGGCCGTGCTGATCGGCTACGGTGCCTCCGCGGTGAACCCGTACCTGGCCATGGAGTCCGTGGAGCAGTTGATCTCCACCGGCGACGTCGTCGGGGTCACCGCGCAGGACGGCGTCTACAACCTGATTAAGGGCCTCGGCAAGGGCGTCCTGAAGATCATGTCCAAGATGGGCATCTCCACCGTGGCCTCCTACACCGGAGCCCAGACCTTCGAGGCCCTCGGCCTCGGCCAGGACCTGGTGGACGAGTACTTCTCCGGCACGCACTCCCAGCTCGGCGGCGTCGGACTGGACGTCATCGCGGCGGAGGTCGCGGCACGCCACCGCATGGCGTACCCCGAGAACGGCATCGAGCAGCCCCACCAGGCCCTGATGGGCGGCGGCGAGTACCAGTGGCGCCGCGACGGCGAGCCGCACCTGTTCAACCCGGAGACCGTCTTCCGGCTGCAGCATGCCACGCGTGAGCGCCGCTACGACATCTTCAAGTCCTACACCCGCGGTGTGGACGACCAGTCCGAGAACTTGATGACCCTGCGCGGGCTGCTGAAGTTCAAGGCCGGGCTGCGCCCCGCGGTCCCGCTCGAGGACGTGGAGTCCGTCTCCAGCATCGTCAAGCGGTTCTCCACCGGCGCGATGAGCTATGGCTCCATCTCGCAGGAGGCCCACGAAACCCTCGCGATCGCCATGAACCGGCTGGGCGGCAAGTCCAACACCGGCGAAGGCGGCGAGGACGTGGACCGGCTGCTCGATCCGACCCGCCGCTCGGCGGTCAAGCAGATCGCGTCCGGCCGTTTCGGCGTGACGAGCCTGTACCTGACCAACGCCGATGACATCCAGATCAAGATGGCGCAGGGTGCCAAGCCCGGCGAAGGCGGCCAGCTGATGGCGCAGAAGGTCTACCCCTGGGTGGCCCGGACGCGGCACTCGACGCCCGGCGTCGGGCTCATCTCCCCGCCCCCGCACCACGACATCTACTCCATCGAGGACCTCGCCCAGCTGATCTACGACGCGAAGCGGGCCAACCCCTCGGCGCGGGTGCACGTCAAGCTGGTTTCCGAGGTCGGGATCGGCACGGTCGCCGCCGGCGTCACGAAGGCCAAGGCCGACGTCGTCCTGGTGTCCGGGCACGACGGCGGCACCGGCGCCTCGCCGCTGAACTCGCTCAAGCACGCCGGTGTGCCGTGGGAGCTGGGTCTCGCCGAGACGCAGCAGACCCTGATGCTCAACGGCCTGCGCGACCGCGTCGTCGTGCAGGTGGACGGCCAGCTTAAGACCGGCCGCGACGTGGTGATTGCCGCGCTGCTCGGCGGCGAGGAGTTTGGTTTCGCCACCGCCCCGCTGGTGGTCTCCGGCTGCATCATGATGCGCGTCTGCCACCTCGACACCTGCCCGGTGGGCGTCGCGACGCAGAACCCGGAGCTGCGCTCCCGGTTCAACGGCAAACCGGAATTCGTGGTCAACTTCTTCGAATTCCTTGCCGAGGAAGTCCGCGAGATCCTGTCCGAGCTGGGTTTCCGGAGCATCGAGGAAGCGATCGGCCACGCCGAAATGCTCGACACCCGCGAGGCGATCAACCACTGGAAGGCCGAGGGACTGGACCTGGACCCGATCCTGCACGGGCTCGAGTTCGACGACGACGCCCCGCTGCGCAACCTCACCGGCCAGAACCATGAGCTGGACAAGCACTTCGACCAGCGCCTCATGGTGATGGCCGCGGAAGCCCTGAGCGACCGCACACCGGTCAAGATCGCCGTCAACGTCATCAACACGGACCGCTCCGTCGGCACGATGCTGGGCCATGTGGTCACCAAGACCTTCAGCACGGACCTGCTGGCGACGGACACCATCGACATCACGTTGACCGGCACCGCCGGCCAGTCGCTCGGTGCATTCCTGCCGGCCGGCATCACGCTGCGGATGTTCGGTGACTCCAACGACTACGTCGGCAAGGGCCTTTCCGGCGGGCGCATCATCGTCCGGCCGGACCGCACCAACGTGTTCCCGGCCGAGCGCAATGTGATCGCCGGCAACGTGATCGGCTACGGTGCCACGAGCGGTGAGATGTATCTGCGCGGCCAGGTCGGCGAACGCTTCATGGTCCGCAACTCCGGCGCCACCGCGGTGGTCGAAGGAATCGGCGACCACGGCTGCGAGTACATGACCGGCGGCCAGACGCTCATCATCGGGCGCACCGGCCGCAACTTCGGTGCCGGCATGTCCGGCGGCACGGCGTACGTGCTGGACCTGCAGACCGAACGCGTCAACAAGCAGGCCCTCGAGGCCGGCGAGCTGCAGCTGCGCGAACTGGACGCCGAGGACCGCGAAATTGTCCATGGACTGCTCCTGAAGCACTCCGAGGAGACCGAATCGCTGCTGGCGGCACGGCTGCTGGAGAACTTCGACGATACCGCAGCCCGCATAACCAAGGTGCTGCCGCGCGACTACGCGGCCGTCCTGCAAACCCGTCTCGACGCCATCGAAGAGGGCCTTGACCCCGACGGCGAAGAAGTTTGGTCTCGAATCCTGGAGGTGACCGGTGGCTGATCCACGCGGATTTCTGAAAGTACGTCAGCGCGAAACCCAGCCCCGCCGTCCCGTTCCGGTCCGCATCATGGACTGGAAGGAAGTCTATGAGGCCCAGGAAAAAGGTGTCCTGAAGGCGCAGGCCGGCCGCTGCATGGACTGCGGCGTGCCGTTCTGCCACCAGGGCTGCCCGCTGGGCAACCTCATCCCGGAGTGGAATGACCTCATTTGGCGGGACAAGGGCGAGGAAGCGATGGAGCGGCTGCACGCCACCAACAACTTCCCCGAGTTCACCGGCCGGCTCTGCCCGGCCCCCTGCGAGGCGTCCTGCGTGCTGGGCATCAACCAGCCAGCCGTGACCATCAAGCAGGTCGAGGTCTCGATCGTGGACCAGGCCTTCGAGAACGGCTGGGTCAACCCGCTGCCGCCGGCCCGCCTTAGCGGCAAGACGGTCGCCGTCGTCGGCTCCGGCCCCGCCGGGCTCGCCGTCGCGCAGCAGCTGACCCGGGTGGGACACACCGTCGCCGTCTACGAGCGCGACGACAAGATCGGCGGCCTCCTGCGCTACGGGATCCCCGACTTCAAGATGGAAAAAGAGCACGTGGACCGCCGCCTGGAGCAGATGAAGGCCGAAGGCACCCGCTTCCGGCCCGGCGTCGCCGTCGGCACGGACGTGACCTGGGAGCAGCTGCGCCGCCGTTACGACGCCGTTGTGGTCGCCACCGGCGCCACCGTCCCGCGTGACCTGCCGATTCCGGGCCGCGAGCTCGAGGGCGTGCACTTCGCGATGGACTACCTCGTCCCGGCCAACCGTGTGGTGGCGGGGGAGGCGGTCGAGAACCAGATCAACGCTGCCGGCAAGCACGTGGTCATCCTTGGCGGCGGCGACACCGGCGCGGACTGCCTCGGCACCGCGCACCGGCACCAGGCCGCGTCCGTCACCACCCTCGCGATCGGCAAGCAGCCGCCGGCCGAGCGTGCCGGCCACCAGCCGTGGCCGACGTTCCCCACCCTGTTCGAAGTTGCCAGCGCCCATGAGGAAGGCGGCGAACGCACCTACCTCGCCTCCACCGTGGAATTCGTCGGAGAAAACGGCAAACTGACCGGCGTGAAGGTGGCCGAGACCGAATTCGTCGACGGCAGGCGCCTCCCCAAGGCCGGCACCGAGCGGATCATCCCGGCGGACCTGGTCTTCCTGTCCCTGGGCTTTACCGGTCCAGAACCGGCCGGGATTACCGAGCAGGTCAGCGCCGAGTTCGACGGCCGCGGCAACGTGGCCCGCGACGGCTACTACATGACCAACACGGAAGGCATCTTCGTCGCCGGAGACGCCGGCCGCGGACAGTCGCTCATCGTCTGGGCCATTGCCGAGGGACGGGCCTGCGCCGCCGCGGTGGACAAGTTCCTGATGGGCAGCACCATCCTTCCGGCCCCCGTGGCGCCGACGGACCGGGCCATGGCCGTCCTGTAGGCCGAAGATGCTTTCTGGTGGCCGGCGACGGTCACATTCTGCCAACAACTTCATCCATACAATCGACTACTAGGGTAGGTATATGAGACGCGCTAAAATTGTGGCCACCTTCGGACCGGCGATCGCGAGCTTCGAGAACACTCTCGCTGTGTTGGAAGCCGGCGTCGACGTGGCCCGCATGAACATGAGCCACGGCGACTACGCCGTGCACGACACCACGTACGAGAACGTCCGCAAGGCTGCCGGGCAGCTCGGCAAGCCGGTGGCCATCATGGCCGACCTGCAGGGGCCCAAGATCCGCCTCGGCCGGTTCGTGGACGGGCCGCACCTGCTGGCCGTCGGTGACACCTTCACCATCACCACCGATGACGTCCCGGGCACTAAGGACATTTGCTCCACCACGCTGAAGAGCCTCACCGAGGACGTCAAGGCCGGGGACGCACTCCTGATCGATGACGGCAAGGTCGCCCTCCGCGCGATCGACGTCGACGACGTCAAGGTCGTCGCCCAGGTGATCGTCGGCGGCTACGTCTCGAACAACAAGGGCATCAACCTGCCCGGCGTTGCCGTCAATGTGCCGGCGCTGAGCGTAAAGGACGAGGATGATCTCCGCTGGGCCATGCGCCGCGGCGTGGACATGGTGGCCCTCTCCTTCGTCCGCGATGCCTCGGACATCAAGCGCGTTCACGAGATCATGGACGAAGAAGGCCGCCGCGTGCCGGTCATCGCCAAGATCGAAAAGCCGCAGGCCGTCGAGCAGCTCCCCGAGATCATCGACGCCTTCGACGCCATCATGGTGGCCCGTGGCGACCTTGGCGTGGAACTTCCGCTCGAGGAAGTGCCGATTGTCCAGAAGCGCGCCGTTGAACTGGCCCGCCGCTGGGCCAAACCGGTCATCGTGGCAACCCAGGTGCTCGAATCCATGATCGACAACCCGCGTCCGACCCGCGCTGAGGCCTCCGACTGCGCCAACGCCGTGCTCGACGGCGCCGACGCGGTCATGCTGTCGGGCGAGACCAGCGTGGGCAAGTTCCCGATTGAGACCGTGAAGACCATGGCCAGGATCATTGAATCCACCGAGGTCCACGGCCTGGAGCGCGTCCCCCCGCTGGGCACCAAGCCCAAGACCCGCGGCGGCGCCATCACCCGTGCCGCCGTCGAGATCGCCGACCAGCTGGATGCGAAGTTCATCTGTGCCTTCACCCAGTCCGGCGACTCCGCGCGGCGTCTGTCGCGGCTGCGTCCGATCCGTCCGGTCTTCGCCTTCACCCCGGTGGAGCATGTCTGGAACCAACTCGCGCTGACCTGGGGCATCCAGCCGGTCCTGGTCCCGATGGTGGGCCACACCGACGAGATGACCGCCCAGGTTGACCGCAGCCTGCTGAACATGGATCTCGTCGAGGACGGAGACATGGTGGTCATCGCCGCCGGTTCGCCTCCCGGAAAGGCCGGTTCCACGAACATGCTGAAGGTCCACAAGGTCGGCGACCTGGCCGACGCCGGCCTCGGCGAAGCAGAAGTAACCAGGGACAAGCTCGGCCCCTGGCCGGAAAAGAAAAAGCGGAACGGCAACGTCTAGTTCCGCGCTTGAGATAAAAGGGAGGGCTCCCGCCATTTACGGCGGGAGCCCTCCCTTTTTGCGTTCTTAAACGCAGATACCCCAGGGGGTATATGATCGAAACATGGCAAGCAATCGCATGACGCCCATCCCGGCCCGCACCGTCAGCGCGGAGGAGCTCGCCGGCGTCTGGCCCGGCGTCGCTCTGGTCGATGTCCGCAGCCGGGAGGAATATGCGGTCGCCTGCATTCCGGGAAGCATCAACATTCCGCTGGATGAACTCCCGTCCCGCCTGAACGACGTGCCGAACACCACGGTCTACGTGCTCTGCGGGTCAGGAAAACGCAGCAGCCAGGCGGCCGCCCTACTTTCCGGGCGGGGCTACGACGTCGTCAACGTCGCCGGCGGCATCACCGAGTGGTACCGCGGCGGCCACCCGGTGACCTACGCCCCGGCTCCGGCGGATACGCCCCGGCCCGGACGCTGGCGGTCGCTGGCGGACCGGCTGACCGGTCGCCGGCCTGGCCGCGACTGAGGTGGCGCCCCGTCCGGGGATGTCCTGAGCGCCACCCCCGCTGGCGCCGCCCTGCTGGCGCCAATCCGCCGGTAACCCGCTGGCGCCAATCCGCCGGTAACCCGCTGGCGCCAATCCGCCGGTAACCCGCTGGCGCCAATCCGTTGGCGCCAGCTCGCCGGTAACCCACTTGCAGGATACCCCCGGGGGTATTA
>NZ_JBVAYX010000040.1:0-28021 GCF_055412825.1 Pseudarthrobacter linnaei
AGGCTGAGCGGGCTGCCCGCCCCACTGCCGCCCGCCCGGCCCGCGCCGCCCAGGCTGAGCGGGCTGCCCGCCCCACTGCCGCCCGCCCGGCCCGCGCCGCCGGCGGTCACGTTTTCTTCCGTCATGGCCCTGCCTTCCCCCAAGTCTGCTCCCAACAGTAGCGGTGGTCCCACACCCTGCAAAGGGTGTTCCTGGCAGGGCTTCGGCCCGGGGCCGGGCGTAGGCTTTTGCCATGACGGCACAGCTTGAACTGGAATTCGATGTCATTGTGATCGGCGCCGGCGCCGTGGGCGAAAACGTGGCGGACCGGGTCGTGCAGGGCGGGCTGACCGCAGTGATTATTGAGGCCGAACTGGTGGGCGGCGAGTGTTCCTACTGGGCCTGCATGCCCTCCAAGGCGCTGCTGCGCCCCGGCACTGCCCTTCACAGCGCCCAGACCGTGCCCGGCGCCGAAGAGGCCGTCACCCGAACCCTGGACACAGCCGCTGTCCTCAAGCGCCGCGACTTCTTCACGTCCAACTGGCAGGACGACGGCCAGGTCAAGTGGCTCCAGGACACCGGGATCGAGTTGATCCGCGGCCACGGCTGGATGACGGACACCCGGAAGCTCGAAGTCGCGGGTCTGGACGGCAACAGCTACCTGCTCTCGGCACGGCACGCCGTTGTGGTGGCCACCGGGTCATCGCCCACGGTGCCGAACGTCGAAGGTTTGTCGGACGTGGACTACTGGACCACCCGGGAGGCGACGTCCGCGCGTGAGATCCCGCGCCGGCTGGCGGTGCTGGGCGGCGGTGTCGCCGGCAGCGAACTCGCCCAGGCCTTCGCCCGGCTGGGCGCCTCGGTGTCCCTGGTGGCCCGCGGCAGCCTGCTGGGCGCCTTCCCGGAGGAGGCTGCCGCGCTGGTCGCCGCCGGGCTGCGGGCGGACGGCGTCAGCCTCCACCTGCACACCGGAACCGACAGGGTCCGCGAGAACGGCGACGGCTCCCTCACCCTTGAGCTGGCGGGCGGCGGCACCGTGACGGCGGACAAGCTCCTGGTCACCACCGGTCGGCACCCGGCCCTCGAAGGGATCGGCCTGGAGAGCGTCGGGCTCGCCGCCGCGGACGGCAAGGAACTGCGGCTCAGCACCGACTCGACCGGCCTGGTGGCGGGCGGCACCGGGAACGACGTCGAGCCGTGGCTGTACGCCGCGGGCGACGCCGCGGGGAAGGTCATGCTGACCCATCAGGGCAAGTACGGTGCGCGGGCCACGGGCGATGCCATCGCCGCCCGGGCCAGGGGCAAGCTCGGCCGCGAGGCCGCGCCCTGGAGCCGGTACGCCCGGACCGCGGATGAGAATGCGGTGCCCAACGTGGTGTTCACCGATCCGGAACTGGCCAGTGTGGGACGGACCGTGCAGCAGGCGGAACGGGACGGCTTCAGCGTCTCCTCCGTGGAACTGCCCATCCAGGTGGCCGGATCCTCACTGCACGCCGAACGGTACCAGGGCTGGGCTCAGCTGGTGGTCGACGAGGACCGGAAGGTGCTGCTGGGCGCCACCTTCGCCGGCCCGGATGTGGCCGAACTGCTGCACGCCGCCACGATCGCGATCGTCGGCGAAGTTCCGCTGGACCGGCTGTGGCACGCCGTGCCGGCCTACCCCACGATCAGCGAGGTCTGGCTGCGGCTGCTCGAGGAATACGGCCTCTGAGCCGCCGAGTTGTCACCTCGCGCCGACGTTTCGCCCGGACATCGGCGCGAAGTCTGACCTCGGCGGAACGGTCCACCTGGCCGGGCACCGACTGTTCGATCACATTCCGTCCATCCTATTTGAACTGACCGGTCAGTTTAGTTAGCCTTGAAGTAGACATTCTTCTGCGAAAGGCTTCCCTTGCTCCGCGTGCAACAACTCTCCGTGAACGGCAGACGGGACGTGCTGCTGCCGGCCACGTCCCTTCAGGTCCGGCGCGGCGAACTCCTGCTGGTCTCCGGCAGCCGCCAGGACCAGCGCACCGCATTGGCCCTGGCCCTGAGCGGACGCCTCAAACCCTCCGGCGGCCACTTTGCCTGGGACGGCGCGGAGTGGGACGGCGGCGCCCGAATCGGGACCCTGCGGCAAGCGAGCGCTGTGGTGGACTCCCCCGGAGTGAACGAACCCGAGCAGCACCTCAGCGTCCGTGACCTCGTCACCGAGGACCTGGCCCTCGTTCCGCGCCGTTACCGGGCGTCACTGCTCAGCAAACCCTGGCTCAAGGTCAACCGCTTCGAGGACATCGCCGGGCTGTGGACCGAACAGCTGCCTCCCGCCCGGAGGATCGGACTGCTCACGGCCCTCGCCCTGGCCAACCCGCACACCGATCTGCTCGTGGTGGACTCTCCGGACCGCCACGGAGATCCGGAGGGTTGGCTGCCGCGGCTGGAGGAGCTCGCCTACGACGCCGGGCGCCCGCTCGCCGTCGTCGCCACCGTCATGCGCATCCCGGGCCGCTGGGCCGGGCTGGCCGCCGCGATCGGCAATGCGTGTCCTGCCGCCGACCGGGACCCTTCCCTGGACGTTCCTGCTGCATCCGGCACACTGGACATGGAGGACGCACAGTGACTGTGCTGCGGCTGGCCCGCTCCGAACTCAAGCGCATGACCGGCGGTCTACTGCCCAAACTCACCATCCTCGCGCTGGCCATGGTTCCCCTGCTCTATGGCGCCGTCTACCTCTACGCCAACTGGGATCCCTACGGAAACCTGGACCAGATCGATGCGGCCCTGGTCGTGGAGGACACCGGTGCCATCTCCGCTGACGGCACCCGGCTCGAGGCCGGCCGGAAGGTCGCCGAGAGCCTGGCGGAGGGGCACGTCTTCAACTGGCAGACCGTCTCCGGCACGGAGGAGGCGGACCTAGGGGTGAGCACCGGCAAGTATGCCTTCGCCCTGAAGATTCCCAAAGATTTCTCGGCGAATCTGGTCTCCCCCGGCAGCTTCGACGCCGCCAACCAGGCGATGCTCAACGTCACCACCAACGATGCAAACAACTATCTGCTGAGCACCATCGTGGACAAGCTGACCACCGCCGTGCACACCACGGTGGCCACCGAGGTCGGGGAGGAAACCGCCAACCAGCTCCTCACCGGCTTCGGGACCATCCACTCCCAGATGCTCAAAGCCTCCGACGGCGCCGGCAAACTCGCCGACGGCGTCGCCAGCCTGCACGACGGCATGGTCACCTTCCACCAGGGCACGGGCGGACTCAGGAGCGGCACGGCGGAGCTCTACGCCGGCCAGCTCAAGCTCCGGGACGGAGCCAACACCCTCGGCACGGGGGCAGCCCAGCTCAGCGGCGGACTGTCCCAGCTCAGGGACAAGACCGCCACGCTGCCTGCCGATTCACGGGCACTCGCGGACGGCGCCGCGCAGGTGGCGGCCGGCAACGCCGCGCTCGGCACCAAAGTGCAGGGTCTGGCCGGCCAGCTGGCCGCCTCCGAACGGGCAGCCGCGCAGGCAACCGCCCAGGCAGAACGCAGCCGGGTGGTCGCGTCCAACAGCCGGCTCGTCGCTGCGGGGGTTCTCACCCCGGCCCAGGCGGAGGCCATCCTCGCGGACTTCGACGCCCACGCGGCCCCGCCGGCGTCCGCAGGACCCGCGGGGCCTGCGGCGACGCTCACTGCCGCGGCTGCGCAGATCCAGCAGCTGGCGGACGGGTCCGCTGCGGTCAGTGCGGGGGCGCAGAAGCTGGCGGCGGCCACCCCCGCCCTCGGCGGCGCCATCACCCAGGCCTCCACCGGGGCGGACCAGCTGGCCAGCGGCGCCGCTACCCTCGCCGCCGGGCAGCAGGGCGCCCTGGACGGTGCGGCGAAGCTCTCCGAGGGCGCGGAAAAGCTCGACGCCGGCGCGGCGAAGCTGGAAAGCGGGGCGGCCACGGCCTCCGGCGGCGCCGGGACCCTCGCGGCCGAACTCGTCAGGGGCGCCGGCCAGGTCCCCAACCCCACCGACACCCAGAAGGACAGCCTTGCCAAGGTGGTGGCCGATCCGGTCGCCGTCAGCAACGTCTCGCAGGCCAAGGCCGGCTCCTACGGCGCGGGCCTCGCACCGTTCTTCCTCACCCTGGCCCTGTGGATCGGTGTCTTTATGCTGATCCAGGCGATGCGGCCGGTCACCCAGCGGGCACTGGCGTCGAACGCGCCGGCGTGGAAGATCGCCGTCGGCGGCTGGCTGCCGTTCCTGGCTGTCTCGGCGGTCCAGGCGAGCCTGCTGACCCTGGTGGTCGATGTGGGCCTGGGCCTCAGCCCCGCCCACCCCTGGCTGATGTGGTTCCTGATGCTGGCTGCCGCGATGGCGTTCAGCGCGATCATCCAGGGCGTCGTGGCGTTGCTCGGCTCCCCGGGCAAGCTCGTGGTGCTCATCCTGCTGGTGCTGCAGCTGGTCTCCTCGGGGGGCACCTTCCCCTGGCAGACCACGCCCCAGCCGCTCCACGTGGTGCACCAGGTCCTGCCCATGGGGTACGTCGTCAACGGCATGCGGCACCTGATCTACGGCGCTGACCTGGCCGTCATCCTGCCCACGATGCTGGGGCTGCTTGGCTACACTTTGCTGGGGACAGCCCTGTCCACCCTGGCCGTCCGGAAGCACAAGTACTGGACCCTGAAGACCCTGAAACCGGAGATCACCGTATGAGCACCCGCACGGACAGCAGCACGGCGCCTTCCGGCGGCCCGGCGACTCCCGCGGAAAGCCCGGCGACTCCCGCGGTTCCGGCGCAAAGCGGGGCGACCGCGAAGAAGCTCCGGCCGGCCCGCACCAACGCGACCAGGCAGAAGCTGTTCGAGGCCTCGATGGACCTGATTGGCGAGCGCGGAGTGGCAGGGGTGACTGTCGATGAGATCGCGGCGGCGGCCGGGGTCTCCAAGGGCACCGTCTACTACAACTTCGGCAGCAAGTCGGACCTGATCGCCCAGCTGCTGCGCCACGGGGTGGACATCCTGCTGGCACGGCTGCTGAGCGTCAGGGACGATTCGGCCGACCCGCTGGCGGCGATGGACGAGATGATCGGGCAGGCCATGGACTTCATGGACGAATACCCGTCCTTTGCCCGGCTGTGGGTCAGCGAGAACTGGCGGACCCCCAGCGAGTGGCAGGATACCTTCACGGAGCTCCGGGAACGGCTGCTCACCGTGGTTCGCGCGGCGATCGATGCGGTGGCCGCCGTTTACCCGGTGGATCCGGCGGTGCCCCGGGGCAGCCTGGAGACCGCCATCTTCGGCGCCTGCTTCGTGGTGGGCCTGGACCGGCAGACCTACAACCCGGAGCGGACCCGCGAGCAAAGTGTCACCGCGATCATGGCGTCCATGCGCGGCTACGTCAGGAAGTAGCCCCTCTCGGAGATGATTAACCACATGGGCCACACGGGTAACAACACCAGGATTGCCATCGGCGCGTTTGTCGCCGCCATGGGGCTGTTGGCGCTGGCCGGCATCACCCTGCACGAAACCGTGTTCCTGTGGTTCCTGGCGGCCTGCGCGACAGCCTACGTCGCCTGCGTCTCCGAGGTGATTATCCGCCGCCGGCACCGGACCCTGGCAGCGAGCGGAGTCGGGAGCATCCTGTTTATTGCCTTCAGCATCGCGTTCCTGCGGCAGTGGGGACTGGCCTTCACCACCGATCCGGACGCGATGTCGACCCCGGTGGATTCCAAGTATCCGGACCTGTACTTCTACCTCGCCGCTGCGGCCGGCGCCGCCACCCTGCTGCTGCTGGTGGCCGGAACCGTCCTGCCGGGCAGGGGCAGGCGTCCGCGCGCCGCCGGACATGCCCCACGGCGACGACCGGCGTCGGGCGCAAGGGGCCCGGCATCCCGGCCAGCAGCCGCCCGGCGCGCACCGACCCGGACCGCACCGTCCCGGACCGCCACCCCGCGTCCGGCGTCCAGGTCCGCGGCCGGAACGAAGACGGGAACGAGTGCGCGAACGAGGGCGGGAACGGGGGCTCAACCGGCCAAGGCTCAATCGGCCCGGGTTCCAGCCCCGCGGGCGGCATCCTCCGGCCTCAACCGGCCGGCGTCCTCCGCCGGAGGGACCGCTGCGGCCAAGTCCGCCACCACGTCCCCCGCACGGGCGTCGGCGCGGACTTCGCCCCGCCGCTGAGCGCGCGGACGCGACTCCCGCCGTCGAAACTTCCAGGGGCGCAGCACGGCTGTCGCCACGCCGGCGAGCAGCAGGAGCCCGCCGGTCACCTCGGCGGGGGTCGGCACCTCGCCCAGGACGAGCCACGCCGTCGTCATCCCGACCACCGGAACCAGGAGGGTGAACGGCACTACCGCGGAGGACGGGTACAGCCCCAGCAGCCTGTTCCAGATGCCGTAGCCCACCAGGGAACCGAAGATGGCCGTGTAGAGGGCGCTCGCCAGGGTGATGGGCTGGACTTCCAGCAGCGCCAGCGACACCGCCCCCGGCCCGTCCACCAGCAGGGACAGGCCGAGCAGGGGCAGCGGCACCACGGCCCCTGACCACACCACGAGGCCCAGCCCGGACGCCGCCTTCGCCTTGCGGGCCACGATGTTGCCCGCGGCCCAGGACAGCGCCGCGGCGAGCACGATCATCAGCGGCAGCACCGGGGCGACCAGGCTGCGGCCGACGGCCACCACGGCGAGTCCGGCCACACCCAGCACCACGCCGGCAACCTGGCGCCGGCTCGGCCGCTCGCCGAGTAAGCCGGCGGCCAGGAGCACCGTCAGCAGCACCTGCGCCTGCAGGACCAGCGAGGCCAGGCCCGCAGGCATGCCCAGGGCCATGGCCAGGTACAGGAGGCCGAACTGTCCGGCGCTCATGAACAGCCCGACGCCGATGATCGCCTTCCAGCTCACCCCGGGCTTGCGGATGAAGAAAATGCAGGGAAAGACCACCAGGGTGAACCTCATGGCCACGAACAGCAGCGGCGGCATCTCCGCTCCGTCCGGGTGCAGGCCAAGATCGATCGCGACGAAGTTGACGCCCCACAGGACGGCGACGAGCAGGGCCAGGGCGGAATGACGAGGGTTCACCCTGCCACTATGCCGGTTCCGGCCGGCGCCCGCGGCCGGAACCGGCCTGTGTGCCGGAGATTAAGTGGCGTGTGAATCGTCAGAGGTTCCGGGGGTTGTCACCGCGGGGCTCGTCAGTGCGGGCCGGTCCTTGGGGCGCAGGCGCCGGGGGGACCTGGCTGCCGCCCGGAGTGGTGTCCTGCCCGGCGGAAGGGGTCCGGGTGCTGCGGTCCCGGCGCGACTCTTCGGTGCCGGCGGCTTCCCCGGGCGCCTGGTTCCGGCCCTGGGCATCGCGCTCGGTGGTGACGACGTCAGGGTCCAGCTCGTCAGCCTTCCGCAGCTGTTCCTGCGCGCCGGCGCGGACCTTTTCGGCCTCTTGCTGCCGTGCGCTGGCTTCTTCCCGCAGTCGCTCGGCCTCGACTTCTGCCTGCTTGGCGTCGGCTTCGGCCCGGGACGCCTGCGCTTCGCGCTCCCTGGCGCCGATCTGTTCGGTCTTGGCCTGTTCACGCATTTCAACCGCCTTGTTGCGGTTCGCCTCCACCTTGCGCTTACGGCTGAGCATGGTTACGACCACGACGATCGCGATCACCACAACGACGCCGATGATGAGCCCTATGAGCTGTCCTGAATCCACGATGATTCCGCCTTTTCTCCCGATCGCCATAAGTCCACGAGTAAACAGCATCAGTAAACCGCAGAATCGCCTGTATGACTATGCATCCGGGAATCGGGCAGGGGCGCAGGGCGCAGTGCGCCGGGGCGCTATTTCGCCCGGGGAACCTTGAAGTGCGTGAGCCTCGCGTCCTGGCCATCGAGTTCGGCCCAGGACTTCTCGGTTTCCATGATGGTCAGCGCGCTCGTGGGGTACCGCGTGGCGGCGTCCATGTAGGCGTCGTGGTTGGAGTCCCGGGACGCTAAGTGCATGGCAAGGTCCTGCACACCGGGCATGTGCGAGATCACCATGAGGGTGGTCACGGTATCCGGGACGTGGTTGATGACGGTCAGCATCCGCTTCGCCGAGGCCGCATAGAGCCCGTCCTCGAGTTTCGGCGTCGGAGCCTTGGCGCCGAGTTCGCTGCACACCCAGGTGCACGTCTGCCGGGTGCGCAGGGCGCTGGAGCAGAGGATGAAATCGGGGACCACGGCATGCTTCAGCAGCCATTTTCCGGCCTGCGGGGCATCGCGGTGGCCGCGTTCTTCGAGCGGACGGTCGTGGTCCGCGACGCCGCCGGGCCAGTCCGACTTGGCATGGCGCATGATCACCAGCCGTTTGATGTGATGGGCGCTCATGGATCAATCCTAATGCGGCGGCTGATCCCCGAGTACGCCTCCCACGGGCAGCCGCTCGGTCGTCAAGGGCAAAGGTCACTTCCAGCACAACGTGCCAGGCCACGACGGCGCCGCCGCTGATTGCATCCTTCTGTTCCTTCACCTACGCTCCGGTGGCATGCGCAGGGTCTTGTTCGCCCGGTCGATGCCCTCCCTGGTGGCAGCATCGAACGAGGTCTTGGTGGGCGCGCGGGCAGAACCTAGATGGAGTATTCCGGAGCGGCCCAGACGACAACTTCCGGGTGCTCATAGAAGCGGTAGCCCTGGCCGCGGACGGTGCGCACGGTGTTGGCGAGACGGCCGAGCTTGGAGCGCAGGCGGCGGATGTGAACGTCGATGGTCCGCTCGTTGGGCACCTCTTCGGCATTGCGCCACAGGCCCTCAAGCAGCTCGTCACGGCCCACGGTGCGGGTGCCGTTCTCGACGAGGTAGTTGAGGAGTTCGAACTCCTTGAACGTGAGGTTCAGGGATTCGCCGTCGAGCGCCACCTCGCGGCGGGCAAGGTCGATCAGCACGCCGGAAGGACGCGGGTCCTGCGGCTGCTGCAGGCGGGCGGCGTCGGACCGCTGGCGGGCGCCGACAGTGGGGTCACCGAAGGTGGAACGGACGACGTCGAGCGCGGAGCCCGGGGCGCCGGCCGGGGCGACGGCGACGGCAGCGTAGCTTTCGGCGCCGGAGACCAGCGACTGGGCGTAGGCCCGGATTTCCTGGGCCAGTTTGGCAATGGACGTCCCGGCGGCCGCGGCGGTTTCCTCGTCGATCCCCATGTAAAGGACGAAACCGCGGGCGACGTTGTCGTTCGGGACGGGACGGACGGGGCTGCCGTCGCCCGGAGCAATCACAGGGGCCGGGGCCGGTGCCGGCGGAACAGCGCGGAGCTGTCCGTAGGAGTTGGGGTTGTAGCCCTGCGGGTCATAGCCCGGGGCGGGGAAGCTGTTGCCGGATCCAACGGGGGCGAAGGATGCCCGGCCGCCGAAGCCCTGGCGGATACCGGAGGCCTGGCCGGCCTTACTGGCGTTACGGACGGAGATGTGGACGTATCCGGATGCAACTGACATGGATTGCTTACCTCAATGTGAATGGCCGTCATCGCGGCTCGAATGCTGTTTTTCCCGCAATGAAAACTGGGGAGGGCGCCCGACGCTGGGCTGGGGGCGAATGCCTAGAAACCTTTGGGATGTAAAAGTTAGGCGTGCATTCGACAACAGTGCTTCTCGGTATCAGCGGGTGCACTGATCCAAAAAACTGCGGCTGCAGGTGCTGTTGAGTTCTTGTTCACAATTGAAGTGTGCAACGTAACAATGAAAACTTGCAAGTAACAATGAACGCCAAAGTCCACGATATGAGACAAAACGCGCAAATGTAGTGCAGATCACAATTCATCGGCATCAATAAATATTCGAGCGTCCTGGTCAATGGACGCCGTATCTGCCCGCGTCGCCGAACTTAATTCGAGCGACCCCGCCGATTGGCCGGAATCATTCACTGTAAGCCGAGCCGGGCAGACTCTTCGCCTACTTAGCATTGGAAGTCCAGCGTTCCACAGAGTGGTCACCCTCGGGCAAGGAAAATTCGGGGCCCGCCGGCAGTCCCCGGAATATCCAGCTCGCTAGGCTGGGATTCACAGACGCCACACAGGATCCCCAAAGCCGCACCTAACCGGCAGATCGGAGAGTTGTCCCATGGCCACTTCGCACTCCATGACCAACAATCTCCCCCAGCTCACCCATCCGGACGGCTCCCCCATCCGCGCCCTGGTCGTGGACGATGAACCCAGTCTCTCCGAACTCATGAGCATGGGTCTGCGGATGGCGGGATGGTCCGTTGCTGTCGCAGCCGACGGCCCCGAAGCAGTGAAGCTCGCCAAGGATTTCCGGCCCGACGTACTGGTGCTCGATGTGATGCTGCCCGGATTCGACGGCGTTGAACTGCTGGGCAGGATCCGCGCCTTCGCGCCGGAGGTGCCTGCCTTGTTCCTGACAGCAAAGGACGCTGTCCAGGACCGCATCACCGGGCTGGCAGCGGGCGGGGACGACTACGTAACCAAGCCGTTCAGCATGGAAGAAGTGCTGCTGCGGCTGCACCGGCTGGTCCAGCGTTCCGGAGTGGCTGCGATGGATACCGCCGAACTCGTCGTCGGGGACCTCGTCCTGAACGTCGACACGAGGGAGGTCCGGCGCGCGGGCGAAGAACTGCACCTCACGGCCACCCAGTTCGAGCTGCTGCGCTATCTCATGGAGAACCCGAAACGGGTCGTCAGCAAGGCCCAGATCCTGGACCGGGTCTGGGATTACGACTTCGGCGGGCAGGCCAACATCGTGGAACTCTATATCTCCTACCTTCGCAAGAAGGTCGACGCCAGCCACCCACCCATGATCCACACCGTGCGCGGCGCCGGCTACGTCCTGAAACCGGCGGACTGATCCGTGCCTGAAGGCACAGCCGAGGTCCGCCCCTCCAGGCCCAACTGGCGCAACCCGTCCACCTGGCACCTCCGCACCCGGCTTGTCCTCGTCACGATGGCCCTGCTCGTTGCGATCTGCGGGGCCGTCGGTATCGTCAGCTATGCCTCAATGGACTTCTTCCTGACCAAACAGCTCGACACCCAGCTGGAGCAGGCCGCGGTCCGCGCCCGCGAGTTTGGCCGTTCCGGCCGCTTCGACCCCCTCGAGGCGCGGGGACAGGCCATCGGCACCCTGACCGCGAGAATCGAAAACGATTCAGTCCGCAGCGCCGGTTTCCTCGCCGGGGATGCCACCCGGGAATCCCTCACCGCCGAAGACGACGAGGCGCTCCTGGGGCTCACCCCGTGGGGCGAGCCGGTCGACCGGACCTTGTCCGCCGGAGCCTACCGGCTCGTTGCCGCCGTGACCCCGGGCGGCGCAGTGATCGTGACCGGCCTTCCGCTCGCTGAGAAGCAGAACACGCTGGCCACCATGGTCTGGACCATGGTGGTCGTCTCCACGGGCGGGCTCCTGGTCATCGGGCTGGCCGGGACGGCACTGATCCGCCGGACCATGAAACCGCTCGATCAGCTCTCCGGGGTGGCGACACAGGTCTCCCGGCTGCCGCTCGACGCCGGAGAAGTGGGACTTGCCGTGCGCGTGCCGGCGTCCGCAGCGCATCCGGGCACCGAAGTGGGAAGTGTTGGCCATGCCCTGAACATGATGCTGGACAACGTCTCCAATGCACTGGAAGCGCGGCAGAAGAGCGAGATGAAGGTCCGCCAGTTCGTCGCGGATGCCTCGCATGAGCTGCGCACGCCCCTGACCGCCATCCGCGGCTACACCGAATTGATGCGGATGACCGAACACTTCACCCCTGACGGCCAGCAGTCCCTGGCCCGGGTGCAGAGCCAGTCCGAACGCATGACCACCCTGGTGGAGGACCTGCTCCTGCTCGCCCGGCTGGATGAAGGCCAGCCGCTCCGGCTCAGCGAAGTGGACCTCACCCAACTGGCCATCGAAACAGTCAGCGACGAGAAGGTCATGGCCCCGGACCGGGTCTGGCACCTGGAGCTCCCGGAAGAGCCTGTGGTGGTCCGCGGTGACGCGACCCAACTGCGTCAGGTGCTGGCCAACCTGCTCTCCAACGCGCGGAAACACGCGGGCCCCGGCACGACGGTGGTGACCGGCGTGAAGCGGTCCGCGGACGGACACGCCGTGGTGACCGTGACGGACAACGGACCCGGGATAGCCCCCGAGTTCGTGGACCGGGTCTTTGCACGTTTCACCCGCGCGGACGCTTCGCGCACGAATCCGGTAGCCCTCACGACGCCGGCACCCGACGGGGGATTCTTTCCGCGGCGTCCGCTGCACCCGCCGCGGACGCCACGGGCATCCGCCGGCGTGGCCACCACCGCCCCGGCCACGAGCGCTTCCGCCGAGGGAACCAGCGGGCTGGGGCTGTCGATCGTGCAGTCGATTGTCCAGGCCCATGGCGGGACCGTCAGTGTGGCCTCCATGCCCGGCCGGACCGAGTTCACCGTTCGGCTGCCGGAGACTCCACCCGCCGCCTGAAGAACCGTCGTCGCTGGTCAGGGCGCAAGCCGACCCGCCGCCGCCGCGCAGCCTGTTACCAAAATGTGACTTAGCCGTCCACTTCCTGTACGGTTTTTAGGTACGGCCATCACTTGGGCCGCATATCCGGATGTACGCCAAGCTCTGCCGCCTCCCGGATTCCGCTGGACAGGCAGAGGCGGGGGACCCAGAGTTCCCGGGCATTTGTGCATATTGCGCCCTTGGGGTGAAGCCGACACGTGAGATTCCGTGCGGCCGGGTGACCTCACCCGAACCCGACAGCTAACTCCGCAGGCGTCGAGAGGCATTCATGACTGAACCCAAGGCACAATCGCGCCCTGACGGAACCGCAGACTCCACCAGCTCCAAGCGGTCGCGCCGCCGCGCCGCCGGACCGGCGAAGCCGGCGCCAGCACTGGCCCGGTTTGCCCGCCACGCCGGCTCGACCGGACGCCGGGTGGCCGTTGCCGTTGCCGCCTGCGCGGTGCTCGTGGGGGCTGGCGCGGCCGGCCAGGCGTCCGAGACGGCGGCCCGCCATGCCGATGCGGGCAGTTCCACGCAGGCAGCCGCCACGGCGGATCCGCTGACGCACCTTGACTTTGAACGTGTCCGGGTTGAGAACCAGGCCGTCACCCGTACCGTTGACGCCGCGGCCCAGCCGGCCGCGATGGCGCCGGCCGAAGCGCCGGCCCCGGCCGCTGCCGCGCCCCCGACCCCGGCCCCTCCGGCCCCTCCCGCTCGGCCCGCTCCCACTCCCGAGCCCGCCCCCGCACCGGCACCGGCGCCGGCCCCCGTTGCCATCAATGATCCCGCCGGCGCCCAGGCGTACGCGGCCAGCCGGCTGGGCTCCTACGGCTGGGCCCCGAGCCAGATGCCCTGCCTGATGAAGCTCTGGACCAAGGAATCGGACTGGGAAACGACCGCAACGAATCCGACGAGCGGCGCCTACGGCGTGGTCCAGTCGCTGCCGGCCGAGAAGATGGCCAGCGCGGGCGCCGACTACCGGACCAACTACCGGACCCAGATCAACTGGGGCCTGGAGTACGTCAAGGATCGTTACGGCTCACCGTGTGGCGCCCTGAACTTCCACTACGCCAACAACTGGTACTAAAACACCCGGCACAGCCAGACCAGCCTGCCTAGCCGGTGGGATGGTTGGGGATGTACTGCACCGCCCATTTGTTGCCGTCGGGATCGGCGAAGTAGACAAAATGCCCCCAGTCCTGCACGTCGACGTCGCTGACTTCCACGCCGTGGTCCCTGAGTTGCCGGTGGGCGGACTGGATGTCGCTGACCACGAGTTGAAGGCTGGGGGCGGTGCCCGGCGGGGCGTCCTTGAGGCCCTCGCCGATGGCGATCGAGCAGCCGGAGCCCGGTGGGGTCAGCTGGACGAATCGGATGCCGTCCGTGGGCCGCTCGTCGAAGTCGGCCTGGAAGCCCACCTTGTTGACGTAGAAATCCTTAGCGCGGTCCACATCGGACACGGGAACAAAAACAAGTTCAAGTTTCCAGTCCATGGGGCTCAGGCTAGTATCGGGCAGGGCAATCCGGTAGGCCGGGCCCCTTTGCGGGAGCCCGCCTGGGGACGCGCCCGCGAGGGCGGGTCCGACCCCGGGCGGCTGGCTTAGCCGGCCACGCCGTAGAGGCGGTCGCCCGCGTCGCCCAGGCCCGGCACGATGTAGGACTTCTCGTTGAGCTTCTCATCGATCGAGGCGAGCACAATCGTCACGTTGGCGTCCGCGAGCTCTTCTTCCAGCTTCGCGAGGCCTTCAGGGGCGGCGAGCAGGCAGATGCAGGTGACATCGGAGGCGCCGCGCTTGAAGAGGAACTTGATGGCTTCGCGCAATGTGCCGCCGGTAGCGAGCATGGGGTCCAGGACGAAGATCTGGCGGTCCGTGAGGTCCTCGGGGAGGCGCTCTGCGTAGGTGATGATGTCCAGGGTCTCTTCGTCGCGGGCCATGCCCAGGAATCCGACCTCGGCTGTGGGGACCAGCTTGGTCATGCCCTCGAGCATGCCGAGTCCGGCACGGAGGATGGGGACCACCAGCGGGGTGGGCTTGGTGAAAGCGGTGCCGATGGTGGTGCTGACCGGCGTCTCGATAGTTACTGGCTCGGTGCGGACCTCGCGGGTGGCCTCGTATGCCAGGAGCGTGACGAGTTCCTCGGTCAGCTGGCGGAAGACCGGGGACGGGGTGTCCTTGTCCCGCAGAACGGTGAGTTTATGGGCGACCAGCGGGTGGTCCACAACAAGAGTGCGCATGGGTCAAAACTACCACCCGGCGGCTGGTGGCCCGCCCGCGGGACCGCGGGCGCCGACGTCGTCCTTGTCCTCCGGAAATCAGCCGCCGTCAGCGCCCTCGCGCAGGTGGGCCGGGTTGTCAAAAGTCGGCGCTGGCCCGGCATGCTCCCGGTGCCGGATCATGTGGAAGAGCCGGTGTGCCAGTATCACGATGCCGACCCAGGCGAGACCCAGCACCCACCCGATGATCACATCGGTCATCCAGTGATGGCCCAGATAGACCCTGCTCATGCCCATCGCGAGGATGAAGGCCCCGCCGGCCGCTATCAGGCTTGCCCGGGCTACGGTGCCGTGGATCTGCAAACATGCGAGGTAGACCACGAGCCCGATCACCACCGTGGTGTTGAGCGTATGGCCGCTCGGAAACGACGGCGAGGATTCGTAGGGCGGGACGGCGTCGGAGTGGTCCGGGCGGGCCCGGCCGATGAGTTGCTTGCCGAGGGACGTCGCGGTTATGGAGACTGCTGCCGCACCTCCGATCAAAATCAGCGGCCGCCAGGTCCGGCTGGTCCAGATGAGCCAGGCGGTGAGGATACTGGCAAGGATGGGCATCCCGATCCCGCCGCCGATATTGGTGAATCCCGTGACGAAGGCGTCGAGACCCGGGCTGCGGAACTGTTCCATCATCCCCAAGGTGGGCTTGTCCAGGTTAGCCAGGCCTGCGTCGTCCACGACGTCGTCGTAGACCCCCGCGCTCAACAGCGCCAGGACCAGGACCACCGCGCCGCCAACGAGCATCGTGGCCCACAGCGCCGCGTAGGGCACCACCCACTTGCCCCACCGGCGCGTCCACCAGCCCTCTGTTCCGGTGTCCACGGTTTCTCCCGAATGTTGTTGCCGGGCAGCCTGCCTGCACAGCTTGCTTACCATCGAAACTATCATTGAGCAATGACTTCCCCCCAGCCCCGCCATGCCGAATGGATGGGCCTTGCCCTGACCGAGGCGCGTGCCGCGCTGGCCACGGCGGACGTGCCGATCGGCGCCGTCGTCATCGGACCCGACGGCACGGTGCTCGGCAGCGGGCGCAACGAGCGGGAGGCACTCGGAGACCCGACAGCGCACGCGGAGATGGTGGCCATCCGCGAGGCTGCGGCCCGCCTGAAGGAACTCAGCGCCCGGGACGGGAGCGCCGGCGACGGCTGGCGGCTGGCCGACTGCACCCTGGTGGTCACACTGGAGCCCTGCGCCATGTGCGCCGGGGCGGTGGTGCTGGCAAGGATCCCACGGGTGGTGTTCGGCGCCTGGGACGAGAAGGCCGGGGCAGCCGGATCCGTGTTCGACATCCTCCGGGAGCGCCGGCTCAACCACTGGGTGGAAGTGTACGGCGGCATCAGGGAGCAGGAATGCGCGGCGTTGCTGCAGGACTTTTTTGCCGGGCACCGCGGCGCCTGAGCCCCTCGCTGCCGCCGCTCCGCCTCGGGCTTGGGGGCTTTCGGCGCTAGCTGGCGGCGGCGGAGCCTGTTGCGGCTGCCGCCAGGTTGTCGATCCGCTTTTGCCGGGTGGCCGGTGAGTCGAGGCTGAAGGCCCGGAAGTCACCAAGGTCCCCGCGGATCCAGTCCTCGACTTCGGCGATCCGCCGGGTCACCGCCGGTGTGGGGCCATGGAACACCCAGGGCACGATCCGCTCCGTGCCGGGATCGTACTGCCACAGCCCGATGATGCGGCCCCGGTCGAAGATGGGATGGTCCGGGAGGTCCGCCTGCAGCGCCAGCGAACCCAGCGTATTCGTGTGCCGGTCCTCGTCAGCCAGCAGTTCCGCGGCATTGCGCCGCAGCAGCGCGAGGGAGTCCGTTCCGGCGAGCAGCTGGATCTGCTCGCCGCCCGGTTCCTGGAAGGTGGCGAGTTGTTCGACGTCGTCGGGCAGCATCCACAGCGTCTCCCCTGCTGGGGTGGGAACCTCCATCGCGCCGACGGCGGCCAGTGCCGCCTTGCTCTGGGCCACAGTGAAAGCCGTGAACCACTGCGACTGTTTGAAGGTGGCCCCTCCGGTCCAGCCCAGGTAGCGGCGGACCAGTTCGGTGCGGGCCTGATCGTCATCGAGCGGGCTGGGCGGCAGGTTCCACATTTCGTAGGCGTAGCGCTGCTGGTCGAGCCGGCCGTTGGCCGGGACCCGTCGGATCCGCCCCAGGGACTGCAGGATGCCCAGGGCCGTGGGCAGCGTGGTGGTGGCGCCCTTCTTCTTGCCTTCCTCGCCGAGGTTCCGCACGGATTCGCCGAGTTCCTCTTTGAGCTGCCGCGGGTCCATCGGGACGGCGGCCTCGGCGAGCGTGTGCAGCACCTGCTCCTCCAGGAGGGTGATCTCGCCGCGGTCCACGCCGAGCCTGCCGACCACTTTGAAGGTCGCCTCGGCGGCGTCAATCCCGAGCCGCAGCGCCCAGGCGAAGTCGTCCCTGCCCAGAACGTAGGTGCAGCCGCGCGCCGTCGGGAGTTCGAGGATCCGGCGTGCCAGGACGTCGGCGTCCACCTGTTCGCGGCGGATCCCGGCGCGGGCGTAAAGCGCCAGGTAGGGGTTGGCTCCGCCGACGGAGCGCGCCCAGCCCGCACGGGCGAACACCTGCTCCGAGGTGCAGCCGGCCAGCGAGCCGTCCAGGCCCTGTTTGTGCCAGGCCCAGGCGCGGAGCCGCTCCCGGGTGAGGTTCCGGGCCAGCGGCGCGTTCGCCGTCAGGGGCTGCGTGGTCAGTGGCTGCGGCGTCATGGGGTCATTGTCCACCCGCTGGCCCGGCAGGGGAATCTTCCGCGGCCGGCTTTTCCTGCCGAGCAGCCGACGTCGAAGCCCACGGCTTCGCCGCGGGGTGCTGCGGGTCGGGGTGCTGCGGGTCCGGGTGATCCGGGCCGGAGCGCCCCGGATCCAGGGCTGCCAGCACGGTCCTGGCCGTGGCGTCCCAGCCGGGCAGCCGGTGCCGGGCGGCAACCGCCGAGGCCCGCCAGCGGGTGCGGAGGCCGGGGTCGGACAGCCAGCGCCGCAGCGCCTCCGTGAGGGGAGCAGGGTCCGCCCCGAGGGCGACGGCGGTTCCCGGCAGGGTGGCCGCACCGTCCAACACCGTGGGCGTTAGTCCCGGGGTGCCGGCCGCGAGCGCCTCGACGGCGCCGGTGCCCGCCCGAACCACCACCGGCACACCCCGCGCAACCGACTCCGTCACCACAAGCCCGAAGGTCTCGGCCTGCGAGATGAGCAGGCTGAGGTCGGCCGCGGCCCACTCCGCCTCCAGCGCCCCGCCCCGCAGCTCCCCCGGGATCCGGATGCGGTCCTGCAGCCCCAGCCGGTTCACCGCGTCCCGGAGCCGCGCGGCATAGACCGGATCCGCGGTGTCGGACCCGACTAGGGAAGCGGTCCACGGCAGGTCCGTCAGGGCTGACAGGGCGACGAGGAGCAGGGACTGGTCCTTGTTCGGCA
Organism: Pseudarthrobacter linnaei; assembly: GCF_055412825.1. Lineage (NCBI taxonomy): Bacteria > Bacillati > Actinomycetota > Actinomycetes > Micrococcales > Micrococcaceae > Pseudarthrobacter > Pseudarthrobacter linnaei. The sequence goes on from NZ_JBVAYX010000040.1 coordinate 18,027, forward strand.
GCAGTGCCGCCACGGCCAGGAGGTGCGGCGGCTCCGATCCGGAGGCCAGGGCGGCGGCGTCGCTGCCGGGCAGGGCGGTGCGGACACCGTCCAGCCCGTGCCTGGCCCGGATCCCGGCCGCCGCCGAAGTGCTGGTGCAGATCACCCCGGCCGCGGCCCGCAGCGCCCGGCGTTCCAGCCCGGCTTCGCCGCGCCCGGTGTCGTCCAGCGGCATGTGGAGCAGGATCCAGACGGGCCGTCCGGCGGCCGCTGCCGCTGCCAGTTCCTCCGGCGCTCCGCAGGCGAGGAGCCCGTCGACGAGCGTGACCCGGCGTTTGGCGGCGGCGGCGGCTGCGGCGCTGGCGTCATCGGCGCCGTCCACGTCGTCGACCTCGTGGTCGCTGGCGGCGCCGCTATCGCCCCCGCACAGGAGGGCGGCCAACCGCCGCCGGTCCTCCGGGCTGCCCACCGGCCAGCCACCGTCGAGCGGGCAGATGTCCACGTCCACGCCCAGCGCGGCAAGCTCCCGGGCGAGGGCGGCGTTATAGACGTTGCCGCCCGAGTTGTGGCGGACGTTGCCGGGCACCACCAGGCGGACCCGTAGGCCGTCCGGCTGCGCGGAGTTCCTGGCTTGCACCGTGTTCCTGGCTTGCACCGTGTTCCTGGCTGGCGCGGAGTTCCTGGCTGGCACCGAGCTCCTAGCGGGCCTCGAAGTCGAGCGAGTAGCTGGCCCACGCGTCGGGGGTTTCCCGCAGCGTGACGTCGAGTCCGGCCAGCGCGCGACCGTCCGCGCCGGTGCGGATCTTCGCCGCCACGGCGTCGGCCACGTACTGGGCCAGGGCCTCGGTGGTGCTGAGTTTGCCGGTGAAGTCCGGGTGCTCATCCAAGTTCTTGAAGTTCAGGCCTCCGAGGATCGCATCCAGCACCTCGCCGGCGTCACCGATGTCCAGGACAATCGCGTCGTCGTTCAGGGTCCGACGGCGGAAGGTCACTTCCGTGACGAAGGTGGCGCCGTGCATGCCCTGGGCCGGGCCGAAGACCGGGCGCGGGAGGCTGTGGGCGATCATGAAGTTGCGGCGGACGGTCAGGCTGAACACGGATTTACCTCGTGGCTTCTGTGGGGGCGGATTCGGTGGCGGGGTCTGCACGGGCAGGTTCTGTGGGGAGAGGGTCGTCGCTGGCCGGGTAATCAATGACGTGGCAGAGCGCGTCCAGCGTGCCGTCGGAGAGCTGCTGGATAACGTCGGGCAGCTCGGCGAGGCAGGACGAGCCGGTGAGGAACACGTCGAACCCGGGATCGCTCAGCAGCGAGACGGCGAGCCGGAGCCGGTCGGCGTTGGTGCGCCGGTGGCGGCGCGCTCGGGCCACCACCCCGACCTGGCTGGCGCGGATGGACAGCCTGCGGGCGTGGAAGTCCTCCCCCAGCGGCACGGAGACTTTGCGGTCGGCATACCAGGACATTTCGATGACGTCGCCGTCGTCGCCCGCGAGCTGCAGGGCCCGCTCCAGGCCAGCGTCCGACGCGGAGCAGTGGATCACGATGTCGCAGTCCGGCAGGGCCTCGTCCGGGTGGCTGAAGTCGATGCCCAGGGTTGCGGCGAACGCCCGCTTGGCCGGGTCGACGTCGATCAGCTGCAGCCGTCCGAGCGGGAACGAGGCCAGGAGCTTGGCCACCATGCCGCCGACGAGGCCGGCGCCGATCACCGCGACGCGGTCGCCGAGGCGGGGCCCGGCCTCCCAGATCCCGTTGACCGCGGTCTCGACGGTGCCGGTCAGCACGGCGCGGCGGGCGGGGACATCATCCGGAACCATGGTCAGTTTCTCGACCGGCACGACGTAGCGGTCCTGGTGCGGGTACAGGCAGAAAACAGTTCTGCCCAGCCATTCAGCCGGGCCGTCCTCGACGACGCCGACGGAAAGGTAGCCGAACTTCACCGGGGACGGGAAGGAACCCTCCTGGTTCGGGGCGGCCATCTTCTCGGCCACGCATTGCGGGACGCGGGCGTTGTGCACGACGAGTTCGGTGCCTTTGCTGATGCCAGAGAACAGGGTTCGGACGAGCGCTTCGCCGGGGCCGGGGACGGGGAGGTCCTCGCCCCGGAGCTCCCCCGTCCCGGGGCCGACGGTCCAGTATGCGGTGGCTGTGCCGTGCTGTGCGGGCTGTTGGTCTGAATTAGTCATGTTGCTGACGAATCTAGTCCCCTGCCCCTGCGCGGGGAAGTCTCGGCAATCCGGGCGCGCCGCGGTTCCCGGCCTGCCGGGGCGGTGTTCGCGGGCCGTCGGGGGGCCGTTTTGTGGATGAGTGCTTAGCTCCGGTAGCCTAGTCAGGTTGGTGACGTGTCCGAGCGGCCGAAGGTGCAACACTCGAAATGTTGTTTGGTGAAAGCCAACGTGGGTTCAAATCCCACCGTCACCGCGAATGAGAAAGGCCCTGCTTCCCTTGTAAACAAAGGGAAGCGGGGCCTTTTGCTTTGTCTGAAAGGTACTCGTTGGCAAAGATTTTGGCAAAACTCTTCTATGGCGTGCTGGCACGTCCGCCAACCGTGCGCTTCAGCCCCGACGTCGAATCCTTGGTTCTATGGGGGTCCGATGGCCTGCAGTGGACTGTGGCGCCAGTTGAAGCGCTTGCTTGGTGGACGACGGGGCGACTCTCGCCGGCTTCGGTCTGCGTACGAACGAGGAGCGAACCGGCGGGCGGGTGCTGCACAGGGTGGAACTTACGCTGAAGCTATCCAAAGAATGCCGCGTAACCTGACCGTCCGCTAAGTTAGCCCAAAAGTGCTGCCCTGATGATCCGTCACCCGGGAAATTTCGGTACGACTGCGAGGGTAATTACCATGACGGCCATTCCGGCACTTGACGTCGGTCCTGCAGCCCGCAGCAGGCCCGGCGCAATGGGGGGCCGCACCAGGCCTGCGGCGCGGGCAGGCGCCGGTTACTACTCAGCCACGTCTGCCGTAGCAGTATCAATCTATGCCAGACACCTCCGAAAAACCTTGAACGGCATTGGCTGGTCTCCTGCTCGCCGGCTACGGCCCGGACGGGTTGGGATTCCGCGGGTCGCAGCATCTACCTCGAGGGTGCTACTGATTCACCCCCGGGCACTTTTGGGGCAGCGGCCGGAAGATCGGCTGCGCGTGCCTGCAGGAGCGTCGTCAGGTGTTCAACCTGTGCCGAGAGCCGGCGGAGTTCCTCTCGGATCGGCTCTTCCGCGGAGTCGATTTCCACTGCGGTTTCTTCCGCGACCGACTGCACCATCCAGGAAGCGACAGAAGCCGTAACAACGCCCAGGACTGCGACGCCGCCGATCATGAGGCCAGCGGCTACACACCGGCCCAGCACTGTCACCGGGTAACGGTCCCCGTACCCCACCGTTGTTATGGTGGTCATGGCCCACCAGACGGCATCCCCAAACGTGGTCAGATTCGAACCGGGAGCATTCTTTTCGGCGTCGAGGACCGCTAGTGCACCGGCGTAGATCAACAGCGCCGCTGAGCCAAGCACGAAGACCAGCACCCTGCCGCGCAGGGCATTTCCTCCGACACGGTGGACCACCCGCAGGAGACTGACCAAACGCAGCAGCCGCAAAGGCCGCAGTGCTGGAAGGGCGACTATGGCTAATTCGTGGAGGTTTCGGACGAACCAGAGTCCGCGGTTCGGAGCCAGGACGAGGTTCATCACGTAATCCCCAACGAACGCTAGCCAGGTCGTCCAGATCAGAAATTCGACAACAGCGAAGTCCGTGTTGGAAATGACCTGGACGGAGTAGGCGGCAAGGAAAAGCACAGCCGCTATCACCAACGGCCACTCGGAGCGCTTTCGCCATGTTTGTTGCGTCATGGCTGCAGTCTAGGGCAGGCCCAGCACGGGCCTGCGGTCTTGCGCTGACCTGTTGTGCGGACCGGAAGGCCTGTTGCCCTCCTACCCCGCATGGCCCCGTACCTGCCTGTTGGTCAGCGTTTTCCTCGAAATGGCGCCGGGCGCCCTGGTCCAGGCTGCTGACCCCGTTGTATCTGATGCGCGGCCCCGGTGGACCCGCTTGAACGGTGATTGCATCATTGCCGCCGATGACGGTATGCGGGGGCTCGCAGATCAGTATCACGGAATCAGTGTGGGATATTGCAGAGTATCTACGTTGCCCGGAACAACTCCGCGGGATCCGCGGCGGCAACCGCCTGCCAGGATCCATTCCCGCGCTAAACGGGATGACGCAGCATGGTGCTAAGCTTACTTAGTTTCTCTTTTTGTCTAGAAAAGGGCGGAGAGCGGAAACGAAGAACGCCACCCCGTCAGCCCATCGCGGCTGGCGGGGTTTCGTTGCGTCAGAGCCCATTGGCGGTCCCGTCCGGCCGGAATATTCCTGGAGCCAGCCCTGGCGGAATCCGACTTGATCGGAACACCGATAAGGTCTCTCCCCAGAAAGACGGCCGGGCCAAACGCCAGTCAGACGAAACGGCCTGGCGCTGGCGGGCAGTTCGCCCCAGTTTGACCTGAAAATGCCGCCCTACCGGGGTTGATGCAGCCGCGCTATTCATATTCCGTGCCCGCGTCAGGGATATTCGCGTCAACGGCTACCCGGCCGGGCTCACCACGTCCTCCAGCACCGACCGGTCGAAAAATCGGATCTCCCCGGTTTCTGGAAAGAACACGGGAACGACGGATGTGCTCGGGTCTTTGGAGGTTTCGTAGATTTCCGGCGCACCGCCGTGCCTGCGGGCAATGGTTCCGACCAGGTCCGTGCCGCGGACTTTGACGGTCCGGTATTTGTAGCTCACTTGGGCTCCTTTGGTGACGTGGGACACAGCCTACTCCCCGCTGTCCAGCCCGTGCCGGGCGCTCGGCGGGTGCGTCATGGAAGAACGAGCAGCCCGCACTGGTGCACAATGCGTTCATGACCAATGACGCTCCCCGCCCGGTCTACTTCCTTTCGGACAGTACGGGCATCACCGCAGAAACGCTCGGCAACACCCTGCTGACGCAATTCCCCGCGACCGAATTTGACCGCATCACAATCCCCTTCATCACCACCGCCGACCAGGCCCGGGCCGTCGTCAAGGTAATCGACCACCGTGCCGCCACCGGCCTGCAGCCGATCGTCTTCTCCACCGCCGTCGGCAGCGACATCCGCCAGACCCTGGACACCTGCAACGGGATCATCGTGGACCTCATCGGGACCCACGTCGGGCTGTTGGAAAGGGCGCTGGGAACCGAGGCCAGCGGAGAACCGGGCAGGGCCCACGGCCTGGGCAACGCCGCCCGCTACCAGTCCCGGATGGCCGCCGTCGAATACGCCATGGAGCACGACGACGGCCAGAGTCTGCGCGCGCTCGAAAAGGCCCAGGTCATCCTGGTGGCCCCGTCCCGCTGCGGCAAGACCCCCACCACCATGTACCTGGCGCTGCAGCACGGCATCTTCGCCGCTAACTTCCCGCTGGTGGACGAGGACTTTGAACGCGAAGGGCTCCCCAGGCCGCTGCGGCCGTTCGTTTCAAAGTGTTTCGGCCTCACCACCAATCCCCTGCGCCTGAGCCAGGTCCGCACGGAACGCCGCCGGGGCTCGCCCTACGCGTCGCTGCGGCAGTGCGGCTTTGAGCTGCGCAGCGCCGAGCAGCTGTACGTGTCCCACGGGATTCCCTACCTCAATTCGGCCAGCGTCTCCGTGGAGGAAATGGCAGCCACCATCCTCCTGAAGATGAACCTCAAGCATTAGGTCTGAGGGGTTCACAAGTGTTGCGTGGACCACATCATGTGGAAACACCGGCCTGGACCTGTCACTGTGGACAGGACTTGCGCCCATCAACCGGCGATCGCCCCACGCGGGGCAGCGATACCCCATGCCACCATCTGCGAAGGAGCAGCAACCATGACGACAGACATCCTGTGGTTCTCAGAACTCGGTCTCAAGGACCTGGACCGGGTGGGCGGCAAAAACGCCTCCCTCGGCGAGATGGTGCAGAACCTGACTTCTGCCGGCGTCCAGGTGCCTGACGGCTTCGCCACGACAGCCGACGCCTACCGCACCTTCCTCGCCGACTCCGGCCTGGACCAGAAGGTCGCCGACCGGCTGGTCGGCCTGGACACCGACGACGTCACGGCCCTCGCGGCCGCTGGCAAGGAGATCCGCGCGCTGATGCGCGAGACCCCTTTCCTGCCCGACTTTGAAGCGCAGATCCGCGCCTCCTACCAGACGCTGGTGGACAAGCACGGCGGCTCCGAGGACCTCTCCTGGGCCGTCCGCTCCAGCGCGACGGCGGAGGATCTCCCCGATGCCTCCTTCGCCGGGCAGCAGGAAACCTTCCTGAACGTCCGCGGGATCGAGAACATCCTGGTGGCCATCAAGGACGTCTTCGCGTCCCTCTACAACGACCGGGCCATCGCCTACCGGGTGCACCACAAGTTCGAGCACGCCGAAGTGGCACTCTCGGCGGGCGTCCAGCGCATGGTCCGTTCCGACGTCGGCGCCTCCGGCGTTATGTTCACCATGGACACCGAATCCGGGTTCCAGGACGCCGTCTTCGTCACTTCCTCCTACGGCCTCGGCGAGGCCGTCGTCCAGGGCGCCGTCAACCCGGACGAGTTCTACGTCTACAAGCCCGCCCTGGAGGCCGGCCGCCCGGCCATCCTCAAGCGCGGACTCGGCGAAAAAGCCCTCCAGATGACCTACACGAGCAACCGCGAAATCGGCCACACCATCGACTTCGTGCCCGTCGAGGCGTCCCTCCGGAACCGCTTCAGCCTCACGGACGACGACGTCGAGCAGCTCGCCCGCCACGCCGTCGCCATCGAGAACCATTACGGACGCCCGATGGACATCGAATGGGGCAAGGACGGGATCGACGGCGGCCTGTACATTCTGCAGGCACGCCCGGAAACCGTGCAGTCCCGCAGGACCTCCGGCAGCCTGAGCCGCTTCCGCCTCGACGGAACCGGCCGGGTCCTGGTCGAGGGCCGCGCCATCGGCCAGCGCATCGGCGCCGGCAAGGTCCGCATCCTCACCTCCATTGACCAGATGGCCGCCTTCAAGACCGGGGACGTCCTCGTCGCGGACATGACCGACCCCGACTGGGAACCGATCATGAAGCGCGCCTCCGCCATCGTGACCAACCGCGGCGGACGCACCTGCCACGCGGCGATCATCGCCCGGGAACTGGGCATTCCCGCCGTCGTCGGCACCGGCGCCGCCACCGACGTACTCTCCGACGGACTCGAGGTGACCGTCTCCTGCGCCGACGGCGAAACCGGCGTCATCTACGAGGGCATCCTGGACTTCAGCGTCGAGGAAACCGAAATCACCCAGCTGCCCGAGGCCCCGGTGAAGGTCATGATGAACGTCGGCACCCCCGAGCAGGCCTTCACGTTCGCGCAGCTGCCCAACCACGGCGTGGGCCTGGCCCGGCTGGAATTCATCATCAACCGGCAGATCGGCATCCACCCCAAGGCGCTGCTGAACCTGGACGAGCAGCCGGACGACGTCATCGCGGAAATCCGGGAACGGATCGCCGCCTACGCCAGCCCGCGCGACTACTACATCAAACGCCTGGCCGAAGGCGTGGCGACCATCGCCGCGGCGTTCGCTCCGGAGCCGGTGATTGTGCGGATGTCCGATTTCAAGTCCAACGAGTACGCCAACCTCCTCGGAGGGCCCGCCTACGAGCCGCACGAAGAGAACCCGATGCTCGGCTTCCGCGGCGCCTCCCGGTACCTGGAGCCGTCCTTCCGGGACTGCTTCGACCTGGAGTGCGAGGCCCTGTCCTTCGTCCGCAACGAGATGGGCCTGACCAACGTCAAGCTGATGATCCCGTTCGTGCGCACCCTGGACGAGGCCAGCGGCGTCATCGACCTGCTTGCCGAGAACGGACTGCGCCGCGGCGAAAACGGCCTTGAGGTCATCATGATGTGCGAGCTGCCGTCCAACGCGCTGCTGGCCGACGAGTTCCTGGACTACTTCGACGGCTTCTCCATCGGCTCCAATGACATGACCCAGCTGACCCTGGGCCTGGACCGTGACTCTGCCATCGTCGCGGCCGGCTTCGACGAGCGAAACCTGGCCGTCAAGAAGCTCCTGAGCATGGCCATCAAGGCGTGCAAGGCGCGCGGCAAGTACGTGGGCATCTGCGGCCAGGGGCCCAGCGACCACCCGGACTTCGCCCAATGGCTGGTCGAGGAAGGCATCGACTCCGTCTCGCTGAACCCCGACACCGTTGTGGACACCTGGATCCGGCTCGCCGGCGCAGCCGCCAGCACCGGCGCGGCCGCCAGCTGACGCGGTCACCACGCACCCCCGGTTGACGCGCTGAACTGACACCGCGTCGGCACAAAGAGACACCCCGGTCCTCGGACCGGGGTGTCTCTTTGTGCCGCGCGGCCGGGCCGCCGGAATCCCGGAACACGCTGGACGGCTGCACAAGACGGAGCCGGCGGCGCCGTCAATTGGTCCATTGAGCGGCGGGCCCCGCGCACGGTTAGCTAAGATCCATCAGCGTTCCGCCCCAATGACGTTCAGGACACCACGTGACTTTGCAGCAGGATCGGGCCAACGGCGCCCCCGGACTTTGGCCCGACATACGAACCGGCGACCGTCTTGAGGACCTCCCGGCCGACGCACCTTGCCCGGACGACTGCCACTTCTGCTCGGGTCCCGAAACCGACTGACGCGGACCGGGCACCGGCGGACAGCTGCCGTCCTCCGGCATCCTGCTGGCCCTGCTGGCCCTGACCGGGCCGGCTCCGTTCCCGGCGGGTATCGACAGCCCGCTCGCGGCGTCGGGGCTGGATTCCGGACTGTCCCTGCTGATGCTGGCCGGCCTGGCCCTCGCAACGCTGCTCTGCGCCTTCCTCCTCGCCCGGGGCGAGTCGGCCCTGTGGGCCCTGACTGCCTGGCTCCGCCCGCTGCTCCGGCTCCCAGCCGCGGTGACGCCCGGCGCCTTCGCGGTGCCGGAAGCCACCGGCTGGCAGACGGAGTCGGTGCCGCTGCCGCGGCGGAACCTCCGGCGCGACTGCCGCCGCGGGCCGCCCGCCGCCGTCGTCTATTCCTGACTCTTTTCCCGGCCGCGGCCGCGCCTGTGCCCTGACCTCCTGTGCCCGCACCTCGCACCCGGACCCTCCGCCTCGCCGCCGAGCCACCCTCCCCACTTTTGTGCGCCCGCCGCTGGGCAGCGCATGCCTGAAAGGCACCCCTTTGACAACTGCATCCACTTCAGTCCTGCGCCGCACCCTCACCGCCACAGCTGTGGCCGGCAGCACCGCGGCCCTGGTGCTCGCCGGGATTTCCAGCGCCTCGGCGCATGTCGGTGTCACCCCGGACAAGACCACTGCGAACTCCTACGCCCTGCTGACCTTCGGGATCCCGCACGGCTGCGAGAAATCCGGCACCACCAAGGTGACCATCACCCTCCTGGTCCCAGCTCCCGGCCGAGGGACAGGATCCGCACGCCCTCAAGGCACCGGCGCCGTCCGTGACGGTCACGGCTGCCGCTGCCGCTGACGGGCGCGCAGCCCATGCCGCCGGCGCTTCGGACACCACCCCGAGACAGTCCAGGCCGCTGCGGTGAACGACCACGGCGCCCAGGCCCGCAGCTGGGCGGGTATGGTGGCCGGCGTCGGCGGCGGCCCTGGCCCGTAGCCGGAGCAACACGCCGGCTCCGGCCCGGGCTTCGGCACCGGGCTCCGCACCCAAGGAGTAGCTGACCCTGGTTGATGCCCGGAAATCACAATCCGGGCATCAATCGGGTGCCGCCGTCGTTGCATCGTTGACTCAGGCCACATCGGGCACGAAGGTGGTGTCATGACGGCTCAGCGAATCAACAACACACTGGCATTTACGACGGCAGCAGCCGCGGCAGCGCTCTTCCTTGCCGGCTGCGGCGCCGGCACGCCGCAGTCCCAGGCGTCCAGCACCCCGGCGACCTCCCCCGCCAGCTCCGCAAGCGAGCCCGCCTCCTCCGGTGCGGCCGCCGGCCCCGGCACCGCAACTCCCGCGCCTGCCGCGCCCGCGCCTGCGGCGCCCGCGCCTGCGC
>NZ_JBVAYX010000041.1:0-26045 GCF_055412825.1 Pseudarthrobacter linnaei
AATACGCCGCCACCGCAAGCTCACGCCCGTTCAACGTCGCATCCCCGATCCCGGTCACCCCGTCCTCGGTGGTGATCCGCAGGGTCACGAAGTTACGGGACGGACTGGTCACAAAGACCTCCGCAGCAATGATTTTCACTTTTGGTCCAGGCTTTCCGTGGTGGTCTGAATGCGGTCAAAGGCGGTCGTAGGCGGCCAAAGGCTGCCGGGGAAGCGGAAGCGGCCGGACGGGGCCCTAGCGTTGGGTGGTTCCGCTGGGTGTGGCCCCGAGCAGCGCGAGCTCACCCCGCCGGGGCAGGCCTTCCCAATCCCCGGCAGTGCTGACGGCGAAGGCTCCCGCGAGGGCGCCGCGCTGCAGGCGGCCGGCCACGTCCTCGCCGTCGAGCAGGGCGGAGAGGTAGCCGGCGGTGAAGGCATCGCCGGCGCCGACGGTGTCGATGCTGGTGACGGGCACGGCGGGGGTTTCCCACCGTCCGGAGGCGGTGTGGACCCCGGCGCCTGCCGCGCCGCGCTTGACCACAACTTCCCGGACCCCCCGGTCCAGGAGTTCGGCGGCCATGGCCGTTTCGGCGTCGTCGGCCGGACCCGCACCGGCGGAGCCGGCAACGCCGCCAGCGCCGCCGGAGGCGACCAGGCAGAGTTCGTCGTCGGAGGCGATCAGGATGCTGGCGTGCCGGGCCAGCGGGGTGAGGACGGCACGCGCCTCGTCCCGGGACCAGAGCTTGCTGCGGTAGTTGACGTCGAGGGAAACCTCCAGACCTTCGCCGGCCGCGCGGGCGGCCGCATACTCGACGGCCCGCCGCGCCTGATGGCTGAGGGCTGCGGTGATCCCGGTGAGGTGCAGGACCCGGGCGCCGTTCCGGAAGGCCCGGTCGACGTCGTCCCGGTCCAGGGTGGATCCGGCGGAACCGGCGCGGTAGTAGAAGGCGCGGGTGACGTCGGCGGTGCGCTGTTCGAGGAACATCACTCCGGTGCCGCGGCCGGCGTCCTCACGGTGGTGCACGGCAATGCCTTCGCCGCGCAGCTGCCGCAGGATGAACTCACCCTGCGGGTCGGCGCCCACGACTCCGGCCCAGCCCACCCGGTGGCCGAGCCGCGCGACGCCGACGGCCACGTTCGACTCCGCCCCGGCCACGTGCATGCCCAGGGAACCTCCGGCGGACAGCGGCCCGGCGGACCGCAGCGAGACCATCGATTCCCCGAAGGTCAGAAGCTCAGGAATCCCCGGGACGGGAAGCACAGGGTCGGTACTCACTGCCGGCGCTCCGCGGCGGGCCGGCGGTCGAATTCCGCCGCGAGCGCCACGAAGCCGCGGGCGCGCTCCCGCACCGGGGCCAGGTCCCCGCCCGAGCCGGCGTCCCCGAAGAGCGGTCCGCCCAGGCCGACGGCGACGGCCCCCGCCTCCCAGTAGCCGGCCGCCTCGTCGAGCCCGACGCCGCCGACGGCGATGAAGGGGATCCCGGGGAACGGGTCGCGCAGCGCCTTGAGGTAGCCCGGTCCGCCGATGGACGCGGGGAAGAGCTTGACCGCGGTCGCGCCGCGGGTCATGGCCTCGTAGGCCTCGGTGGGCGTCAGCGCCCCGGCCAGGACCGGGATGCCGCGGGCCGCGGAGGCCTCGATCGATTCGGCCAGCGCCGGCGTGACCATGAACTGCCCGCCGGCATCGGCCACGTACTCGACGTCCTGCGCGGTCAGCACGGTCCCGGCCCCGACGAAGCAGCCGGCCGGGGCGGCCGCCCGGACGTCGCGGATCGCCGCGAGGGCATCGGGGGTGGTCAGGGCGATTTCGACGTAGCGGAAGCCTTCCTCCATGGCCGCGAGGGCCGCCTTCGCGGCGGCACCGCCGTCGGTGCCGCGCACAATGGCGACCAGCCGGGTTTCCCGGATTCCGGCCAGCAGGGCCTCCGGCGTCAGGTCTGTGGTCAGCTCGTCGGTCATGTCGTTCACCATTCTGCGAAGGCTCCGTCGGGGTGCCGCCAGACGGGCCCGCGCCAGGCGTGGCCGCGCTTGTCCGCGGCGCGGACCACGGCCTCGTCGATTTCGATGCCGAGACCCGGGCCGGTCAGGCGTTCGATGTGGCCGTCCACGAACTTCAGCGGGGACTTGTCCACCACGTAGTCCAGGACTTCGGCGCCCTGGTTGTAGTGGATGCCGATGCTTTGCTCCTGGATCAGGAAGTTCGGCGTCGCGAAGCCGACCTGCAGGCAGGCAGCCAGGGCCAGCGGTCCCAGCGGGCAGTGCGGGGCGAGCTGGACCTCGTAGATTTCGGCGAGCGAGGCGATCTTGCGGACCTCGGTGATGCCGCCGGCGTGCGAGAGGTCCGGCTGGGCCACGGCGATGCCGGCCTGCAGCGCCGGCAGGAATTCCTGCCGGCTGTAGAGCCGCTCACCGGTGGAGACCGGCGTCGTGGTGGAGGAGGTGAATTCGCGCAGCAGGTGGGTGTTTTCCGGGACCACGGGTTCCTCCAGGAAAAAGGGCCGGTAGGGTTCCAGCAGCGGCGCCACCCGCCGGGCGTTGGCCAGGCTGAAACGGCCATGGAAGTCCACCGCAACGTCGCGGTGGTCCCCGAGGACCTCGCGGGCGGCGGCGACGCGGCGGACAACGCCGTCGAGCTCCGCCACGGAGGCGATGGGGCTCATCCGGCCGCTGGCGTTCATTTTGACGGCGGTGAGCCCGACCTCGAGCTGCGCACTGATCTGGTCGGCGACCTCGTTGGGCTCGTCCCCGCCCACCCAGCCGTACATCCGGATCCGGTCCCGGACATGGCCGCCCAGGAGCTGGTGCACGGGGGTGTTGAAGTGCTTGCCGGCGATGTCCCAGAGGGCCTGGTCCAGCCCGGACACGGCGCTGGCCAGGATGGGCCCGCCGCGGTAGAAGGAGCCCTTGGTCATCACCTGCCAGTGGTCCTCGATCCGCAGCGCATCGTTGCCGATGAGCAGCTCGGAGAGCTGGCCGACGGCGGTGCGGACCGTTTCGCTGCGGCCCTCGCAGCTGGCCTCGCCCCAGCCGACGATCCCGCTGTCGGTCTCGATCCGGACGAAGAGCCAGCGCGGGGCGACGAGGAAGGTTTCAATCCTGCTGATCAGTGTCATCGTTCGCCTATCCCTTGGTCGCGCCGGCGGTCATGCCGGAGACGATGTACTTCTGCGTGAACAGCGCAATGATCATGATCGGGATGGTGACCACCGTGGCGGCCGCCATCAGTCCGCCCCAGTCGATGCTGGCGTAGGAGACGAAGTCGAAGATCGCGACCGGGAGGGTCTTGGTCTTGGAGCCGGAGAGCACCAGGGCGAACATGAAGTTGTTCCACGAGAAGATGAAGGACAGGATCCCCGCGGTGGCCATGCCGGCTACCGAGAGCGGCAGGGTGATGCGGCGGAAAGCACCGATCGGGGTGAGACCGTCCACCTGCGCGGACTCCTCCAGCTCCAGCGGCAGCGAGTCGAAGTAGCTCATCATGATGTAGACGATCAGCGGCAGCGAGACGAACATGTGGCTGAGGATCAGCACCTCGAAGCCGCCCACCATTTTCAGGTTCGAGAAAACGTAGTACCAGGGCACCAGCAGGGAGACACCCGGGATGACGCGTGCCATAAGGACCACGAGGGCCGAGCGGTGCATGGTGAAGCGGCTCATCGCGTAGGCGGCCGGAACGCCGAGGACCAGGGACAGCGCCGTGGAAACGAAAGCGACCCAGAAGCTGTTGAGGATGAAGACGAAGTAGTTGTTGCGCTGCAGCACGTTCGCGTAGTTCTCGCCCGTGGGGGTGAAGAAGAACGACTTGCCGGAGTCGTAGATGTCCACGTTGGTCTTGAAGGATGCCAGCAGCATCCAGAACAGCGGGGCCACCAGGAAGATTACGACGGCGACCAGGGCGGCGATGCGGAACGCCTTGTAGGCCCGGGTGGCCAGGGGCTTGCGGCGACGCGGGGCCGGCGCTGGCCGGCCGGTGGCGGCGGTCTGGGGTGCAGTCTCGGTGTCTTCTGTGTCTTCGGTGTTTTTGGACAGGCCGGTCATTTGCTTACCGCTTTCTTGCGCATGGTCAGCAGCCACATGGAGCCGATGATGATCATGAAGAACAGGATCAGCACCGCGGAGGACAGCCCGTACTGGTTGTAGTCGAAGCTCAGGCCGTAGGCGTAGACGTTGAGGGTCTCCACCTCGTGGAAGGATCCGCCGCCCTTGCCCTTGGTGGCGTAGAGGATGTCGAAGGTCTTGAGGGCATCGATGCCGCGGAGCAGGATGGCCACGATGACGGTCGGCATCATGAGGGGCAGCGTGATGAGGAAGAAGCGCTGGAAGGCGTTGGCGCCGTCCATCCGGGCCGCCTCATCGGGCTCCTCGGACAGCGAGGTCAGGCCGGCGAGCAGGATCAGCACCACCATCGGGGTCCACTGCCACACATCCATGAAGATCGTGGTGCCCAACGCCGTGTCCTGGCCGGAGAGCCACGGCTGCGGCGGGATGCCGACCATACCGAGGAGCTGGTTGACGAAGCCGATGTTCGGGTCGAAGATCAGCCGCCACATCATGCCAACGGCCACGGGGGTGGCGACGAGCGGCAGGAGGATGGCCACGCGGACCCACTTCTCGCCGCGGAACGGGCGCCAGAGTAGCAGCGCGATGCACATGCCCAGCACCACCTCGCAGACCAGGGCGACGCCGGTGAAGGTCAGCGTGCGTCCGACGGCGGGCCAGAAGCGTTCCCCGTCGGACAGGACCGTGAGGTAGTTCTCCAGGCCGACGAACTCGGAGGCGGCCCGGACGGAGCCCTGCGAATCGGTCAGGCTCAGGTACAGCGTCCAGGCGAGCGGGAAGACGATCAGCACGCCGACGAAGATCATCGCGGGGGCGGCGAACAGCCACTTGCGGTGCCGGTTGGCCCAGGCGGAGAAGTTCTCGCGGGCGCCGTGGGCGCGGCCGGCGTTGCGGCCGGACGGCGGCTCGGACTGCGCGCTGCGGGGCGGGGTCAGTACAGACATGGTTCACCTAAGGAGTCGGGGGTGAAGTGCAGAGCTGCCCGGGAGGGGCGGCGGCCGGGCCGCCGCCCCACCGGGCGGTTGGGTACTCAGGCGCAGGGTGCGCCGGGCGTGCTACTTCTTTTCGCTGTCCAGGAACTTCTGGAAGGCCTCGTGGGCCGCGTCGGCGGCGGCGGCAGCGTCTTCGCCGGTGATGGTTGCAACGATCGGGGCACCCACGATTTCGCGGGCCTTGCCAACCGTGACAACCTCGGGACGGTCGTGGCCGACGCCGTTCTTGGCGCTGGTGGCGATGGCCTCGGCCAGGTCCGCCGGGTAGGTGGAGGTGCCGGCGGGGTCAGACCAGACGGAGGCACGGGGCCCGGGGACGCCGGCCTTCTGGGCTTCCAGGGTGCGTTCCTTGCTGGTGGCCCACTGGATGAACTTCCAGGCGTTGTCCTGGTTGCCGGAGGCCTCGTTGACGGCCAGGCCCCACGACGGAATGTTGTACGGCTTGGAACCGGCCGGGCCGGCGGGCAGGGCGGCGAAGCCGACGGTGTCGGCGACCTTGGACTTGGCCGGGTCGGTGGCGTTCTTGTAGAGCGAGTCGGCCTCGGTGTAGAAGGCGGCCTTGCCCTGGGTGAAGATTGCCATCGCCTCGGGCCAGCTCATGTCGGTGCTGACGTTGGCCGGGCCGTAGTTCCGGATCAGGCCGCCGTAGTAGGCGTAGGCCTCCTTGGCCGCATCGGAGTTGACGGCGGACTTGCCGCTGGCATCCGTGAAGTCGCCGCCGAAGCTGTACAGGAAGCTGGAGAACTGGGTGACGGCGGCGGACTTGCCGGTGCGGGCCACGAAGCCTGCGGTGTCCGGCGAGGAGGCCTTGATGGCCTTGGCTGCCGCTTCGAGCTCTTCCATCGTCTTGGGAACCTCGAGGCCGGCGGCCTTCAGCAGGTCCTTGCGGTAGTAGAGCACCTCGCGTTCGGTAATGATCGGCACGCCGACCACCTTGCCGTCAGCCGTGGTGGCTTTCACCGGGCCCTCCTGGTAGTCCTTCCAGTCCCAGCCGGAGTCCGAGGAGACCTTGGACGTCAGGTCGGCGAGGTAGCCGTTCTTGGCGAATGCTTTGCCCTCCTGCAACGGACGGTACATCATCACGTCGATCTCGTCGCTGCCGGCGTTGAGCTTGACGTTGTACTGGTCCGAGAGCTGGTCTTCGCCGAGCTGGGTCAGTTCGACCTTGAGACCGCTGGACTTCTCGAATTCCGGAATGGCAGCCTTGATGCCTTCGGTCCAGACGTGGTTCGCGAGGGTGACCCGGACGGTGCCGGCGGCTTTGGCGTCGCTGCTGCCGCTGGCGCCGCCGCAGGCGGTGAGGCCCAGCGACAGGACCGCGGCGGCAGCCGCGTACTGCATGATCGAACGTCGCTTCATTACGACTCCCTTGGTTCTTTGAGGGCTGGGCACACTGCCAAGCCGGCCGCAAATGCATCTTTACATCTGCTCTGGAAGCGATCTTAGATAAATAAAGCAGACTTAAACAACCCCTTGCGCCCCACACGTATGATTTGTTTATGAAAACCCCAAAGGCGGAGTCCGCAGCTGACCTGCATTCCGTGCTGGTCCACAACCTGGGACTCGCCATTGCCGAGGGGACCCTCGCGCCGGACTCGATCCTGCGCCTGGACGAACTTGAGGCGCAGCACGGGGTGTCCCGTTCGGTGGTCCGGGAGGCCACACGGGTGCTCGCTTCCAAGGGCATGCTGGAATCGCGGCGCCGGTTCGGCACGGTGGTGCAGCCGGAGGAGTCCTGGAATGCCTACGACCCGCAGGTGATCCGCTGGCGGCTCGCCTCCTCCAGGCGGCTGGAGCAGCTGCAGGCGCTCAACGAACTCCGCGGCGCGATCGAACCCCAGGCCGCCCGCCTCGCCGCCGAGCGCGCCTCCTGGGATGCCGGCAGCGATATCGTTTCCCAGGCCGCGCGGCTTTGGGCGGCGGGCCAGCGCGGGGCACACGACGAATTCCTTCGGCTGGACATCCAGTTCCACGCCGCAGTGCTCAAGGCCTCCGGGAATCCCATGTTTGCCCAGCTGCACAACCTCGTCACTGAGGTCCTGACCGGGCGCACCGAGCACGGCCTGATGCCTCATCTGCCGGACCACAAGGCACTGCAGCTGCACGTGGATGTGGCCAGCGCCATCCAGCGCGGCGAGGCGAACGCGGCACACGCCGCGATGAGCCGGATCGTGGAGCAGTCCACGGAGGAGATGGGCGACATCTGGTCCAGCCACCAGCAGCCCGCCGCACCCGTCCCCGAGCTTTCACCCGCCCCCCAGCCACAACGCGGGGTCACATCGCGCCCATCCCTGGCCGTGGGATAGGCGCGATGTGACCCCGCGTTGTTTGCCTAGCGGCCGCCGGCGATCTTCCGGCTGCGCTGCTCCTGGGCCATCGGCCCGTACGGGTAGACCCCGACGCGCGGCCGGCTCACCTCGCTCAGCCGCATCAGTTCCCCCTCGGTCAGCAGAAGGTCCGCGGCCGCGAGATTGTCGGCGAGCTGTGCGGTGCTGCGGGCACCCAGGATCACCGAGGTCACGGCCGGCTGTTCCGCCAGCCAGGCCAGGGCCACCTGGGCGGCGCTTGCCTCGTGCCGCCCGGCGATTTCATGCACAGCCTCCACGATCTCCCACGTGCGCGGGTCCGCGTTCCTGGCCTTCCACGCCTCCATGCCGCGCTCCGGGTTTTCGCCCAGCCGGGTGGCTCCGGCGGGCCGCTGGTCCCGCTTGTATTTCCCGGAGAGCCAGCCCCCGCCCAGCGGCGACCAGGGCAGCAGCCCGATTCCGGCGTCGAGCGAGGCCGGAACGATCTCGGACTCAATCTCGCGGACCAGCAGGCTGTACTGCGGCTGCAGCGTCACAGGTCCGCTCCAGCCGTGGGCACGGGCCACATGGACGGCCTTCGTCAGCTGCCAGCCCAGGAAATTCGAGAAGCCGTAGTACGCGATCTTGCCGCTGCAGACGGCATCATGCAGGAACCGCAGGGATTCCTCCAGCGGCGTGATCGGATCCCAGGCATGCAGCTGGTACAGGTCGATCTGCTCCACGCCGAGGCGGCGCAGCGAGTCATCCAGCGCGCGGTTCAGGTGCCGGCGGGAGGTGCCGACGTCGTTCGGGGCCTTTCCGGTCGGGAAGCGGCCCTTGGTGGCGAGCACCACGCGGTCCCGGACCTCCGGGCGCGCGGCGAGCCAGCGGCCGATGATCTCCTCCGAGACCCCTGCGGCGTAGACATCGGCGGTGTCGATGAAGTTGCCGCCCGCGGCGAGGTAGTCATCCAGGATGGCGTGGGACTGCTCCTCGGTGGCTTCGGCGCCGAAGGTCATGGTGCCCAGCGCGTAGCTGGAGACGACGGCGCCGCTGGTGCCGAGGGTGCGGTAGTGCATGGGACTCCCCTTCAGTCTTCGGTGGGAGTGGTGCGCAGCGGGTGGTAGTTCCGCCAGCTGTGCTCGGGCGCGTAGCCCAGCAGCCGTTTGGCCTTGTCGATCGAGAGCAGGGTCTCGTGCTCGCCGAGCTCCTTGACCACAGGCGCGTCGGGGAACACCTCCGCGGCGAGGCTGGCGCTGGAGCGGCTCATCACCGTGTCCGCGTTGGCGATGATGAATGCCTCGAACCCCGGGGTGCCGTGCTCGAGGGCGCGGGCGACGGCCTGCGCGCCGTCCCGGCCGTCGATGTAGCCCCAGAGGTTCCACTTGCGCAGCCTGGCGTCGGCATCGAAGCCGGGGAACGCTTCATAGTCCTCCGGGTCCATCACGTTGGAAAAGCGCAGGCCCGTGATGCTCAGCTCCGGATCCCAGCGGGTGAGCTGGACCGCCATCTGTTCCTCAAGGTGCTTCACCAGGGAGTAGGTGCTTTCCGGCCGGGCCGGGTATTCCTCGTCCACCGGGATATAAGGAGGGTCGACGTCGAACGGCAGCCCCAGCACCGTCTCACTGGATGCGTAGACAATCTTCTTGATCCCGGCGCGGCGGGCCGCCTGGAACACGTTGTAGGTGGCCTGCATGTTGTTCTCGAAGGTTGCAGCATCCGGGGCGTGGCCGGGTGCCGGGATCGCGGCCAGGTGCACCACCGCGTCGAACCCCGAGTGCCGGTCCTCAAGGCCCAGGAGCACATCCACCACCTGGCCGTAGTCGCGCAGGTCCACCTCGGTAAATCCGTGCCCGCGGGCGCCGGTGCGGTCCAGGTTGGTGACCTCGTGCCCGTCCTCGCCCAGCCGCCGGACGACGCTCCGGCCCAACTTTCCGCTTCCTCCGGTGACAGCAACTCTCATCAGTACTCCTCGCATCGTGTGGCGTGTGGCGTGTGGCGTGTGGCGTGTGGCGTGTGGCGTGTGGCGTGTGGCCTGTGGCCTGTGTCCCACCCTAGAGGGGGCCGGGGACGGTGCACACCCCCTGGCCGGCCCGCCCGCGAAACCAGGGCCCCGGTGCGGGGTTCCCTTTTCGGCTCCGAGCCCGGCTGCAGGCGCACCCGCGCATGACTTTTGGCCCTAGGCGCGGCCGGGCTGACCGGTCAGGCTGGGGCCATGAACGCTGAACAGCGGATAGTCGTGGGCGTGGACGGTTCGGATTTCTCGACGAAGGCGCTCCGGCTGGCCGGGCGCATGGCTCGCAGCCTGGACGCGCCGCTGGACGTCGTCACCTGCCTGGGGACCTCGGACCGCTTCCTGGCCTCGCACCTGCCCGAAGAGAGCTCCCCCACCACCACCCAGCTCGAGGAGACGGCCAAGCGGCTCGTCGACGAGTCCCTGGAACGTGCCTTCGGCGGCGATGTCCCGGCAGGCCTGACCCGGACCGTGAAATTCGGCCCGCCGGCCAAGGTCCTGGTGTCGGAGAGCCGGGACGCCCAGCTCCTGGTGGTCGGCCGGCGCGGCCGCGGCGGCTTCCTCGCACAGATCATGGGATCAGTCAGCGGCGCCTGTGCGGCCCACGCCCACTGCCCGGTCCTGGTGGTCGGCGATGACGAGGATAAACGCCGGGCGAGGGAATGAACCGCAGCCGGTGGCCGGTGCGGGCCCTCTGGATCCTCACCGGTGTGCTGACCCTCCCCGCCGCGGTGACGGGGCTGCTGTTCCCGGAAATCTACCGGGGCGTCGTGGCAGTGGAGCTCCTGCCCGGCGCGGTGTCCCAGGACCTGATGTCCGCCGTCGCCGGCGTTGCCCTGCCGATCCTGGCCTTCGCCGACCGGCGGGGGTCCCCAAAGGTGCAGCTCGTGGCGCTGGGAATCCTGGGCTACCTGTTTTACGCCTACGGCATCTACTCCATCGAGCGGACGTACAACGGCTTCTACCTGGTCTACCTGGCCGTCTTTGCCCTGTCCTTCTGGGGGATGGTTTACACGGCACTGGAGCTCCGGGCGGACGGCCCGAGGCGGGCGCGGCTGCAAAAGGGCATCCGGGTGCTGTCCGCCTCGGGCGCGCTCCTGCAGCCGCTCATTTTTTATCCGCTGTGGATCGCCATGCTGCTGCCGCTGATGCGGACCGGCGATCAGATCGATTCGCTTTATTCCGTCTTCGTCCTTGACCTGTGCTTCATCATGCCGGCGTTCCTCATCCTCGCCGTCCTGACGTTCCGCGACCGCTGGCCCGGGCTGGTGTTTATGCCCTCGCTGTATCTGCTCGGCTTCACGCTGATCTTTTCCCTGGCCCTGGGGGAATCCTTCAAGCCGCTTTTCAATGTCCCTGTGTCCGCATTGTCCCTGTGGTCCTCGGTACTGCTCTCGGCCTTGTTCCTGTTGCTGGGCGGGCTGCACCTCTGGAAGCTGGACCTGAATCCCGGCGGCGGCGCGGCTCGCCGCACCCGGACTCCCCTGCCCCGCACGGCGGATGCCGCCGACGCCGTTCCCGGCCCGGGTGCGGGCACGGGCTCCAGCCCGGGCGCGGGCTCCGGCTCCAGCCCGGGGAGGTAGGGACCCATGGCACGTCCGCAGGCCGCGGACCGGGTCCGGCCCGCAGAGCGAACCGGACGGCCGGGAAGCATCGTGGGCGGCTTCTTCCTCTTCACCGGCGGGATCCACCTCGGCATCGTGGCCGCCGGCCCGGAGTTCTACCGGTATTTCGCTGACGCGGCCCTGCTGCCTTTCATCACCTCCGCCTGGCAAACCGTCTTCATGGCCAATCCTTCCGCCTGGGGCCTGGCCCTGTCCCTGGGCCAGGTTGCCCTCGGCCTCCTGCTGCTCCTAGGCGGGTCCTGGGCCACCATCGGCTGGGCCGGCGTGATCGCCTTCCATCTGGGGCTCATGCTGTTCGGCTGGGGATACTGGCTGTGGAGCGTCCCCGCCCTGGCGTTCCTTGTCCCGTCGGCCATCGCGCATGGACGCCGCCAGCAAACTCGAGAAGAAAGCCGCATCCGATGAACCGGGCCCCCGCCTTCCTCCGGCTCCGCGGACCGCTGGCTGCCCTGGCGGCGGCGGCGGTCGCCGCCGCCTACGTCCTCGCTGTCCGTCCCCGGATGCTGCGCTGGGGGGCGACCGCCCAGGAGACCGCCGCCCCGCTTCCGGGCGACGAGCTCGTGCGGACGCCCCGGATGCAGAGCACACGGGCCGTCACCATCAACGTGCCGGCCGCGAACGTCTGGCCCTGGCTGGTCCAGCTGGGCGTCGGACGCGGCGGGATGTACAGCTACGACCTGCTGGAGAACGCCGCGGGCCACGGCATGCACAGCGCAGGGCAGATCCTTCCCGAATACCAGCAGCTCGACGTCGGCGATGTCGTCCCGCTGATGTTATGGAAGGGTCCGGAACTGGGGATTCCGGTCCGGCGCGTGGAGGCCGGATCAGTGCTGGGTCTCGGCGGCACGATGGATCCGCGCACCGGGCAGATCAGGGCGTCCGGCGGTGCTCCCGCGGGGCAGCGGGTCGAGCTCGGCTGGACGTTTGTGCTGCAGCCTGTCAACGTGCACGTCACGCGGCTGCTGTCCCGGACTCGCTACGACTATTCCCCGCTGCCCGTGGGGCTGATCCTTCGGCCGGTGCTCGAACCCCTGCAGTTCATCATGGAACGGCGCATGCTCCTGGGCATCAAGTCCCGGGCAGAAGGCCTTCGCCGGTAGCCGGGCGCCAGCTGGTCGCGCCGCGGTCTTCATGACCTTGTGCCCTACGCCGGCTGCCGGCTCGGGAATAGCCTGAGAGTTCAGGGGCGGTGCGCGTCCGCCCGCCTGCTTCCGGGAGGCACAAGGTGAAATCGGCAAACACCAGCATCATCGCCGGCATCGCATTGATGGCGGCCGGAGTCCTATTGCTGCTGGATCTGCTCGGGATTCTGGACAGCGCGGCCATCGTGTGGCCGTTGATTTTCGCTGCGGCCGGGACCGCGTTCGTGGTCCTGTTCGTCCGCAGCCGCGACAACTGGTGGGCCGCCATCCCCGGCTCGGTGTTCCTGGGCCTGGCAGCGGTCATCCTGGTCACGCAGCTCTTGCCGGGCCCGGCCGCGTACTGGGCCGGTGCCTTCCTGTTCCTGTTCATGGGCGCAGGCTTCGGTGCGGTGTATGTGCGCGAACGCTCCAACTGGTGGGCGCTGATCCCCTGCGGGGTGATGCTGACGCTGGCCCTTGTGGTGGCCCTCCCGCCGGCCTGGGAGGGCATGCCGGTTGCCGCCGTGCTGTTCCTGGGCCTGGCTGCCACGTTCGCGGTGCTTTCCCTGGTTCCCGTTATGCCCGAACACCGCGCCGGCCAGCCTGCCGCCGTCGCCGGCCAGCCGGGAGTTGCGGAACCGGCCAGGATGAAGTGGCCTCTGGTTCCGGCCGCAGTTCTGGCCGTGCTGGGGCTGATCTTCGCCCTGCAGGCCACCGCCTTGCTCACCGCGAGCGAGTACTTCGTTCCGGTGCTCCTGGTGCTCGCCGGCGTGGCGCTGCTGGTCTACGCCTACCGCCACCGCACCGGCGGCCACCACAATGTGCATGGGGCCTGACGGATCAGCTGTCCCCGCCCAGTTCGGCCAAGGCCGCCCGCAGGCGTGTCCCTGCGTCGTCCGCCACTTCGCGGACCGCGGGGTGCCCGCTGAGCTGCACCATGGTTTGCGGGTCGATGGCCTGGACCGTCGTCGCAGTGGCGTCCTTTGCGCGGCGCACCACCACGTTGCAGGGCAGCAGCGCCCCCATTTCCGGTTCGGCGGCGAGCGCCCGGCTGGCGAGCATCGGGTTGCAGGCTCCGAGGATTACGTAGTCCCCCAGTGCGTCCCCGGCGTCCTTGCCGAGTTTGGCGGCAAAGGTCGCGCGCACATCAATTTCCGAGAGGATCCCGAAACCCTGGGCGGCGAGCGCGGCACGCGTTTTTTCGACGGCGTCCTCCCAGCTCAGCGGGACGATGGCCGTGTAGGTGTAGCTCATGCTGTTGCTCCTGGAGTGGTCTTGGCCGGCAGAAGGTAGTCGACAAACCAGTCCCTGGCGAGGATGGCTGCCGCGGCCAGCGTACCCGGTTCCTCGAAGAGATGCGTGGCGCCCTGGACCACGGCCAACTGGTTGGGACAGCGCATCATGGACTTCGCCTTGCGGTTGAGCTCCAGCACCTCGTGGTCGTAGCTGCCCACGATGAGAAGGGTGGGCGCCCGGACGGCGGACAGCCTGGGGCCAGCCAGGTCGGGGCGGCCCCCGCGGGAGACGACGGCGTCGATACTGGCGGTTGGTTCGGAGGCGGCCCAGAGCGCGGCCCCGGCGCCGGTGCTGGCCCCAAAGTAGCCGATCGTGCAGGCTGCCGTGTCCTCGCGGGTGGCGAGCCAGTCGGTGGCGGCGGACAGCCGGCGGGCCAGCAGTTCGATGTCGAAGACGTTGGCCCGGTTCCGTTCCTCGGCCGGGGTCAGCAGGTCCAGCAGCAGGGTGCCGAGCCCGGCTTGCTGGAGGACTCCGGCCACATACCGGTTCCGCGGGCTGTGCCGGCTGCTGCCACTGCCGTGCGCGAACAGGACCACGGCGCGGGCCGGCACCGGCAGGTGCAGCTGGCCCTGGAGCCGGACTCCGCGCGACGGGATCTCGGCTTCCTCATCGAACTCCGTGGCATTCTGCACGCTGGCCGCGGCGGGCTCCCGGAACGCGGGCTGCGAGTTCTGCAGCCGCTTGGCCGCGGCGTCGAGCAGCTGCACCACCTCGTCGTCTTCGGTGGGCGAGAAATCGCGGTAGTGGTAGCCGACCGCGGAGAACTGGGGCGGGGTGGCGAGGCAGACCACCTCGTCAGGCTCGGTCAGGCTCCTGAGGGTGTCGGCGGGGGCGACCGGGACGGCCAGGATGACCCTCGCGGCACCAAGCTTCCGGGCGACCCGGCAGGCGACCCGGGCGGTGGATCCGGTGGCGATCCCGTCGTCGACAATGACGGCGATGCGTCCAGTGAGGTCCTGCCGGGTCCGGCCCTTCCGGAACCGGATCACGCGGTTCTCCAGCACGGCGCGTTCGTGGTCTTCGACGGCCTGCAGCTCTGCGTCAGTGACCCGGGCATGGGCCAGCACGTGGTCTTCCAGTACGCGGGCGCCGCCCTCCCCGATCGCTCCCATGGCAAGCTCCGGCTGGTAGGGAAGCCCCAGCTTCCGCACCACGATCACGTCCAGCGGCGCGTCGAGGGCGGCGGCGACTTCGAAGGCCACGGGGACGCCGCCGCGGGGCAGGCCCAGGACCACAACGTCCTGGCCCCGGAACTCTGCGAGCCGCCTTCCCAGCTGCCGGCCGGCGTCGACCCTGTCTTCGAAAATGGTCATCGGTATGGCTTTCCAATCGGGGTGTCGGCCGTGACCTCATCCAGGCGTGCGCTCCGCAGGCTGGGAAATTGACCAGTTGGCCGCTCCTTCCCACTATCTGTCAGGAGGCCCCGGGATGTGAGGGCCTTTGTGCCCGGATTGGCCGGCGCCCCCGCCCGGTCCCCTGCGGGCACTGCCAGGACCAGGACCGGGCGCCACATCCCGGCGCGGTTGGTCCTGCGTTGGGGATTCCGGGCCGGGGGCCGGACCCGGCCGCAGGCACTTCGAGGTCTAGGCCGTGGGCTCGGCGGGGTGCTCGGCCGGGGCCGCCGCCGGCGTCCCGGCGGTCACGTCCAGGATGGTGCGGATCGTGTCCTCGTGGGCCAGTATCCGGAAGTGGCCGGCGGTGTCCAGCTGGATGTTCCGGGCGCCGGGGAGCATGCTCCCTTCCGGGATGTGCGGGTCAAAGAGCCCGTAGACCGAGGTGATGCGCTCGTTGACGCGTTCCTCCCGGGAGAGCTGCACGGTCACGGCATTCCGGGGCGAGAAAGCGCGCAGGCTCGGCAGGAGCATGAATGAGGCATAGCGGGAGCCGGAGAACGGCGAGCAGACCGCCACCATACCGGCAATCCGGCGTTCCGGGTCCAGCTGCAACATCACGAATTTACCGATCAGGCCGCCTTTGCTGTGGGCGACGATCATCGCGTCTGTGAGGTCACGGTCCCGGATGTATCCGGCAATCAGGTGCGCAGCTTTGGGCACCGCGAGCCGGTTCCGGTGCAGCAGGGTCAGCACGTGCACCGGGTGGCCGGCCTGATGAAGACGCCTAACCAGCGGCAGCATAAAGCGCCACTCCTCATAGACCCCGGGAATCACCACCACGGGCCGTGCGGTCCCGCCAAGGAAATCCGTTGCCCTGGTCCGGGCCGCGGCGCTGAGGACCTGGCGGCCCGCGGCGTAGAGGTAGTCCTGGACCCACCACCGGGCGGCCTGCAGGGTCCGGATCACGCCGGGTGCCCCTGGGTAGCCTCTCCGGCCGTCCGGCGGATCCCGGCGAAGTCCAGGATGGCTCCTGCCACTTCCGCGGAGCGGTTGTGCTGCACCACGTGCCCGGTGCCTTCTATTTCGAGCAGTTGCCCCCGGGCTGCGTGCGCGGCCAGACGACGGCACCAGTCAGTGGTGGCCACGGGGTCTTTGGCACCGCGCAGCACGAGGACCGGGGCAGACACCCCTGGAATCTTTTGCTCCGTAGGATAGCCCATCATGACGCGCAGGGTTTTCAGGAACCAGACGGGCCCGCAGCGGAAATAATCCGTGAACACGAGCGCGTTCGAGGACGGGCGTTCGAAGAACAAGCTGTCCCGGCCCAGCGCCAGCGCCTGTTGCACCACGGTGCGGCGCTTCGCATCGACCACCGGTCCCATCAGGACCAGCTGGGAGATCCGGCCGGGCTGCTGCAGCGCCGTTTCGATCGCGAACTGGGTGCCCATCGAGTGGCCGACGAGCACGAACTCCAGGACTCCCAGCTGTTCCAGGGCGCCGAGGATGTAGGTGGCGTGGTCGGCGACTGTGAGGGTGTGCTCCGGCCGCGGCGTGGAGCCGAAGCCGGGCAGGTCGATCGAGTAGGTGTCAACAGATTCGGCCAGCAGCCCGTGGAGCCTCCTGAAATAACGGTGCGAGACGCCGATCCCGTGGATCAGCACGACGGGCGGACGCACCGCCCCGGCGCCGGCTGGGCCGGCTTGGCATGTTGAGACGAAGACATGGCCCAGATGGCCCGCGGCCTCGATCTCAAAACGGTCAGGCCTGCTCATGGTGGGCTCTTCTCTCTTCAGCGCATCTGTTCAGCGCGACTCGTTAGCGCCTAGTAAGCATACTGACAGAACCGGCCGCTCAGTCGTCCCTCTTGTCGCGCTCGCTGAACTCCTCATCGAGGTCGTAGTGCCTGAATTCGGTCTCCGGGTTCGGTTCGCCATCTGCCACGTATTCATGGTCCAGCTGCCGCTGTACTTGGCTGTCGAGGATCTGAAGGTCCTTGTTCCCCACCTCGGTGAGGTCATCCGGGAACTCATCCTCCGGCTTGAGGTGCAACTTCTCGGTCATGGCAAGCCTCTCCTAGCCGGGAATATGGACTCGGATTAGCGGCGTCCCGGCCGCCACCAGAATACTCGCGTCCATCGAAGAGGGGAATACGCCGGCCGGGCGGCGGTGTATCTTGGGCAGTCAGGGCCCACGCCGGGCCCTCACAATTGCACCGGAGCTGCCAGAGCGGGGAGGAACCGATGGGCAAGGAACCCAAGGAGCCAGTTGACATCGTCAAGGACGGCGTCGAGGACGGAGGCCAGGCGGCGGCCGCGCCAGTGGCCCGCGAGGAAGGCCAGGACGCGAGCCCTGGGGGCCCAGGCTCCACCGAGGCCCAGGCGGCAACCGGCGCCAGGGACGGGAACAAAGCCGTCGGCCCGGCGGAGGAAGAGGACGAGCAGTCCTCCGATGACCGCGGGCTCACGACGGATTCCAGCCCGGACTAGGACCCCGGGCAGCCCTGCCCAGCAGCCGGGCAGCCTCAGTCCGCAGCCGGCGCGTGGCCTACTCGGGGCCCATCGCCTGGCCTACTCGGGCCTATCGCGTGGCCTACTCGGCCCCGACGTTGACCAGCCAGTCGGTCCCGAACCGGTCCGTGCACATGCCAAAGACGTCTCCCCAGGGGGCTTTCTCCATGGGTACGGTGACTTGTCCGCCGTCGGCGAGCTTGTCGAAGTAGCCGCGCAGTTCGGCCTCGTCGGAGCCGCTGAGCGACACCGAAATGCTGCTGCCGGGCGTGTAGTCCATGCCGTTGGGTGTGTCCGCGCCCATCAGCACCATTCCCTTGGCCGTGCTCAGCACGGCGTGCATGATCTTGTCCTGCTCGGCAGGATCTTCGCTGGCGTGGTACTCGCCGAAGGTGCTCATGTTCAGTTCTCCGCCAAATACCGACTGGTAGAACGTCATGGCTTCCTTGGCGTTGTCGCGAAAACTCAGGTACGGGTTGAGCGTGGTCATGTCCGGGTCTCCTTGCAGCTGGGGTGCTGGCCAGGGTGCCGTGTGGCCAGGGTGCACGTTACAGGGCATATCCTGCCCCAGATCACCCCGTCAGGGTAGGTGTCGCCGCCCACCCCTTTTCGGTGGCGGCGCCGCTTAGGCCGTCTGGCCGGCGTGCTCGCCCTCCTCGATTTCCTCCAGCAGTTTGTCGTTGAACGCGGGAAGGTCGTGCGGGTTCCGGCTGGTCACGAGACCCTGGTCGACCACGACCTCCTGGTCGCTCCAGGTGGCGCCGGCGTTCAACAGGTCAGTCCGGAGCGTGTGGTAGGAAGTGACCTTCCGGCCGCTGATGACGCCGGCGTCGATCAGCAGCCAGGGGCCGTGGCAAATCGAGGCCACCGGCTTGTGCTGGTCATAGAAGGCCCGGGTGAAGGTCTGGGCGTCCTTGTCGGCCCGGAGATGGTCCGCGTTGACGACGCCGCCGGGGATCACCAGCGCGTGGAAATCGGAGGCATTCGCCTCGGCGACCGTGAGGTCGACGTCGAACGTCTGCCCCTTCTCGGTGCCGTCGTAGCCCTGGAGCTTCCCGCCCTTGGGGGCCACCAGCGTGGGCTCGCCGCCGGCCTCCTTCACCGCGTTCCAAGGGCTGGTCAGTTCCACCTGCTCCACACCGTCCGTGAGCAGAAAGGCGACTTTCTTACCGGCAATGTTGTGCTCTGACATTGGTCCTCCTCTGGCGCCGGGGGAGGATCACGCCAGCCGGTGGACCGGCCGGGATCCTCCGCCCGGAGAGATTGATGCCTTACGGGATCCACTTTAGGAAGCGACAAACTGATAAGCAAGCTGATTATATAGCCGCCTCCGGTCTCCGGTCCTCTGGCCAGCGCATCCCGGCCTCGCTACGCTGGCGGAAGAACTGCTACCGAGAGAAGGCCGTCGTGGACGAACGTCACATCCTGGAACGCATTTCAGCGCTGGTGGAGGAAGAACAGGCGCTCCGCGAGAAGGCACCGTCCTCCTCGCCGGACTACGAGCACGGCCCCGAGCACGCCCGGCTGAAGCGCATCGAAGAGGACCTGGACCAGTGCTGGGACCTCCTGCGGCAGCGCCGGGCCAAGCTGCAGTACGGCGACAATCCTGATGAGGCGGAGCCCCGCCCCGTAAAGCAGGTGGAAGACTACGAGTCCTGAGCCCCGGGCGGGTGCGCGATGTTGATTGGGCTGCTGGGCGACGTCATGCTGGGCAGGCTCGTGAACGAGCGGCTGAGACAGGTAGCCGCCGATTACCCCTGGGGAGACACGGTCTCCGTGCTGCGCCAGGCGGACCTCACGATCGCCAACCTCGAATGCGTCCTGGCAGCCGGCGGGGAGCCGGAGGCCGGGAAGGTATTCCATTTCCGTTCCGACCCCAAGAACGTGGCAAGCCTCCGGTCCGCGGGGATCGGGATGGTGTCACTGGCCAACAACCACGTCCTGGACTACGGGGCCGGCGCCTTCGGCGAAATGCTGCCGGGGCTCGACGCGGCCGGGGTCCTGCATGCCGGTGCCGGCCTGGACGGGGATGCCGCCCGCCGGCCCGCGGTGCGCCGCGTGGCGGGGACCGCCGTCGGCCTCGTTGCCTTCACCGACAACCAGCCTGGCTGGGAAGCCGATGCCGGGCCTGGGATCTTCTACGTGCCGGTGGTGGACAGCGACCGCAGGGTGGCTGACCTGCTGGCCCTGGTCCGGCGGACGAAGGCCCGCGTCGGGCTCCTGGTCGTATCCGCCCATTGGGGGTCAAACTGGGGCTCCGGGGCACCGTCCGAGCACCGCGAGCTGGCGCGGGCGCTCATCGAGGCGGGGGCCGACGTCGTCTACGGGCATTCTCCGCACATCTTCCGTGGCATCGAGGTGTTCCGGAACCGGCCGATCATCTACAGCGCCGGGGACTTTGTGGACGACTACGCGGTGGATCCGCTGGAGCGCAACGACCAGTCGTTCATCTTCCTGCTCGTCACGGACGGGGGCACACCGCTGGGGCTGCGGCTGCACCCGACGCTGATCACCGATTTCCAGGCCCGGTTGGCGGGACGGAGTTCCCGGCAGATCGCGGAACGGATGCAGCGGCTCAGCCGGCACCTCGGGACGGCGAGCAGCTGGGACGCCGCCGGCGGGTTCCTGGAGATTCCGCTGGCCGCCGCGGGCTGAGGCGCCGCGCCGACCTTGTTGTGCCGGGCGGGGCCGGTCGACGACAGCGGGACGCCGCACCGTCGTCGACCGTTACCTCTGGCTTAGCCACCGCGCAGCGGAGCGGGTTATGCTTGAGGTGGACCGCCCTTCAGGGCGTCCCGGCTCAGCAGGGGGCATACGCAGGGCAATAGTGCCCTCACGCCATAAGGCCCGCAAGTGCTCAACCAGCCATTCAATCCACTCCCCCTCGATGAACTCACCGCCGTCTTCGCGCGCATCAAAGGCCTGCTCCTGACCGAGGACAAGGTAGACCGTGCCCTGCAACTGCTCGTCCAGGCCGTCCGGGATGCCATTCCGGGATCAGCCGGGGCCGGAATCACACTGTTCGACGAGCAAGGGCGCGGAAGCAGCACCGCGTCGACAGCACAGCTCGTGGGACAGGCGGACGCCGCCCAGCACGACTTGGGCCAGGGCCCGTGCGTCGAGGCCTGGACGGCAGCATCAACAGTGCTGGTCCACGACGCGGCAGCGGATGACCGGTGGCCGCTCTGGAGCGAGGCTGTCGCGTTGCTGCCCGTCCGCTCCGTCGTCAGCACACCGCTGGCCACCGCCGACGGGCCCATCGGAACGCTGAAGATCTACGCCGCCCTGCCGGCGGCCTATACCGCCGCCACCGGACACCTGCTCGAGAAATTCGCGGTTCCCGCGGCGACCCTCCTCGCCCATGTCCAGGGCTCGGAAACACCCCGGCACCTGAGCGGCCCGCTCAAGGGCGCCCTCGCCGGCCGGGACAACACCAACCGTGCCTGCGGGATCCTGATGGAACGCCACGGACTGTCGGCAGAGGACGCCCTGAGGGAGTTGCTGCGCCGCGCCCGGACTGACGGTACTCCGCTGTCCGTGGTCTGCTCCGGGCTCATCGATGGCTCGCAGTTGCCTGCCGGCAGCTAAGAACCCGGCGCCGGGCTCGGGGCAGGCGTGTGAGAGGGCTTTTTTGTCATTTCCCCGCTGACGGTCAACTGCTCCGCGACCTCGCGAAGTTTGATGTTCAGCTCTGAGCTGGCCCGCGACAGCAACAGGAACGCCTGCTGGGCGGTGATCTTGTACCGCTCCATAAGGATTCCCTTGGCCTGACCGATCAGGTCCCGGGTATCCAGCGCCAGGGTGAGCTGGCTGACCTGCTGGCTGCCGGCGACGGCGACGGCGGCGTGGGCAGCAACCAGCGCCCCGATCCGCTCCGATTCGGCGTCGAAGACGCCCACGTCATTCCCGAAGAGATTCAAGGCTCCGAGGTGGTCCCCATTCACAAAGAGCTGGAAGGAGAGCATGCTCCGCGCTCCGAGCTCGAAGGCCTGCTGCGAGAAGTCCGGCCAGCGCTTGTCCGTGCTGAGGTCGGGAACACCCACAACCCGCTTGTCATAGGAAGCCTCCAGGCACGGACCTTGTCCGGTTTCGCTTTGCAGGGCATCCACCCGGCGCGGCAGATCGCTGGAAGCGGCACGCGATACAATCGTCCCCCGGCCCGTCACCAGGCTGACCGAGGCCTCGGCAGCGTGCGGAACCAGCTCCAGCGCGGCGTGTACGATCCCGGCCAGCACGCAGTCAGCGTTATCCTCGTGCTGGAGTTCCCGGGCAATGTCACCCAGCCGGGTGGCAAGAGCGTCCGCGGTGATCGGCGCCTCGCTGTGAACGCCCTGTCCCGGGGCACCGATGTCCGCTGAATTTGGCACCATCATGGCGCACCCCTTCTACCTGATGTGAACCGCTGCTCTCCTTCGAAATATACCCCCGCGCACGCCACCGAAACCGGACCGGAGACAAAAATCTAATGGGGCGGTCCCACGGTATTAACGGCGCCGTGTGAGACTGGGGCATCGGACTCAATCGAGACTGGCACCCCCTGCACAGCAAGCCCTCCAAGGAGCAGCAGACATGAACAGTCCAGAGCAGAATTCCCCCGGCCCCCGCCACATCCACGAGCAAAGCCAGGGCCGGCCCGATCTGAGCAGCCTCCACGTCCGCGAGGACGTGGCCATCACCGGACTTTGCGGCAACGTCCACCTGCCCACCGGCCGGACCTGTGATGTGCCCGAGCGGCACGAGGGATCCTGCCGCTTCGTTGGTCCCGGGGACGCGGAAAACCTGGCAGTGCGCTAAGCGCCGGGGCGGCGGCGCCGGCCGGGGCTGGTTGCCGGCCAAGCACCGCGCGTACGCTCACGGTGTGGACATTGTCGATTTCCTGTCCGAGCGGATCACCGAGGACGAGGCCGTGGCACGGACCCTTCTCGGCGACCGGACTGTCTCGCAATCCGGGGCCTGGTACGAACAACGCCTTTTGCTCGAATGCGAGGCCAAGCGGCGCCTGATCCACGTTGTGGAATCCGCCCGGCAGGCGGCCCTCGCGTCCCTGGTCAGCGACACGGTTCAGGACGCCGGCTGGATCCCGCAATCACTGGAATGGCTTGAGCAGTCACTGAACGCCTTGGCCCTGCCCTACTACGACCACCCGGACTTCGACCAGGACTGGCTCCGCACCTAGGCCCACCGCCTGACCAGGGCCGCTTGGGCCAGTCGCTCGACGCTCCCCGGGTCCGGCGGTTGCCTCGTTCCTGCCGCTGGCCATTTCCAAGTAATGCCAAAGGTCCGTGTGCAAGAGACAGTGCCGGGCCTAAGCTAGGACCGGGGGCGTTCAGCAGCGTAGACGCTTAAGGGAGGCCACTATGTTTAGCCACGTCCGCCGTCCAGGATCATCACGGGAACCAGTGCGTGTAGCCGCGGGGGCTCACCGGAATGCCGGGACCGCCGCTCCACCGCCGAACATGATGTCAAGGTTCCGGCGAATCGTGGGCGGCCTCGCAGCGCTGAGCCTGGCCGTGGCCGGAGGCCTTGTCGCTGCGGTCCCCTCGACCGGCGCCGAGCAGGAACAACGCTACATCGTGGTCCTCAAGGACGGCGTGGTTGACGCCGGGGCAGCGGCCGCGACACAGCAGGGCAGCTACGGTCTTTCCGTTTCCACGGTCTACCGGGCCGCCGTGAGCGGGTACGCCGCCACCATGACGGCATCCGTCGCGGCCCGCCTCACTGCTGACCCGGGCGTTGACTTCGTCACTCTGGCCCGGGAATTCGAGGAGCCCCCAGCCCCCGAGCCGGGCACCCAGGTGGAACCGCTCTGGTGGCTGAGGATCGGCGGCTCTGCCCCTGCTGCCCCGGAGCCCGACGCCGGGACGGATCCCGTCGGCGTCAACGTGGCCGTGATTGACACCGGCATCGACGGAAGCCATCCCGACCTCAATGTGCGTGGCGGCATCGACTGCTCCACCGGGTCGCCGGTCAAGGTGGACCCCACGGATGGCGTTGGACACGGGACCTTTGTGGCCGGGGTCATCGGAGCAAAGGACAACAACGAGGGCGTCATCGGGACGGCACCGGGAACCCCGCTGTGGTCCGTTCGCGTAAATGACGACGCCGGTGTGATCACGGAGGAAATGCTCATCTGCGCCATCGACTGGGTGACGTCGACGCGCAAGGACACGGACCCGAAAAACGACATTGAGGTGGCCAACATCAGCATCGGTGGTCCGGGTGTCGAAACCGACGACTGCGGCAAAGGCACGGATCCGATGCACTACGCCATCTGCCGCTCGGTCAAGGCCGGAGTCGTGTACGCCGTCGCCGCCGGAAACTCCGGTCAGGACTTCGCCGGCACGGTCCCTGCCACGTACGACGAGGTGCTGACCGCCACGGCGATGGCAGACTTCGACGGAAAGCCTGATGGCCTCGAGGCCCCGGTTTGCGGGGCCGAGGACTGGTCTGCGGTGGGGCAGTTGGATGACCGTCCGGCGCTCTTCTCCAACTACGCCAGCAAGTCCAGGGACAGGGCCCACACCATTGCCGGCCCCGGGGTCTGTGTGACCTCCACAGCGCCGGGCGGCTATTCCGTGGCCCACGGAACCAGCTTTGCCAGCCCCGCCGTCGCCGGCTCCGTGGCGCTGTGCATCGGCTCAGGGGAGTGCGAGGGTTCGGGCGAGGACGTGATGGCCCAGTTCCTGGACATCACCGCCTCGTACAACAAAAAACACAGCGACTTCGGCTTCGAGGGCGACCCGCTGCGCC
Organism: Pseudarthrobacter linnaei; assembly: GCF_055412825.1. Taxonomy (NCBI): domain Bacteria; kingdom Bacillati; phylum Actinomycetota; class Actinomycetes; order Micrococcales; family Micrococcaceae; genus Pseudarthrobacter; species Pseudarthrobacter linnaei. Next base: position 23,963 of record NZ_JBVAYX010000041.1, read on the forward strand.
CGATCGATGGGCAGTACTACGGTTATCTGACCCAGATCGCACGGTACTGAACCGGGTCGCGGCCACGGGCCAAGGGCCACCAGCCCGCTAGAAACCGGACCGGAACCGCCGCCACCACCGACGACGAATGCGGTCCGGTTCCTGCCGCGCTCCCAGTTCCGCGACGACGGCGGCGCGGGCCGCACGGCGTTCCGCCCAGAGTCGCACCTCAGACTCAACGTCGCGGGTCTTGGTGATGACCGGCGGACCGCCCTGCAGCTGCCGTCTGGCATCGATCACGCGGGCGTTGAAATCTCCCAGGAGTTGGCGGACCTGCGCTTCGGAGCGCTGCTCGTCGATCCGGTCATCGAGCCCGGCGTCCTCGGTGCGGAGCAGGATGGCCCGGGGACCCATCCCGGTGATGTTTTCGCGCTGTATCAGGCCCTTGACCCACCAGTCGGGGTCGTACTTCTCCCCCAGCCCGGGGATGGGTTTTCCGGCGTATTTAAGATGGTCGAATTTGCCCTGCGCCATGGCGTCGCGGATGAGGTACTCGGCTCTGGCTGCGTCGTCGAATTTTGCGCGCAACTCCCGTTCCGTCTCATCGGCAGCGGCCAGCTCCTCCTCTTCCTGGACCGTCATTCCGCTCACCCGGAGGGAGCGGAGTTCCGCTGCCCGCTCCACCCGGCGCCGGAACGACCCGTTTGTCCCGCCCCCCATGGATTCCCACCCTTCCTGTCAGCGCGGCTATGCACCGTGCTTCCAGTATGCGAATCAACGCCCCGGCGGCCAAGGACGAAAAGCCGGGGCGCGACTTTCCGGAGGCTGCGGAGCAACGTTCGCGAGACGGAACGAGCTCCGAACTCTTGGACAGCCTTGCCCGGGCACCACCCACCGACAAAGAGTCAAGGGCAAGATCGCGGCGATGGCGCCACGTAGCAGCGATGCGCGGTCCCGTAACCACACGGTCACGGTCTTCGAGGGCGCCGATGATGCCTGCGAAGCCACAGCGGCGGGCATAGCCGCCAACTTCGATCAGGTGGCTTCCCTCCAGGGAAGGCCGCTAGGGGGTACGGGTGCCGAACCGGCCACGACGGATTCGGAGCCTCCGGCGAGTCGGCGGCCACGGACGTACCCTGCGGCGGTGAATGCCAGAACGGCCACGTAGGCCCCGGCCCGGCGCAAGCCCTCGGGGTCAGCGCCCCTGCTCCAGTCCGCCAGAGCGGAAACGACCGCCCGGGGCAAGACGCTGCGCACGTAGCGCCGCTCGGGGCCGAGGGCCCTTTTATGGCCCACCACGTGGCTGACCTGGGCTTTGGAAATGCCTTCGGACCAGGAGCGCTCCAGCATGTATCGGAAGGTTCCCCGCTGTACGGGGACGTGGTGACGCACCATGGCTGCCGGCTCGTACACGACGCGCGACCCCGGGGAGCCAATAGCAGCGCGGATGCAGATTTCGGTTTCTTCGCATCCCAGCGGTTTCGTGCCCTGGCGTCCGAGGGAGAGATTGAAGCCGCCAACCTGCTGGAGCACCTGAAGCCGGAAGGACATGTTGGCGCCGATGACATTGCGCACTTCGGATGCCACTTTCGGCATGCCGCGGTGGCTGCAGCCGACAATCCAGTCAAGTTCCGGGCCGAAGTGGCCGGGCCGGCCGCCTTCCCAGACAGGTTCGACCTTGCCGCCCACGGCCAGTACGTCGGAATCGTCGTAGAGGGCCGTTAGCTTTTCGAGCCAGTCCGGAGCCGCCACGGCGTCGTCGTCCAAGAACGCCACAATGTCGGAGGTGGCCAGCGCTACACCCGTGTTTCGGGCTCCGGAAAGCCCTTGAAGGCCCGTGCTCTCCACCAGGGTGACGTCCTGCATGGCGGCCACCAGCCGCTTGTACAGGTCCTCATTGTGGTCCACCACAACTATCACTTGTTTGGGCCGGAGAGTCTGGGCGTGGACGGAGTCGATGACGTCCATCAGCTGGTCCCAGCGCTGCTCGGTATAAGAGCAGATAACCACCGACGCGGACGGCCGGAAATTGAAATCGAGCACTTTAGGCTCCTTTCGCCATGGTGATGACGCTTAGCGGATCGGTGGGTGTGCGGGCAAAACG
>NZ_JBVAYX010000042.1:0-21495 GCF_055412825.1 Pseudarthrobacter linnaei
ACGAACTCGGTACGGGCATTCGGAGGAAATAACTTGACCATAAAACGCTCCATCAATCAGAGCGTTGCTACGACCATATGACTTTGCCGCCGGGATGGGAGCCCAAAGTGATAGCGCAACGGGAGGGTGGGGAGGGTGGGGAGGGTGGGCGGGGTCGGGAGGGCGGGCGGCCGGTTGCGGGGCGGGCCGCTTAACCGGGCTGCGGGCGGCCGTGGATCCGGACGGAGAGATCGTCCGCCGCTTTCCGCACCCGGGCGGCGAGGGCAGGCCACTCCTCGGGCGGGAGTTTGTCCTCGAGGAAGGTCACGGCGACGGCGGCGGTCGGCCAGCCCACATGGTCCGTGACGGCGGCCGCAATCGAGCCGAAGCCGGGCGTGACCTCCCCGTGTTCAGTGGCGTAGCCGCGCTGCCGGACCTGGTCCAGGTGCGAGGAGAGAGCCGAGTACTTCATGATCGGCGATTCGGTCCGGTGCCGGGCGGTGAACGCGGCCGCATTGGGGTACAGCGCCCGCACCTGCGACTTGGGCAGCGCGGCAAGGATCGCCCGCCCGCTCGCGGTCAGGTGGCTCGGCAGGCGCACCCCGACGTCGGTTACCAGAGAGGGGCGGTTCTTGGCCCGCTCCTCCACGATGTAGAGCACATCGCGGCCGTGCAGCACGGCGAGGTGGGCGCTTTCGCCGATCACGTCCACCAGCGAGGCGAGCAGCGGCCGGCCCAGTCGCGAGAGCGGCTCCTGCCGCGAATACGCGGAACTGAGTTCGAAGGCACTGATTCCCAGCCCGTAGCGCTGCTCCTCGTGCAGGTGCAGCACAAAACCGTTGGCCTCCATGACGCCCAGCAGGTGGTAGACACTGGAACGCGGCAGCCCCAGCGCGGTGGCAATGTTCGACGCCGCCATCGGACCCCGTTTGGAGGCCAGCAGCTTGAGGATGCGCAGGGTATTTTCAGCCGCCGGAACCTTGGAGGTCACCTTGGCCGGGGCGGCTTGGGGCGCCGGCCCGTCGGCTGGCGGGGTGCTGCTGGTGGCTGGCATGGATCCTCTTCAGGTGCTCGGTGTCCGGTATCCCGTACTTAAGCATGCGCCCCGGCCGGCACGCCGGACCGTCCGACACCCTCCCCGGTGTCTGGAATTCCGGATAACTCCGCGTTGCCCCGCCGCGGCAAGCAGAACCGGTCCCGGGCCGGAGGGGCATGTGCCTCTTGCCGCACCCCCGGCCGCGGTGCTTCGATGGACGCGTCAGCCGGGATGCAGGAGGGCCGCCATGCGCTGGATTGCGGGTTTGTTCCTGATCGCGCACGGCCTGGTGCATCTGGCCATCTGGCTGCCGAAGCCGGACGCGAAGGCACCGTTCGACGTCGGGCATTCACCGTTTGCCGGCGACGTCCGGCGGCTGGCATCCGTACTGGCCGTCGCGGCCGCCGTCGTCCTCGTGCTGGGCGGCCTCGGCCTGGTCGGCGACGCGCCCTGGTGGATTCCGGCTACGGTCACGGGCGCCGTGGTCTCGGCCGCACTGCTTCTCCTGACCTTCAACCGCTGGTGGCTCATCGGCCTGGGGATCAACGCCACGATCATCGGACTCGCGCTGCAGCTGCCCTGAAACGGGCGTCCTCAAACGGTGATGACCACTTTGCCGCGGGCGTGGCCGCTGTGAAGGTACCGGATGGCTTCCGGAGCGTCGCCCAGCGGATAGCTCTTCTCGATGACAGGGGTGACGGCACCGGTATCGATGAGCTGGGCCAGGTAACGGAGGTCTTCCTGCCGCTCCGTTGCCATCAGACCCGTGAGTTTCTGCCCGACGAAGGGGGAGAGCAGGGCCGCCCTGAGGGACCGTTCAAATCCTCCGGTCCAGCGGCCGCCGCCCTCGCCTCCAACAATCACGAGGGTTCCCCGGGGTTTCAGCGCCCGGCGGAGGACCGACAGCGGGCGGTTGCCTGCCGTGTCGAGAATGAGGTCGAACTGCCTCGCGCCGTCCCCGAAGTCGTCGTGCGTGTAGTCAATGACGTGATCGGCGCCGATCGACCGGACCAGATCCAGCTTCGCGGTGCTGCACACTCCGGTGACCTGCGCTCCGAGCGCCTTGGCGAGCTGGACGGCAAAGGAGCCCACTCCGCCGCCGGCGCCAATGATCAGCACGTCCTGCCCGGGCTGGAGCTGGCCGCTGTCGCGCAGGCCCTGCAGCGCCGTGGTGGCGGAGACGGGAACGGCTGCTGCCTGCTCGAAGGTGGCTTTCACCGGCTTCAGGGCGATCTTGCCCTCCTTGGCACAGACGAATTCTGCGAAGGTGCCCTCGGCCGTCCCGAACACTGCATCCCCCGGACGGAACCCGACGACGTTCCGCCCCACCGCCTCGACCCGGCCGGCGACTTCCCTGCCACGGATCGGGTTCCTGGGGGCCTTGAAGCCAAAGAAGGCCCGGGTCAGAAACGGCATTCCGGTCATGAGGTGCCAGACCCCCTGTTCGACGCCGGCGGCGTGGACCCGGATTAGCACGTCGTCGTCGCCCGGTACCGGGGTGTCAACGTCGCGCAGCACCAGCACATCCGCAGAGCCGTACACGTCCTGGACGATGGCTTTCATGGCGCCTCTCCTTCACTGTCCTGGTACTGGAATGCAGCGCCCAGCGGCACCTGGGGCGCACGGGCGGGAAGCGGCCCTGCTCAAAGCGCAGGAGACGAAAGGATTCGCGGCCCGGATCGGTTCTACCACGGCCGGAAGCCCGGCCGGTAGGGCACGCCGGCAACCGTGCCGGGGACGCCGATCCCGGCAGTGCGGAAGAGCCCGCCGGCCCTGCTGCCGGCTCCCCTGCGGGGATAAAATCAGTCATGGTCCCCGCCACCAACCTGCTGGCCTTTGCCCTCGCCGCCCTCCTTCTGATCGCCGTGCCTGGTCCCAGCGTGCTGTTCGTGATCGGACGGACGCTGGTCCTCGGCCGCCGGGGCGGGCTCCTGAGCGTGCTGGGGAACGCCGCCGGGGAGCTGTTGCAGATCGCCGCGGTGGCCCTGGGGGTGGGCGTGGTGCTGGCCCAGTCCGTACTGCTCTTCAGCGTGGTTAAGTTCGCCGGCGCGGCCTACCTCGTCTACCTCGGCATCCAGGCCATCCGGCACCGTGGCACAGGCCCGGCGGCGGCGGAGCCCCCGCGTCCGGCGTCGACCCTGCGGATCCTCCGGGAGGCATTCATCGTGGGTGCCACCAACCCCAAGTCGATTATTTTCTTCGTCGCCGTGCTGCCCCAGTTTGTGGACTACTCGGCCGGCGCCATCCCCTTGCAACTGGCGACGCTGGGGGCGTTGTTCCTCGCGATAGCACTGGTCTCGGACAGTGGCTGGGCGCTGATCGCCGGTTCTGCCCGCCGCTGGTTTGCCAGTTCGCCCCGGCGGATCGCCGCGCTGGGCACCGCCGGCGGGGCGATGATGATCGGGCTGGGCGGAACGCTTGTCCTGGTTGGTAACGGGGCGGATCCGCAGCGCAGCAAGTAGTCGGCGCTGCGTCCCAAGTGGTGCACGGTCTCGCCGGGGGAGGAGTTACTCGTGTGACGAGTGGGACTGAGGGCTACAGTAGCTCTCACGGCGGCACGGACCGGCCGGGGCGGGGGGCTGGGGAGCCTCCCAAGCTGTTCCGGACGTCCGCTGATAGTCCGAGTGGCACGCCTTCCGAAGGAGTTGTTCCGATGGAGTCCCCTGCATCTCCGCAAGCACAATACCAGCGACCGCAACACCAACGACGCCGGGTGGCCACTTTCCTGTGGGGAACTGTGAGCCGCGCCAGATTACCGCGCGTTCCGTTCCGGGTGGGACAGGTGGTGATCGGCGATGATCCGTTCAACGGCCGGCACCTGGGCACAGTCGCCGTGATCGATGCCCCCTACGTGGGTCTCCGGACAGCCGGCAGCGCGGCGGGGGACGTCACCTATTACGACTACCGGCAACTCCGGTACCCCGACTAGTGGACGGCCCAGATGACATGAGCACAGCGAATTTTTCCTCCCATTTCCTGACGATCGCGGAGGTCGCTGCGGCCATGCGGGTGTCCAAAATGACCGTCTACCGGCTGGTGAAGTCACACGCCATCGCGGCCGTGCGGGTGGGCCGGTCATTCCGGGTTCCCGAGGAGGCCGTCAACGACTACATCCGCCGCTCCACCGAACCGGCGACCACGGACCAGGGCGACGACAAAAAGAACGACACGAAAACTGACTGAACGGCCGCCCGCCACCGGGATAACCAGCCGCCAGAAACAACGCGGGGTCAGATCGCGCCCATCCCGGGGCCCGGGATGGGCGCGATCTGACCCCGTGTTGCTGTCTGGGTGGGTGCGGGCCGGGTGTTGCGCTACCGGGCGGACCAGCCGCCGTCCATCGTGTAGCTCGCGCCGGTGACCATGCCGGCGTCGTCGGAGGCCAGCCAGGCCACGAGGGAAGCGACCTCCTGCGGCTCTACGAGGCGCTTGACGGCGGCCTCGGTCAACATGATCTTGGTGAGTACCTCTGACTCCGGGATCCCGTGCACCTTGGCCTGGTCCGCGATCTGCGACTCGACCAGCGGCGTCCGGACGTAGCCGGGGTTGATGCAGTTGGAGGTGACGCCGTGCGCGCCGCCTTCCAGCGCGGTGACCTTGCTCAGGCCTTCCAGGCCGTGCTTCGCGGAGACATAGGCACTCTTGAACGGCGAGGCGCGGAGCCCGTGCACTGAGGACAGGTTGATGATCCGGCCGAAGTTGTTGGCGTACATGTGCGGCAGCGCGGCGCGGATGAGCAGGAACGGCGCTTCCAGCATGAGCGTGATGAGGCGGCGGAAGTCCGCCGGGTCGAAGTCCTCAATGGGGCTGATGCGCTGGATGCCGGCGTTGTTGACGAGGATGTCGCAGTCCAGGCTGACGGACTGCAGCGCCTCGACGTCGAGCAGGTTGACCGCCCAGGAGGTGCCGCCGACCTCGTCGGCGAGGGCCGTGGCCGCGGTTTCATCCATGTCCGCGATCACCACTTTGGCACCCCGTGCCGCCAGGGCGCGGACGCTCGCAGCGCCGATTCCGCCGGCTCCGCCGGTCACCAGGGCCTTTCGCCCGTTCAAGCTGCTCTCCATGTCCTGCACTCCTCAAGTTTGCGGTCGTCAACAGCCCAGAGGAGGTGCGATGCACAGCGCTGAGCAGCCGTACTGAGTATTGCCGCAGAAAGTGTGCGATTCAATGGTCAAACCAGCACCCCTTGTGTGCAGAATTGCAGATATGAATGCGAACCCGGATGACCTGCTCGTACTTCTGGCCGTCTCGCGCTCCGCGAAGTTCACGACGGCGGCGCAGTCCCTGGGGCTGAACCACACCACCGTGTCGCGCCGGATCGCGGCGCTGGAGAAGGCCCTGGGCGGCCGGGTGCTTTCCCGTGCCTCCGGCGGCTGGGAGCTCACGGAACTGGGCGCGGAAGCCGTGCTGGTGGCCGAGCAGGTGGAAGCGGCGATCCGGACCCTCGAACAGCCCGGCCGGGTGCCGGACCCGATCACCGGCGTCGTCCGGATGACCGCGACGGACGGTTTCAGTGCCTACATCGCGGCCCCCGCGGTGGCCAGGCTGCGCCGCGACCACCCAGGCCTCAGCGTCGAGATCATCACCGTGACGCGGCGGGCACTCCAGCAGCGTTCCGGGCTGGACATCGAGGTTGTGGTGGGCGAACCGCAGGTGCACCGGGCCGCGGCCGCCCGGCTCGGCGAGTACATGCTCGGCATGTACGCCTCCCGCGATTACCTTGCCGAGTACGGCACCCCCACGACGATCGAGGAACTCACCACCCATTCGCTGGTCTACTTCGTGGATTCCATGCTTCAGGTGGACGATCTGGATGCCCCGCGGCGCCTTGTGCCCACGATGCGGGACGGCCTGAGCTCCACCAATGTCTTCGTTCATGTGGAGGCAACCCGCGCCGGCGCCGGGATCGGATTCCTGCCCTGCTTCGCGGCGGACCTGCATCCGGATCTGGTCCGGCTGCTGCCGGAGGATTTCGCCGAACTGCTGCCGTACTGGATGGTGCTGCGGCCCGATTCCATGCGCCGTCCGGCCGTCGCGGCGGTGGTGCAGGCGCTGCGGGAACAGACCAAAGCCCACCGCAAGGCGCTCCTCGGGCGGGGAGGATACCCAGCGACTGCTCCGTAACCGCCGTTTTCGGGGCTCTAAAGGGCCGTTACGGAGCAGCCGACGGCGCCGTCGACGGCGCCGGCTCGACCGTTTGCGGGTCGCGGCGGACCGGGGCGCCGGCGGCAAAGGCCCGGACCTTGGCGTCATTCCAGATGTGGGCGGGCACCGCGCCGCCCAGCAGGCGCCGCGCCAGTCCCGGGTCGCCGTCGAACGGCAGATCACTGCCGGCCATGATCATGTTCCCGTAGCGCCTGCCCTTAAGCATGGCCGGGTCCGCGATGATCACGGTGTGCTTGAAGGTGTCCGCAATGGTTGCGGCGTCCTCGCGGGCGTTTCTCAGGTCCGGCGCATCGCCGGAGTTCACCACGTAGATCCCACCGGGGGCCAGGACGCGCATGGCGTGCTCGTTGAATTCCCTGGTGGTAAGGGGCCGCGGAGTCAGCGAGCCGGCAAAGACATCACGGATGATCAGGTCCCGGGTCTGCGGCGTCAGGCTTTCGGTGACCTCGCGGGCCTCCCCCACCCGCAGGCGCATCAGCGGCGCCTTCGGCAGGTCGAACCAGCCCCGGACATATTCGGCCAGTTTGCCGTCGAGCTCCACCACCACCTGGCGGGCCTCCGGGTAGGCCGCGTGGAAGTAACGGGCTAAGGAGCATGCCCCGCCGCCCAGGTGCAGGGCGCGCAACTTCGCCCGGGAGTGCCGCGGCCAGCGCGATTCCACCAGGGCCGAGATCCAGCGCATGTATTCGAAGTCGAGGAACAGCGGATCGGCCAGGTCGATGTGCGAGCTCATCACGCCGTTGATCCGCAGCAGCCAGCCGTTGGAGTTGTCCTGGTCAGCGATCAGCTCGCAATCACCGGTATCGATGTAGTAGATGCCCTCCAGGGGCCCCTCGGGGCGGCTGCCTTTCGGGATCTCCACCACTCCGGCGGACTTTTCGGTGTTGCTCCGGCCGGCGGCCCTGCCCCGCTTGGCCATCAGCCGTCCACCGTTTTGCTCATGTTTCAAGCCTAGTTCACCGGCCGGGCCGGGCCTCACCGCCGCTGCGCCCAGGGGCCTGCGGCAAAAGTTAAGCAAGGGTACTTACTATTTACTAGTAATCATGCTTACTATTATGTCTCCCGTTATTGCTGGTTTGTGATCAGCAGCCGATCTTGAAATGAGAGCGAAGATGACAGAGAACAAATGGCCCGAGGACGGCAGCTACGGCACTCCTGTGGCCACCCAGCAGAATCCCCTCCGCCCGGCAACCACTTTCCCGCCGACGTCGAACGTCAGCGCCACCGGGGGCGGGGACTCCAAGTCCGAGACCGCCAAGGTGGAGGCAGCTGACCTGAAGCGCCAGGCCGCGGATTCCGTCCAGAATGTGGCCGAGACGGCCAAAACGGAAGCCGCCAATGTCGCCGCCGAAGTGAAGACGAACGCCCGGGATCTCCTGCACCAGGCCAAGTCCGACCTGACCGACCAGGCCGGCACGCAGCAAAAGAAGGTCGCCGAGGGCCTGCGCTCGATCTCCACCGAACTGGAGACCATGGCCGATGCCTCCGAGCAGCCCGGCGTCGCCAGCGACCTCGTGCGCCAGGCGGCCGAGCGGTCTTCCGCCGTCGCAGGCTGGCTCGATGGGCGGGATCCGGGTTCGTTGCTGACCGAGGTTAAGTCCTTTGCCCGCCAGCGTCCCGGCACGTTCCTGCTGCTCGCGGCCGGCGCCGGCGTCCTCGCCGGACGGCTCAGCCGCAGCCTGAGTGCTGGAGCCCCGGAAACGGGTGCTGCCGGCACCGGCTCAACCCCCGTCACCAGGGTCCCTGACTCCGGCATGGCAGTTCCGCCGCCGCCCGTGCAGATGCCTGCCCCGGCAACCACGACGGCCGCCTTCTCCGAGACGTACCCGCCCAACCCGCTCGACGCCGACCCGCTCGGCGACGCTGACCGGCAGGACCGCTGGTCCTCCGAGCCTGTGGTGACCGACCCGCTCCGCCAGGATCCTCTCCGTGATGATCCCTTCGACGGTGGCCGTCGATGACCAGCGAAATGCCCCCCACCGCCGCGCACGCCAAGGCGGAGACGACGTCCCTGGGTGACCTGCTGGGCGATGTCACGCGGGACATGTCGACCCTGATGCGGCAGGAAGTCGAGCTGGCGAAGGTCGAGCTCAAGCAGTCCGCCACCCGGGCCGGTAAGGGCGCGGGGTTGCTGGCCGGCGCCGGAGTCGCAGGCCATTTCGTCCTGCTGTTCCTGTCCCTGGCGCTCTGGTGGGCGCTCGGGGACCTAATGGGACTGGGCTGGTCAGGTGTTGTTGTTGCCCTTATTTGGGGAATCGTCGCCGCAGTCCTGGCTTCCCGGGGCCGCAAGGAGCTCAACACGATCAAGGGCATGCCCCAGACCGCTGCGACGCTGCAGGAAATCCCGCCCACGCTCAAGCCAACCCCCTAAATACAACGAGGAAACACGATGAGTGAAAACCCGGATGTCATCCGAGCAGATATTGAAGCAACCCGCGCGCGGCTGGGCACGAATGTCGACGCCGTGGCGGACAAGGTCACGCCGTCCCACATCGTCCAGCGCCAGACCGACAAGGTCAAAGAAAACGTCAAAGACGCCGTCTTTGGAGTGAAGGAGAAAGTCATGGGAGCTGCCGAGAACACCGCCGGCAATGTCCACTCCGCCACCGGGTCCGCCGGGGCGCACCTGGGCGACGCCGGTGCAGCCATCGGGGACGCCCCCGCTCAGGTCAAGACCAAGACCCGGGGCAACCCCCTGGCGGCAGGCCTCATTGCGTTCGGGGCCGGCTTGTTGGTTTCCTCCCTGATCCCGGCCAGCCAGAAGGAACGCGAAGCCGCGGACGCCCTGAAGACCGCGGCCGAGCCGCTCACCACGGAACTCACGGAGGCCGCCAAGCACGTCGCGGAGGGTCTCAAGGAACCCGCCCAGGAAGCGATGGAGAACGTCAAGGCCACCGCCGCTGACGCGACCGGGCACGTCAAGGCCGAGGGCCAGGGCGCCGTGGCGGACGTCAAGGACCGCACCGCCGAGGCCAAGGACAACGTCCGGCAGGTCTGATCCCGCTGGCACCCGGCCGGCCGTCCTGCGCTCACGCGCCGGGCGGCCGGCTGACGCACTTAACCCCCGAAGGAAAATTTCCATGTCCAAGAACCCCGCCGCGGCACACACCCCGGCCGACGCCGAAACGCCGGAGAGCAGCACCGCCAAGTCGCGCACCGCGCCCGCACCGGACGACGCACGCAAACCAGACAGCCCCACGGACGTCAGCAAACCCTCCTGGAAGTACATCGCCCAAAAGACCTTCCGCGAATTCACCAAGGACCAGTGCCCCGACCTCGCCGCGGCCCTGACCTACTACTCAGTGCTCTCCATTTTCCCGGCGCTGCTGGCCCTGGTGTCCCTGCTCGGCATCTTTGGACAGCCCGAGAAAACCACCGGGGCCCTCCTGGAAATCGTCCAGGGCTTCGCGCCCGGTGACACAGTCGAGGCGATCCGCGAACCGGTTCAACAGCTCAGCAGCTCCTCCGCCGCCGGACTCACACTGGTCATCGGTATCCTCACCGCCCTGTGGTCCGCTTCCGGCTATGTCGGGGCCTTCGGCCGGGCCATGAACCGGATCTACGAAATCGATGAAGGCCGGCCCTTCATCAAGCTTCGCGGCACCATGCTCGCCGTCACCATCGCCACCGTGCTGATCGTCGTGCTGCTGGCTGCCATGCTGGTCCTCAGCGGCCCGGTCGCGGAGTCCGTCGGCAACGCCCTGGGCCTGGGCGGGGCAGTCCTGACCATCTGGAACATCGTCAAATGGCCACTCATCGTGCTCCTGGTCGTGGCCGCGATCGCCATCCTCTACTACGCCACCCCGAACGTGAAGCAGCCCAAGTTCCGCTGGATGAGCCTCGGATCCCTGATCGCCCTGGTGATCTTCCTGCTCGCCTCCCTGGCCTTCGGGTTCTACGTCGCCAACTTCAGCAGCTACAACGAGACCTACGGCACGATCGGCGGCGTCATCATTTCCCTGCTGTGGCTCTGGATCCTCAACATGTCGCTGCTGTTCGGCGCCGAGTTCGACGCCGAAATGGAGCGCGGCCGCCAGCTCCAGGCCGGCATCGAAGCCGAAGAAACCATCCAGCTTCCGCCCCGCGACACCAAACAAAGCGACAAACTCCAGGCACGCGAGGAAGAAGACATCCAACGCGGCCGCGAACTGCGTGAACGGAGCAGCGACGCCGACACACAGTCCGCCACTGATTCCCAGTCCACCCGGGCCCAGGGCCCCCGCAACCCGCGGGACCAAAGCCCCTAGCCCTTTCCGGGACCTTGGGTTCTACTGGGGGCCAAGTGCCGCCCGGGGGCGGACCAGGCTGACCGGGAGGACGCATGACGGCACCCGCCGCGGGGAACGAACGCACCACAGTGGCAGTGGGCTACGACGGGTCCGAGGCGGCGCAGGCGGCCGTCCGGTGGGCCGCTGAATACGCGGCCTCCGGAAGATACCGCCTCCGCGTGGTGCATGCCTGGGTCTGGCCCGTATTCACCAAGAAGCTCGGACCGGTCAAGGGCGTCGAAGGCAGCGGGCTGCGGCACGCGGCCGAGGTCGTCCTGGCGGAAGGTGTGGACCTGGCCCGCACGGCCGTCGCGGCGGCACAGCGCAGGTCCGTCCAGGGCCCGGCCGCACCCACCGCCGCGGCCGCGGAACCCGGTTCCGGTGAAGCACCCGGTGCAGCAGCGGCGTCCGCCGCCGCGGAATCCGGTTCCGGCGTCGAGGGTGTCATGGAAGCAGGGCTCCCGGCTCCCGTGTTGCGCAATGCCGCGCGTGATGCCCGCCTCCTGGTGGTCAGCAGCCGCGGACTCGGCGGCGTGCTGGGGCACGTTGCCGGATCGGTCTGTCTGGCCCTGGCCGGCTCCTCCCCCTGCCCTTTGCTGGTCATCCGCCGGCCGCGCAGCCCCGGCCAGCCTGCCGGTCCCGTCGTCGTTGGCATCGACGGGACCTCCCGGAGTTCCGCGGCGCTGGCCGGCGCCGCCCGGCTGGCGGGGGTGCTGGGCGCCGCCCTGCAGATCGTCCACATCGACCAGTCCCGCGGCAGGGCCCGTGAAGGGCACGGACGGCATGGCCCCCTGCACGGCCAGGAACTCCTGGACCACACCCTTGAGGAGGCCCGCCACCTCGCCCCGGAACTGTCGGTCTCCGGGGTCCTGCGGGTCGGCCGCGCAGCCTCCAGGGAATTGCTGGCGGCCGCCAGCGACGCCGAGGTACTGGTTATTGGAACGCACAACCGTGAGGGCGGCCCGGGCAACACTGTCACGGCCGTCCTGAACAAGGCGCGCTGCAATGTCCTGATTACGCGCTGACCCCGCTCCACCGGACCACCGCCTTCAGAGGGGAGCTGGAGGTTCTAGCAGAGGAGGACGCCCGTGCGAGCCTGGCGGGTTGGACAGCCCGGGCCGATGAGAAGCGGCCCCCTCGTGGCGGACGAGTGCCCCGATCCCCGGCCGGGTCCCGGGGAGGTGCTGTTGCGGGTCCGGGTGTGCGGGGTCTGCCGCACCGACCTGCACCTGGCCGAGGGGGACCTCGCCCCGCGGCGCCCGGGCGTGATTCCGGGACACGAGGTGGTAGGCGAAGTCATCACCTGCGGGGCCGGCGCCACCCGGTTCTCCCCCGGTGAACGCGTGGGGGTCGCCTGGCTCGGCGCGACCTGCGGCATCTGCCGTTTCTGCCTGCGCGGCGCGGAGAACCTCTGCCTCTCCCCCGTGTTTACCGGCTGGGACCGCGACGGCGGCTACGCGGAACTCATCACGGTAGCCGAAAACTTTGCCTACCGGCTCCCGTCAAGCTTCTCGGACGAGGAGGCCGCACCCCTGCTCTGCGCGGGAATCATTGGCTACCGCGCCCTCTGCCGCGCCGACCTGCCCATCGGCGGACGGCTGGGAATCTACGGCTTCGGTGGCTCCGCGCACCTGGCGGCCCAGATCGCCCTCTTCCAGGGCGCCCGCGTGTACGTGATGACACGGTCCGAAGAGGCCCGCGCCCTCGCCCTCGAGCTGGGGGCGGTCTTTGCCGGCGGCGCCGAGGAGCAGCCGCCCGATCCGCTGGATTCCGCCATCCTCTTCGCCCCGGCCGGGAGCCTGGTTCCGGTGGCCCTGCGCGCCCTGGACCGGGGCGGCACGCTCGCCGTCGCCGGCATCCATCTGAGTGACATTCCGCCGCTGCACTACGCTGCGGAGCTGTTCCAGGAACGCCAGCTCCGCAGCGTCACCGCCAACACCCGGGCTGACGGCGAGGAGTTCTTCCGGGTCGCCGCGGAGATCCCGCTGCGCCCCACCACGGTGCCCTATCCGTTCTCGGCCGCGAACAAGGCCCTGCTGGACCTGTCGGAGGACCGGGTCACGGGCGCGGCGGTGCTCCGGATGGACGCTCCGTAGCCGGTCTGGCGCGCCGGCCGGGTCAGCTATCCTTGCGCAGGAATACATGCTCCTGCCCGGCCTTGAGCAGCACCCGCTGGCTTCCCACGCGCACCAGCACCGGGGCGGCGTCGCCGGGGGCCGCCGACACCGACAGGCGGTCGCGTCGCAGCTGGACGGTGAGCATCTGGTCCCGGTAGCGGACCTGGAAGTGCACGCGGCTGAGTTCGACGGGCAGCCGCGGCGCGAAGTCGAGGGCGTCACGTGTGATCCGCAGCCCGGCGAAGCTGCGCTGGACGACGTCGATCGTCCCGGCCATGGCGCCCAGATGGATGCCGGAGCTTGTGGTTCCGCCCTGGGTGTCGTCCAGGTCCGCGTCCAGCGCCTCACGGAACACCGCCCATGCCCGCTCGGGGTCCCGCTGCGCCAGCACCGAGGCGTGGACCACCCGGCTGAGCGTGGAGCCGTGCGCAGTCCTGGCCAGGTAGAAGTCCACCGTGGCGGCCACCTGGCCGGGGGTGACGGTGTAGCCCATCCGGGCCAGGAATTCGATGAGCTGGTCCTCGCCCAGGACGTACAGCAGCATCAGGACATCGGCCTGCTTGGCCAGCCGGTAGTGGTTGGCGCTGTCCCCTTCCGCTTCCAGGATCAGATCCAGCCGCTCGATGAGCCCATAACTGCGGCGGTAGTGGTTCCAGTCGAGTTCCCGGAGCGCGCCGTAGCCGTCGAACTGGCTGATGACGCCGTCGTCGTGGAACGGAACGAACATGCGGCGGCTGAGGTGTTCCCAGGCCTCGATCTCGGCGGCGGTGACCAGCAGCCGGGCACGCAGCTCCTCCATGTCGAACCCCTGGACTGAATGCATGATCCAGACGGCCTGATCGAACACCCACGCCGCCATGATGTTGGTGTACGCGTTGTCGTTCAGCCCGCCTCCGGGGTCCCCCGGACTTCCGGTGTGGTATTCATCCGGGCCCATGACGCCGCGGAGGTGGAAGCGTTCGTCCGCCGGGTCCAGCTCCGCCATCGACGCGAACAACCGGGCGACGTCGACGATGATTTCCGCACCGTGCCCGGTCAGCCACCCGCGGTCCTGGGTGGCCTCGAAGTACTGCCAGGCGTTGTAGGCCACAGCCAGGCCAACGTGCCGCTGGAGCCGGGAATAGTCCTGCATCCAGTGCCCGGACCGGCTGTTGAACAGCAGTTTTGGCGTCTGTTCCGTGCCGTCGCTGCCGCTTTGCCACGGGAACATCGCCCCCTTCAGCCCCGCGTCCCGGGCCGCGTCCCGTGCAGCACCAAGCCGCCGCCACCGGTAGTCGAGCAACTCCCGCGCGACGGATGGCAGCCGCGAGTTCAGCAGCGGGAGCACAAAGAGTTCATCCCAGAAGACGTGTCCCCGGTAGCCCTCGCCGTGCAGCCCGCGGGCCGGTACGCCCGCGTCCAGTTCCGCGGTGTGGGTGGTGAGCGTCTGCAGCAGATGGAAGACGTGCAGGTTCAGGATGAGCTGCGCCTGCGAGCCGTCGACGAGATCGATGACGAAGGGTTCGAGCAGGATCGCCCAGGCGGCTTCGTGCTCGGCCTGCAGCGCCGCGAAGCCGCCCGTGGCGCGGGCCAGGGCGCTCCGGGCTGCCGTCAGCGGCGCTGCGACGGCGTGGTCACGCGAGGAGGCCACGGCCACGGTCTTGAGAACCGTCAGCGGCTCCCCGGATGCCACGGAAAGCTCGAAGCGGTGCGTGTGCAGCCCCCCCAGCTCTTCGGCGATCCCGGCCCCGTGCGGTCCGCCTGGCCCGGAGACCTCCGTCCGGAGCGCCAGGGCAATCCCGATCCCGCTGGTGACAGTCCGGACCTCCACGGTGAGGCCGGCGACTCCGGGGCCGGACCCGGAGTCGGCCGCCTTGACGGATCCCAGATGCCGGCTGGACAGCGCCGCATCCTCGGGGACATTGGAGTTGGTGACATCCGTGTCGCAGCCGCTGCGGATGCTGACGCCCCCGTCCCAGCCGATAGCTGTGATGACCGTTTCCAGTGCGGCCAGGTTCGGTGTGGCCATGGACACGAGGCGGCGCTGCAGCAGCCTCAGCTGCCGGCCGGCGCCGTCCTCCAGGAGCGCCTCCCGGCTCAGCACCGCCCGCTTCAGGTCCAGGGTGCGCCGCTCGCTGCGGAGCGAGAGCCCGCCCTCGGACCACCAGCCGCCGTCGCCGATCCGGAGATCCAGGGGCAGCCAGTTGGGGATGTTGACCATGTGCTCATCGTCGGATTCCTGGTCCAGGACCTCACTGTGCAGGCTGTTGTAGACCCCGGCGAGATAGCTGCCGGGATAGTGCACTTCCCCGGCCCGGCGCTCCGGGGCGGCACCGCGGGTGGCCAAGTAGCCGTTGCCCAAGGTGGTGAGGGCCTCGCGGTGGCCCTCGTGCGCCGGGTCGAATCCCTCGTAGACCAGCAGCCACGGGTGCGTGATGACGAGGCCGATGTCCAGCTGGCTGACGTCCTCGACGACGACGTCGGCGCCCGCCGCTTCCAGCAGATCCCGGTGACCGGCCCGGTCAATACCGACGACCAGCCCAAAGCCGCCGCGCCGGCCGGCCTTCACACCGGAGACTGATTCCTCGACCACCATCGCCCGGGCGGGCGGGATTTCCAGCCGGCGCACCGCTTCCAGCGGCAACGCGGGGGCCGGTTTTCCTGCGACATCGCGCTCCAGGGCCGTCTGCCCGTCGATGACGTGGTCGAAGACGTCCGCGAGCCCTGCGGCGGCCAGCAGCGCGCCGGCGTTCCTGGCCGAGGTGGCGAGCACCACGGGGATCCGGCCGGCCTTCAGCCGGCCGAGCAGGTCCGTGGTGCCTGGGAAGGCCCGGACGGGGTTGGTGCTGAGCAGTTTGTCGAACAGTTCGTTCTGGCGTGCCGCGAGGCCGAAGGCACTCCACTCCCCGGAACCATCCGAGGGTGCGCCGTCCGGGACGGCCCCGCCGCGGGAGCGCAGGAAGGTGGCTACAGCATCCTCCCAGGTCCGGCCCGCCACCAGGTCCAGGTAGTCATCGGTGCTGAACGGATCCCGGCGGGTCCCGGCCGGAAGCCGCGGGTCCTGGAAGACCTCGTCGAAGAGCTGTTCCCAGGCCGCCGCGCGGAGCTCCGCCGTGTCCGTAACCACCCCGTCGAGGTCAAAAATCACGGCATCGACGGGCGCCAGGGCGGCGGCGAGGGTGGGCGACTCCGTCATGCCACAGTCGTATCAGCCTTCAGGCCTGCGCGACAGGGGCGTTGTGCCGCAAGGTCCGGCCAGTCACGGGTTTCCGTGCCGGCGTCAGCCCAGCAGGGCATCGAGGGTGGTGAAGCCGTAGCCCGCCTGGCGGATCCGTTCGATCATCCTGGGCAGGGCGTCGGCGTCGAGCGTGGTCCCGTCGTCGGGGTTGGAGCCGATGTGCATCAGCACGATCTCCCCGGGCCGGAGCCCGGCCAGCACCCGGTCAGCCACGATTCGGGCCGTGATCCCTCCGCTGCTGCCCTTCCAACCCAGCGTGTCCACGGTCCAGCGGACCGGCAGGTAGCCGTAGGCGTTGACCGTGGCGATGGTGCGGGCGTCGCGTTCGCCGAACGGGAATCGGAACAGCGGCCGCGGATCCCCTCCGCCGGACCGGATCGCCTGCTCGGCCCCCGAGAGCTGCTGCCCGATCGCGGCGTCGGGGAGCCCGGTGAAGCCAGGATGGGTCATCGAATGGTTGCCCAGCCGGTGGCCGCCCGCCACGATCGCCGCGACTCCCGCCGGGTTGGCTGCGGCCCAGTTGCCGGTGAGGAAGAATGTGCCGCCCACCCGCGTGGCGGCCAGGGTCTGCAGGATGCTGGGCAGCCCGGCGGAGTTGGCTCCGGCGTCGAACGTCAGCGCCACCACCGCGCCGGCCCCCGGAATCACCTCAAGGTCGCGGCCGGCGAGCGCAGCGGGAAACGGGGCGGCCGGGGCGGGCGGGGGAACAGGCGGAGGTGGAGGTGGAGGAGCCGGCGGCGCGGGGGGCGGGAGGGTGGGCAGCGGCGCGGGCCCCGCCGCCGTTTCGCTGGGGGTGGGGACCGGAACGTCCGACGGCGACGGCCCCGGCGTCGCGCTGTCCGAGGGGCTGGCCGTGGCCGGGATCATCGGGGAAAGCGGCGCCGTGGGCGACGGTGACGCCGCCGGTTCGGCCACTGGCGGGACCGTCGTCAGGACGGCGGCCAGCACCACTGCGGCGGACAGCAAAAGCACCGCGGCTACGGCTGCAAGCCACCGGCGCCGGTCGGACAGGAACGACCACATGCTTCACTGTGGCGCCACCGGCCACAGCCGAACTAGGGCTGAAATGCCCAGTGCCAGCCAAACCTCCCAAGCAACGCGGGGTCACCTAGCGCCCATGGTGAGACTCCGGATGGGCGCGATCTGACCCCGCGTTGCTTGGGTTGTCAGGTTGCCGCCGCATGCCTGACTACCGTATGCCGTAACCTGCGCCTGCAGGGCTGTCCGCGGGAGGGGTCCGCAGTAAGATTCAGATGAGGGGACTACCCGTGAAGATAGCGCGAATTCTGAGGCAGGATATCCGTGAAACTTTTGCTCCGGTATCCGCTTGTTGCGGGCACGATAGCTGCCCTGCTCGCGGTGCTCGTACTGCTCCTGTCCGGGCAGCCCCTGATTGCTCAGATCTCGGCCAGCGGCTACGCACTGGCTGTGGCGGCTTACCTGGCCGTGGGCATGGTCCGCCGGCTGATGGGCGGCCAGTGGGGCATCGATATTCTGGCGGTCACCGCAATCATCAGTACAGTGCTCGTGGGCGAGTACATCGCCTCCATGATCATTGTCCTGATGATGGCCGGAGGCACCGCCCTTGAGGACTTCGCGGCCGGCCGGGCCAAGAAAGAACTGACCTCCCTGTTGGAGCGTGTGCCGCAGACGGCCCACCGGGAACGCGCCGGCAGCTCCGCCGCCGGTAGCTCCGCCGACGGCCAGCATGAGGATGTTGCCGCCACCGAGGTCCAGATCGGGGACATCCTGCTGGTGAGGCCGGGTGAAGTGGTGCCGCTGGACGGCGTCCTGCTCTCTGAATCCGGCAGCTTCGACGAATCCTCGCTCACCGGGGAAAGCCTGCCGGTGGAGCGGGTTGCCGGCGAGCCGCTGATGAGTGGCTCCCTGAACGGTGAGGCCGCGGTCCGGATGCAGGTCTCGGCCCGGATGGAGGATTCGCAGTACAGCCGCATTGTGGCCCTGGTCAAGGAGGCGGCGGACAGCAAAGCGCCCATGGTGCGGCTCGCGGACCGGTACGCCGTTCCGTTCACGGCCCTCGCCTATTTCCTTGGCGCGGTCGGCTGGATCATCAGCGGCGACCCGGCCCGGTTCGCGGAAGTGCTGGTCGTGGCCACCCCGTGCCCGCTGCTGATCGCCGCTCCCGTGGCGTTCCTGGGCGGCATGAGCCGCGCCGCGAAGAGCGGCATCATCGTCAAGTACGCCGGCGTCCTGGAACAGCTGAGCCGGATCAAGACGGTCGCCTTCGACAAGACCGGCACCCTCACCTACGGCCGACCGTCCCTGGTCGGAGTCCGGACTTCAGGGGCCTTCACCGAGGATGAGGTTCTCGCGATGGCGGCCTCCGCCGAACAGTATTCCTCCCATGTGCTGGCCGCCTCGGTGATGGAGGCCGCGCGCACCCGCAACCTGATGTTCGAAACCGCCACGGAGGCCACCGAATTCGCCACGCACGGTGTCCGGGCCCGGTTCGACGGCCGCGACGTGGTGGTCGGCAAGCCCAACTTCGTGGCCGAATCGGCCCCCGGCGTCGTGGAAACCGAGCTGGCCAGCGGGGAACTCGCCATCTACGTGGGCGTGGCCGGGGAATTCGCCGGATCCCTCGTGATGAGCGACCCGATCCGCAAGGAAACCCGCCGTACCCTGGCAGAGCTCCAGGAACTCGGCGTCACCGAGACGGTCATGCTGACCGGCGACGCGCTCGCCACGGCCCGGCACATCGCGGACGAGGCCGGACTCACCGACGTCCGCGCCGAGTGCCTGCCCGCGGACAAGGTCGAAGCCGTCCGGGCCCTGCCCCTCCGCCCGGTCATGATGGTCGGCGACGGCGTCAACGACGCGCCCGTCCTGGCCGTCGCCGACGTCGGGATCGCCATGGGTGCGCGCGGCTCGACGGCGGCCGGCGAGTCGGCCGACGTCGTGATCATCCTCGATGACCTGTCCAAGGCCGCCTCCGCCATGCGGATCGGCCAGCGCACCATCAAAGTGGCACTGCAGAGCATCTGGATCGGGATCGGGCTGAGCGTGGCGCTGATGATCGCAGCGGCGGCCGGCTATATCCCGGCCATCGCCGGCGCCCTGTCCCAGGAGCTCGTGGACCTCGCCACGATCCTCAATGCGCTGCGCGCCCTCAGCCCCGGCCGGAAGGGGGCCGGAACAAAGGCGCCGGGGCAGAAGGCCCCCGGCGGCGCTACCGGGCCGACGCCTGCCTCTCGGCTTCCGCGATCCGCGGAACGGTCCTGAGATAGCTGTCCGGGTTCAGTGAGATCGAATCGATGCCCTCACTGACCAGGAACGCCGCGAACTCCGGGTGGTTGCTGGGACCCTGGCCGCAGATGCCGATCTTGATTCCGGCGGTGTGGGCCTTGCGAATGGCCTCGCTGATCATCGCCATGACGGCCTCGTCCCGCTCATCGAAGAGTGCGGCCAGCTGCGCGGAATCACGGTCCACGCCCAGGACCAGCTGGGTGAGGTCGTTGGAGCCAATGGAGAACCCGTCGAAGCGGGTGGCGAACCTGTCGGCGAGGACAACGTTGGACGGGATCTCGCACATCATGTAGACCTGCAGGCCGTGCTCGCCCCGGACCAAGCCGTTCTCCGCCATCACGGCCAGCACCCGGTCCGCTTCCTGCGGGGTCCGGCAGAACGGGATCATCACGATGATATTGCCGAACCCGAGCTTCTCCCGGACCCGTTTGAGGGCCTCACACTCGAGGGCGAAACCCTCGCGGTAGCGCTCGTCGTAGTAGCGGGAGGCGCCGCGGAAGCCGAGCATGGGGTTCTCCTCCGGCTCCTCGAAGGCGGAACCGCCGATCAGGTGCGCGTACTCGTTCGTCTTGAAGTCGCTGAGCCGGACGATCACCGGCCGGGGATGGTAGGGCGCGGCGATCTTGGCGATGCCCAGGGCCAGGGCGTCCACGAAGTAGTCCTTCGGGTCCGCGTAGCCGCTGGTCAGGGCGCGGATCTGCTCGGCTTCACCCGGGTCGGTGACCCGCTCGGGATGGACCAGTGCCATCGGGTGGACCCGGATCAGGGCGCTGATGATGAACTCCATCCGGGCCAGCCCGACGCCGTCGGCCGGCAGCCGCCACCACTGGAACGCGGCCGCGGGGCTGGCGATGTTGACCATGACTTTGGTGTGCGTCTCCGGCAGCTCCCCGAGGTCCACCTCCTCGGTTTCAAACGCGAGGCTGCCCCGGTAGACGCGGCCCTCATCACCCTCGGCGCAGGAGATGGTCACGGCAAGGCCTTCCGCCAGGACGGTGGTGGCGTTGCCGGTGCCGACGACGGCGGGGACCCCGAGTTCGCGGCTCACGATCGCCGCGTGGCTCGTCGGGCCGCCGTGGTCCGTCACGATGCCGGCCGCCCGTTTCATGATGGGAACCCAGTCCGGGTCGGTCATTTCGGTGACAAGGATGGCGCCGTCGCGGAAGTTGTCGATGTCCGCCGCGCTCCTGATCACGCAGGCGGTGCCCTGCGCGATCGAATCGCCGATCGCGGCGCCGCGGGCCAGGACGGTGCCGGTTTCCAGCAGGTGGTGGAGGGTGAACCGGGCGCCGGTCTTCTGCGACTGGACCGTCTCGGGCCTGGCCTGGACCATAAACAGCTCCCCGGTCACACCGTCCCGGGCCCATTCCATGTCCATCGGCCGGGCATAGTGCTCCTCAACGATGACGGCCCAGCGCGCCAGGGAGAGGATCTCCGCGTCCTCCAGGACGAAGGCGCGGCGTTCCGCGTCCGAGGTGTCCACCATTTTGGTGCGGGCGTGGCCGCCGCGGCTGTAGACCATTTTTCGGGCCTTGGAACCGAGCGTCTTTTCGATGATCGGCGCGAACTCCGGCTGCGCCAGGAGCGGCTTGAACACGAGGTATTTGTCCGGGTTGATGGTGCCCTGGACCACGGTTTCGCCCAGGCCCCAGGCGGCGCTGACGACCGCCACCCGGGGGAACCCGGAATCGGTATCGATGGAGAACATCACCCCGGAGGCGCCGACGTCGGAGCGCACCATCCGCTGCACCCCGATCGAGAGCGCGACGTCGAGGTGGTCAAAGCCCTTGACCTCGCGGTAGCTGATGGCCCGGTCGGTGAAGAGCGAGGCATAGCAGCGGCGGCAGGCATCCAGGAGCTCCCGCTCCCCGGCGATGTTCAGGAACGTCTCCTGCTGCCCGGCGAAGCTCGCGTCCGGCAGGTCCTCGGCGGTGGCGCTGCTGCGGACCGCGACCGAGAGCCGGTCCAGTCCGGCGCGCTCCCCCAGTTCCCGGTAGTGGGAGCGGATGGATTCGCCGATGTCCGCAGGGAACTCACTGTCCAGGAAGAGCTCCCGGATGGCCTCCCCGGTGGCGCGCAGGGAGGTTTCGCCCGCACGGTAGGACTGGATCCGCGAGCGCATCTCGGCCTCAATCCCGTTGGCCTCGAGGAACCGGCGGTAGGCGTCCGCGGTGGTGGCGAAGCCGTCCGGCACGCGCACCCCCTCTGCGTTGAGGGACTGGATGAGTTCGCCGAGGGAGGCGTTCTTGCCGCCCACCTGCGGGACATCGCCCATCCCGATCTCGTCGAACCACAGCACCGGGGATTCAGCCATGTCGCAGCTCCTGCTTTCGGCAAATAGGAAAGGGCGCGCCGGACACCGGCGCCTTTGGACCATCCTGTGGCGGCGGGCCCTCCGGTGTCAGAGGCTTTGGACCTTTGTGGCCGTGGCGGCCTTCCCGGCCC
>NZ_JBVAYX010000043.1:0-21099 GCF_055412825.1 Pseudarthrobacter linnaei
CCCTCAACCTCGAGACCCCAGCCAACCGGCTGAACCAGCTGCTGCACGCAGCCTAAACCCCCGGCGTTGCTCCGACTGCTTGACTTTGCCCCCCCGCAACGGGCCGGATGTGACCCCGCATTGTCCTGTTGCAAGAATGGAACATCGTCCCGCCACACCGAAAGGCAGTTCCCGTGATCTTCATTGTCGTTAAATTCAAGGTCAAGCCCGACTGGTCCGGCCGCTGGCTCGGCCTCGTGCAGGACTTCACGCAGGCGACCCGCCAGGAACCGGGGAATCTGTGGTTCGACTGGTCCCGCAGTGTGGAAGACCCCAATGAATTCGTCCTGGTCGAGGCCTTCACGGACGACGCCGCCGGGGACCACGTCAACAGCGCACACTTCAAGCAGGCCATGGCGGATATGCCCCAGGCCCTGCGGGAGACGCCGCACATCATCAGCCGCCAGTTCGACGGCGAGGGCTGGGACCGGATGGGCGAGCTCACCATCCAACCCCCGTCGAGTGCTCCGTAACTGCCCTTTTGGCACCCCAAAACGGCAGTTACGGAGCACTCGCTAGGATAAATGCATGTGGA
Organism: Pseudarthrobacter linnaei; assembly: GCF_055412825.1. Lineage (NCBI taxonomy): Bacteria > Bacillati > Actinomycetota > Actinomycetes > Micrococcales > Micrococcaceae > Pseudarthrobacter > Pseudarthrobacter linnaei. Next base: position 575 of record NZ_JBVAYX010000043.1, read on the forward strand.
TCGGCTGGATTGAATTCGATGTCCTCCTCGGCGACGTCCACAGCCTGAAGGAGAAGCGCTCCGTGGTGCGCCCGGTTCTCGCCGAGCTCAAGCGCCGCTTCGACGTCTCCGTGACAGAGGCCGGACTGCACGACCAGTACCGCCGCACGGTGATCGGCGTCGGGCTGGTCGCGGCTGACCGGGCGCACCTCGTCGAGGTACTGGCCGGCGTCGAACGCTTTGTCGCGGCACGGCCGGAACTGGAACTGCTCAGCGCCCGCCAGCGCGAACTCCGCAGCGACGACTAAAACCATCGGTTGCTCCGTAGACGCCCTATTGAGGCGTCATAACGGCACCTATGGAGCAGCGGATTGGGTGGTGTGGATAACTTCTGCGACGTTCGCGCCGTTCTGGTCTCATGAATCCATGAAAACCGCACGCCCGCTGCCTGACGATTTCCAGGAGCGCCCCTTCACCGTTGTGGAAGCCGCTGCGGCCGGAGTGTCGCCCAAGCGGCTCCGCCACCGCTCCCTCGCAGCGCTGGGGAAGGGGATTCGTTCCCAGAGCCCGCCGCCGGGGATTCCGTTAAGCGTGAGAGTGCGGCCATTCATTGAGGTCAATGAGCGATGCGCCGCGTCGCACCTCACCGCGGCGGAGCTTGGTTCGCTTCCGGCGCGGCGTCAAAAGGAGGGACCGCCGATGTATCACCTGATCAGGCCCGAGGGCGCAGCCCATCTCAACCGTCCACACGTCATCGTTCACCGGATGAAGCTCTACGACGACGAGATCACGCTCCTGGACGGGATTCCCCTCACCACACCGGAGCGAACCTGGCTGGATCTCGCCGAAATGCTGACCGTCGACGAACTTGTGGTGGCCGGCGACAGCTGTGTCCGCGTCCCCCGGCTTGAGTTCGAGGGCAGGGACATGCCGTTATGCAGCCTCGGGGATCTGCAGCGGATGATCGACCGCCACAGGGGAAAGCGTGGAATCCGCAAGGCGCGGGAGGCCCTAAAAACTCATACGCGTGGGCTCGGATTCGCCGCAGGAATCCATGTTGCGACTTGCCATTGTCCGCGGCGGTCTTCCGGAACCGGAGCTGAACGTGCCGATCGTCGACGAGGCAGGAACGCGGCACCACGAACCTGACTTGTCGTACCGGAAATACAGGATCGGTATTGAGTACGAGGGTGAGCAACACGGCGAAGAGGGACAGATTGTCCGGGACATCGCCCGATCCGAGCGGTACACGGCCCTCGGGTGGACCGAGGTCCGGATCTCCAACCGGCATATGCACGATGACGCCAGGGCTGCCGTGGCGAAGGTCCGGGCCGCGCTGGTCCAGGCTGGCTGGCGTCCGGGGCGCTAACCCACATCGACTGCTCCGAAACCGCCGTTCTGGGGGTTCAAAAGGGCAGTTGCGGAGCAGTCGATGGTGGGGGCGGCACCGGGCTGGGGCGGTGGGGCTAGCCGAAGTACTTCGGCAGGGTCGCTTCGTGGGCCTCGCGGAGGGATTCGAGGATCATGGTCTCGACGCCGGTGATCTCCAGCGTGCCGCCCTCAGCGTCCACGACGCCGATCCGGAGGTGCGGGAAGCCGCGGGCGGTGCACATGTCCGTGAAGCGGATTTCCTCGGAGCGGGGCACGGCCACGATGGCGCGGCCCTGGGTCTCGGAGAACAGCGCGGTGAACAGATCCACGCCGTCGCGGTCCAGGACATCCTGCAGCGCGACCCGGGCACCCACGCCGTAGCGCAGCGAGGACTCCACGAGGGCCGCCGCGAGGCCGCCTTCGGAGAGGTCGTGCGCGGAGTCCACCATGCCGTCGCGGGAGGCGTTGATCAGGATCTCGGCCAGGGCGCGTTCGGCGGCGAGGTCCACCTTCGGCGGCAGCCCGCCGAGGTGTCCGCGCATGTTGGACCATTCCGAGCCGTCCAGTTCCGCCGCCGTCGTACCGAGCAGGTAGATGGCCTGGCCGTCTTCCTTCCAGCCCGACGGCGTGCGGCGGGCGACGTCGTCGAACTTGCCGAGCACGGCGACCACGGGGGAGGGGTGGATGGGGGTGGTGCCGGTCTGGTTGTACAGCGAGACGTTGCCGCCGGTGACCGGGATGCCCAGCACCATGCAGGCGTCCGACAGTCCGCGGATGGCTTCGGCCAGCTGCCACATTACGTCGGGGTCCTCGGGGGAGCCGAAGTTCAGGCAGTCGCTGACTGCCATCGGCACGGCACCGGAGGTGGCGACGTTGCGGTACGCCTCGGCCAGCGCCAGTTGCGCGCCGTGGTACGGATCGAGATAGGTGTAGCGGCCGTTGGCGTCGGTGGCCAGGGCCACGCCCAGGCCGGTTTCCTCGTCTACCCGGACCACGCCGGCGTCGTCCGGGAACGCCATGGCGGTGTTGCCGCCGACGTAGCGGTCGTACTGGTTGGTGATCCAGGACTTGTCGCACATGTTCGGTGAGGCGACGAGTTCGGTGATGGCGGCGGCCAGTTCCGCGGGGGCGGCCGGGCGGCCGGCATCCTGCACGGAGCCGGTGAAGGCATCGGCCTGCACGGCGTCCTGCCACTGGGGGCGGGCGTACGGGCGGTCGTAGACCGGACCGTCGTGGGCCACGGTGCGCGGGTCGACGTCGACGATCACCACGCCGTCCCAGGTGATGATGAGGCGGCCGGTATCCGTCACCTCGCCGAGCCAGGAGTACTCCACGGCCCACTTGTCCATGACCGCTTCAAAAGCGGCGACGTTCTCCGGGGTAACCACGGCCATCATGCGTTCCTGCGACTCGGACATCAGGATTTCGCCCGGGGTCAGGGTCGGGTCGCGGAGCAGGACGGAGGTCAGTTCGACTTCCATGCCACCGTCGCCGTTGGAGGCGAGCTCGGACGTGGCGCAGGAAATGCCGGCGGCGCCGAGGTCCTGGATGCCGTCCACCAGGGAGCCCTTGAACAGCTCGAGGCAGCATTCGATTAGGACCTTCTCGGCGAAGGGGTCGCCGACCTGGACCGCGGGGCGCTTGGACGGCTTGGTGTCGTCGAAGGACTCCGAGGCCAGTACGGAGGCGCCTCCGATGCCGTCGCCGCCGGTGCGGGCGCCGAAGAGCACCACCTTGTTGCCCTTGCCGGAGGCGTTGGCGAGGCGGATGTCCTCGTGCCGCATCACGCCGACGGCGAGGGCGTTGACCAGCGGGTTGCCCTGGTACACGGAGTCGAAGACCATTTCGCCGCCGATGTTCGGCAGGCCCAGGGAGTTCCCGTAGCCGCCGATGCCGGCCACGGCGCCGTGCATGACGCGGGCGGTATCCGGGTGGTCAATGGCGCCGAAACGCAGCGGATCCATCACAGCCACCGGACGGGCGCCCATCGAGATAATGTCGCGGACAATGCCGCCGATGCCGGTCGCGGCACCCTGGTACGGTTCCACGAAGGACGGCGAGTTGTGGGACTCGATCTTGAACGTCACGGCCCAGCCGTCGCCCAGGTTGGTGACACCGGCGTTTTCGCCGATGCCCACCAGCATGTCCTTCTTCATCTCGTCGGTGACCTTTTCGCCGAACTGGCGCAGGTGGTTCTTCGAGGATTTGTAGGAGCAGTGCTCGCTCCACATCACGGAGTACATGGCGAGTTCGGCGCCGGTCGGGCGGCGGCCCAGGACTTTGACGACTTCGTCGAACTCGTTCTGCTTCAGTCCGAGTTCGGCCCAGGGAAGGTCGACGTCCGGGGTTTTGGCCGCGTTCTCGACGGTGTCGATGTTGAACTTCTTGGTCTCGGTGGCGGTGCCTGCCGTCCGGCCTGTCGACGTTTCCGTCATTTGTTGTCTCCCACGATCTTGTTCAGTACAGAGGTGAAGAAGCCGAGGCCCTCGGTGCCGGAGCCGTTTGCGGGGCCGAAACCGGCCTCCACTGCGTGCTCCGGGTGCGGCATGAGGCCCACCACATTGCCCGCGGCGTTGGAGATGCCGGCGATGTCGCGGCGGGAGCCGTTCGGGTTGAATCCGACATAGCGGAACACCACGCGGCCCTCTGCCTCCAGGGCATCGAGGGTCTTCTCGTCCGCGATGTACTGGCCGTCCTGGTTCTTCAGCGGCACGGTGATTTCCTGGCCGACGGCGTAATCCCGGGTCCAGGCGGTGGAGTTGTTCTCCACGCGCAGGATCTGGTCGCGGCACATGAACAACAGGCCATCGTTCTTGATCATCGAGCCGGGCAGCAGGTGCGACTCGGTGAGGATCTGGAAGCCGTTGCAGATGCCCAGAACGGGCAGCCTGGCGTCCGAGTTGGCGGCGTCGATGATCCTGGCCATGAGCGGCGCAAACCGTGAGATGGCGCCGGCACGCAGGTAATCGCCGTAGGAGAAGCCGCCGGGAATCACGACGGCGTCGACGTCACCGAGGGTGGTGTCGGCGTGCCAGAGGGGCACGGGCGTGGCGCCGGCCAGGCGGACCGCGCGGACGGCGTCGCGGTCGTCCAGGGTGCCGGGGAAGGTCACGACGCCGATCTTCGCACCGGCGATTTGCGGGTGCGCGGCGACGGCGACGGCCTCGCCGATCAGGGGGAGTTCAGTCATCTCAGGCCTCGACGACCTCGACGTTGACGACGTCCTCGATGACCGGGTTGGACAGCAGGGTCTCGGCGGCGTTCCGGGCCTGGGCCAGGATCTCCTCCGTCACCTCGCCATCAACCGTAAGTTCAAAGCGCTTGCCCTGGCGGACAGAGCTAAACGCGGTGAAGCCCAGGCGGGGGAGTGCACCCACGATGGCCTTCCCCTGCGGGTCGAGAATCTCGGGCTTGGGCATGACGTCGACAACGATCCGGGGCATCCGGCAACTCCTGTGCGTGAGCATTGGGTAAGGGCGCAGCGGAGTGATGCCGTCTCACGCCGATCCGCTGTGTGGTGAGGACAGCATGAAAGGGCGCTCCGCGAGCTTGCATGCCTATTCTACCGGCCGCGGCCCGTCCGGCCGCATTCGCGGCAGGGAGAGTGGACGGCGCCGCCCGGTGTATTGCCAGCCCGCCGGGAACCCGCCCGGGTGGCAGGGTCTCGCTGCCGGGGTGACCTGCGACGACGCTATGGTCACCCCGGTGCCCCGTCAGTAGCATGTGCGTATGACAGAGAAATCGAAGTCCGTGCTTTTGCCCGTTGTTGCCGCCGCCGTTTTCGCCGGCCTCGGGCGGATGGTGCTGCAGAAGATCAAAGCGGACCGCAAGGCCCGGGAAAGCAATGTCGCCGGGCCGCTGGATGACAAGACTCGCGCGTGGATCAGCGAAGTGGTCAGAACTCCCCGCCAGTAGCGGGCGCCGGCGTTGCCTGCCCCCGCCAGCAGCGCCTCCGGCTCCCTGGCCCCCAGATCGGCCGACCCGGCAGGACCAGCCGCGCCCCTCCGGCGCGGCTGGCCCGCCGGGTCTTGTCGAATTGATTGACAAATTTTGATTTCCTTATTGTGGGCTATGTCATATCCGGCTCTCAGTCTGTACTGTATGAAACGGCTGGTATCCGTCGGGCCCGTGAGAGTCTCAGCTCTTTCTGTCCGGCCAGTCCGTTGACCCGGCACCAACGCCGGGACCGTTCCTTATGAAAGGTTCAACCACACGTGAAATCACCAGGAAAGAGCTTCCTTCGAAGCGGGGGACTCCGGAGGGCCGTGGCGCTGACCCTGGGCTTGCCGGTTCTTTTGTCAACTGTCGCGATCGCGCCCGCTACCGCGGCGCCGGGATCCACCGTTGCTCAAGTAGCCCAGAAGAATGTGGATCCCAACAGCTACAAGGACGGCCGCTACATCGTTGTCCTGGCCGAAAAGCCGGCGGCCACTTACGACGGCGGGACGCCCGGGCTGGCGTCAACCAAGCCGGAATCGGGCAAGAAGCTCGACGCCAACAAGACCGACGTCAAGCGGTACGAGGCACACCTCGAAAAGAAGCAGGCCGAGGTTGCAGGCCAGCAGAACGTGCAGATCAAGCGGCAGTTCACCGCGGCCATCAACGGCTTCAGCGCAAACCTGACGGCGGATCAGGCCATCAAATTGGCCAAGGACCCCGGAGTGCTCGTTGTTGCCCCTGATACGGAAAACGCACCCGACTACTCCAGCACCGACTTCCTGAAGCTCAGCGGCCCCAATGGCACCTGGAGCACGAAGTTCGGCGGCCAGGATGCCGCCGGCAAGGGCGTCGTTGTCGGCGTCATCGACACCGGCTACACCCCCTCCAGCCCTTTCTTCGCGGGGGAACAGGTCAAGGCGCTCACCGGCGCTCCCGTCGTCGGCGTGCCCTACCGCACCGACGACGGCAAGATTGCGATGCTCAAGTCCGACGGCGACACGTTCATCGGTGAGTGCCAGACGGGAGAGGACTTCGACGGCTCCGCCTGCAATTCCAAGGTCCTCGCCGCGCACTACTTCGCCGAGGATTTCATCGCTTACGTGCCAAAGGACGAGCGCTCCGGGACCGAGAAGATCTCCCCCGTTGACGTCGACAGCCACGGCACCCACACCGGCAGCACCGCCGTCGGCAACGCCGACGTCGAAACCTTTGTTGACGGTCGCAGCTTCGGCCTGACAAGCGGGATCGCCCCCGCCGCCAAGCTTTCGGTCTACAAGGTCTGCTGGGAAGACACCGACCCGAACACCGGCGGTTGCTACAGTTCCTCGTCCGTTGCGGCGATCAACCAGGCCATCTACGACGGCGTTGATGTCCTGAACTACTCGATCTCCGGCTCCGCGACCACCACCACGGATCCGGTCTCCATGGCGTTCCTGTCTGCAGCCTCCGCCGGTATCTTCGTCGCGGCCTCTGCCGGAAACTCCGGCCCCACCGCCAGCACCGTCAACCACGGTGCACCCTGGGTCACCACGGTCGCTGCCAGCAGCTTCTCCCAGGAGCTGCAGGGCACCGTCGAGTTCTCCGACGGCAGCAAGTTCCGCGGTGCCAGCATCATGAACCGCGAGGTCAAGGGTGCCGGCGTCGTGCTGGCGGCCAGCGCGGCCATCACAGCCGGAAACGCCAACGCGGCCCTCTGCGGCCCGGACACACTCGACCCCGCCAAGGTCGCCGGCAAAGTGGTCGTCTGTGACCGCGGCTTCTTCGACCGCGTCGCCAAGAGCGCCGAGGTTGCCCGCGGCGGCGGTGTCGGCATGGTCCTGGTGAACCTCAGCAACTCCTCGCTGGACACGGACAAGCACTCCATCCCGACCGTGCACGTGAATCCGCCGGCCACCGAGACCATCAAGGCCAAAGTCGCAGCCAACCCGGCCATCACCGTGTCCCTGGTCAACAAGGACACCACCGGACTGCCGCTTGAGGCCCAGCCGCAGATCGCTGGATTTTCTTCCCGCGGCCCGCTGCTGGCAACCGGATCCGACCTGCTGAAGCCCGACGTCGCCGCTCCCGGCGTCGCAGTCCTGGCCGGCGTATCGCCGATCGGCACTGGCGGGGACAACTTCGGCTTTATGTCCGGTACCTCCATGGCCGCCCCGCACGTGGCCGGCTTCGGTGCCCTGATTCTGGGCAAGAGCCCGAAGTGGTCCCCGGCGACGGTGAAGTCCGCGATGATGACCACCGCTGGTGACGTCAAGAACGCCGACGGCAGCAAGAACACCGATGTCCACGCCACCGGCGCAGGACAGGTTGATCCGGCCCGCGTGCTGGATCCGGGCCTGGTCTACGACGCCAACGAGGACGACTACCTGAGGTTCATTCAGGGCACCGGAATCGACCTCGGCATGCCGGGCCTGGGCACCACCAAGGCCCGCGACATGAACGTCCCGTCCTTCTCACTGGGCAACCTGACCGGCAAGATCGAGGTCACCCGCACGCTGACGGCGCTGACCCCGGGCACTTACCGGGTCAAGGCCAGCGTCCCCGGCGTCAAGGTCACCGTGACGCCGTCCATCCTGACTTTCGGGGCGGCCGGTGAGAAGCGAACCTTCAAGGTGTCGTTCGAAAACCAGAACGCAGCCCTGGGCAAGTTCGCCATGGGTTCGCTGACCTGGCAGGGCGCCAACAAGGCCGTCACGTCCCCGATCGCGGTCCGCCCGCAGTCGGTGGTCACGTCCAAGGATGTTGCCTTCACCTCCGAGGGCGGCACCGGCTCCGGTGAGCTCAAGGTTGTATCCGGCACCAACAACCCGATCAACATGACGCTGGACGGTCTGTCCAAGGCCGACTCCTCCGCCATTGAATTGGTCCCCGGTCCGGGAATTCTGGGGGCCACCGATGCCTCAAACTTCGCCAAGGAAGTCCAGGTTCCGGCCGGCAGCCCGCTGGCCAAGCTCTCGGTCTACTCCGCAGACCCGAATGCCGACTTCGACATGTACATCGTGAACCCGGCCAACCAGCTGATCCAGGTGGCAACCTCGTCCGCAAGCGAGTCGCTCTCAATCCCCAACCCGGCTCCAGGAACCTACCGGATCTTCGTGCACCTGTACGACAGCCCGAAAAAACAGGCCACCAAGGCAAGCGTGGATGCGGCGATCCTCGGCGCCAACGTCGGCAATGCGACCCTGACGCCCAACCCGCTGCGGCTCGCCAACGGCACGTCCGGCGTTGTCACGATGAACTGGAAAGGTCTGGCGGTTGGCTCGTACATCGGCCGGGTGACCTTCGCCGGTGCCAGTGAACCGACTTTCGTCAGCGTGCTGGTCACCCCGTCCGGCGCAGTTGTGGTTCCGCCGACGTCCGAGGACCAGGACAGCAACGACGGTCCCGGGGACAGCGGCGACGACGGCAAGAAGGACAAGAAAGAAAAGAAGGAAAAGGGCAAGAAGGTGAAGAAGGAGAAGGGCAAGATCCAGAACGAGGAGCTTGCCGGTCCCAACAACGCCATCTAGGAACAGTTCCAACCCCGACAGCAAAGGCCAATGGCCGGCGGATCAACGCCGGCCATTGGCCTTTAAGTTGCCGTTGCCGTTGCCGATCAGGCTGCAGGTGAAGTTGCCGCAGGACTAATGCTCAGCGGAAGCGACTCAGATCGCGCCGGTGGAACCCGCCAGGCCGCCCAACAGAGGCGCCATGGCGCGCCAGCGGGCGATCTCGCAGCCGTCGGTGCGGCTGAACGCGCTGTTGACTTCACGGCCCAGGAACCAGCCCGTCACCACGGCCACCTGTGGGCCGCCGTACTGCTGGGTGCACAGCTTCGGCGGGCCCGGCTTGGGGAAGAAAATGTCCTGCCCGTGCTGGGATACAGCCGCAAGGGCGGCGGCAGAATCCGGCAGGGTGCAGCCTTCGGCGAGGGCCCCGCCGCTTGCCTCCAGCCGGAACACGTGTTCCGGCGCGCCGGGGGCCTCGGTGAGGCGGATGGTGAGATGGATCTCGTGGCGGGTATGACTGTCAGGGGTGGCGGTCATTGCTGTCCTTCCATACTTTCAGGGGCAGGGCCGGAACCCATGGACGGGAGCAGAGGCGTGAGCTCCCGCAGCAGCCGGTGCCGCAGTTCCTGCGATTCGGCGGAAAAGGCCCGCTGGTATTGAACGTACTCGGCTTTGCCTTCGGCTGTTTCGATCAGAATGGCGGGATACCCCCACTCCAACAAGTCATAGGGCGACGCCTGCATGTCCATGGCCCTGATCCGCCAGGAGAGTTCGAAGCAGTCCATCACCAGCTCGCTGGGCAGCAGCGGCGCGAGTTTGTAGGCCCACTTGTACAGGTCCATGTTGGCGTGCAGGCACCCGGGCTGTTCCATGCTCCGCTGGTTCTCCCGGCTCGGCGCCAGGCTGTTCAGCGGCACGGCGTCCGGGGTGTAGAAGCGGAAGGCGTCAAAATGCGAGCAGCGGATCCGGTTCTCCTCCACCACCTCGTCCGTCCGTTCCGAACCAAGCCGCAGCTGAAGGTACTCGTGCCGCAGCTCGAATTTGTCCTGCCGGTAGACCATCGCCCACTCATGCAGCCCGAAGCAGCCGAACTGCGCCGGCCGCGCCGCCGTCCCGGCCAGGATGATCCCGGCGAACTGCAGCGCGTCACGCCGGTCCCGGACAAACGCCTCGACGTCGACCGTGACGGCCGCGCTGCCCGGCGGCAGGCCGGCGGCGGCGAGTTCGCCGTCGTCGGGCGTGCGGTAGTACTTCCAACCGGTGCGTTCCGCCGCGGCGGAGCCGGAGAGGACGACGCCGGCGCCCGGGTGCCAGCGCAGCAGCTGGCCAGGCTTCTGGGTGTAGTAGGTGAAGAGGAAGTCCTCGACCGGGTGCTTCCGGCCGGCGGACCGTCGGGCGAGGTAGGGATCCGCATAGCGGCGGACGCGCGTCTGATAGGCGGCCTGGCGCTCCAGCCAGGCTCCCTGCGGGAGGCAGTGCAGCTTAGACAGCCCCGCCGGTGGAGCCAAGGATATCCTTGGCGGCATTCCAGGCCGCGATCTCGCAGCCGTCGCGCAGCGTGAAGACCGTTTCGACCGGCTGGCCGTCCACCACACCCGTGACTGTGGCCTCCTGCGGTCCGCCGTACTGCATGGTGCAGGCCTGGTCCGTTGGCCGGGGCGCGGGGCTGAGCAGCGCCGCATTGTTCTTTACGGCCAGGCAGGCCGCGGCAGCGTCGGGATGCTGGCTCTCGGCGGCCGGTACCCCGTCCAGGCAGACGAGGGTGAAGTTCGCGGGCGTGCCCGTCGCGGAGGGCTTGACCATGATTGCCAGTTCGGCGTTGCCCTGCCCGGGCCCCGAGGTCACAGGCGCGGCTGACGGCGAGGGGGCAGGGGTCTTTGTTTCGGTGTCCGGCGAGGGGGTGGCCGTCTCGGACGGGCTTGTCCCGCCTGTCTGCCCGGGGGCCGTGGCCGACGGCGACGGGGCTTGCCCGCCCGGCGTGCAGGCGGCCAGGCCGGCTACCGCCATCAGAACGAGCGCCGCGTGGATCAGTTGCTTGCGCATCAGCAGTCCTCCTGTGTTGTGCACAGTCTACCGCCGGGGCGGGCCGTTGGGAGCAGGCTTCGTGGCCGCAATCAGGTCCATCATGGAGCCGTGCAGTTGGCCGACCTGTTCACGGGTCAGGCTCAGCCGGTCCATCATGGTGCCGGGCACGGCGGTGGCCTGCTGCCGCAGCGCGGCTCCTTGCGGGGTCAGTCCCACGGCAAGGGTCCGTTCGTCGCCCGGAACCCGCTGGCGCGTGATGAGGCCGGCCGCTTCCAGACGGCGCAGCAGGGGCGAGATTGTTGCCGGCTCCTGCACGAGGGCCTCGCTGATGTCGCGCACGGAGCGTGGGCTGGACTCCCAGAGGCACAGCATCACCAGGTACTGGGGATGGGTCAGCCCCAGTCCGTCCAGTACCGGCTTGTACGCGCCGACGACGCTGCGGGAGGCCACCGTGAGCGCGAAGCAGAGCTGGTGCTCCAGCAGGAGGTCGTCCTGGGTTCCGTCCGTCGCATCCGCCACAAGGGCCCTCCTCAAGTAGTTAGTGCACTAATCATTAGCGTACACTGAAAGGAACGTCTCGTTCTTAGGAGTGGATAGTGATGGCCAAGGATAAAGCCGAAAACGCCTCGCAGAGGTTCATGCGCGCTACGGGCAAACTCCGGATGATTTTCGGACCTGCCAACCGCAGCGCCCTGGGAGACGAGATGACTGAGCAGAACCGTGAGCTGCTGGCCCGGCGCGAAGCCGAAACCCAGCAGTGGGAGACCCTCCACCGCCCCGACGGCAGCACCTACGTCGTGCCGCGCAACCCCGGGGACAAGTCGCTGCGGTAAGCCGAAGCCGCTGCCGGTGGTGCGCCTCCGGCCGTGCGTTCCGGGGGAGCCCCGCGGAGTTGCCGGGCTGGTCCCCGCTGCCTTTCCGGGCCTCGGCACCCATCCCTTTTCGCCGGTGTCGGGCGTAAAATAGGGTCACTGGCACCAGCACTTAGCCACGGCCGTTCCCCGTGGCCCGGACACGGGAGAGGGGGTGGGAATTGTGGCACTTCCACTGAGGAAGGCTGCCCTGAGGCAGCACCTGCACCCGTCTTCATGGGTACGCTTCCTTTTCGGCGCTGCCTCACGGGGGGATTACTCCGCTCCGGTCGTTCACAGGCATGACGACTTCGAGACGGCCTCCGAGGCGGAGCTCGCCGGTTTTGAGGTGGAGACCGACGCACACGGACATCACTACGCTGTCCGAAAGGAAGACCTCCCGAAAGAGGAAGTCTGAGCAGCGCCCGTGAGGGCATAACGAAGGGAGCGGCAGTCGCCGCTCCCTTCGTTAGTTAGTTCCCGGGCTGACCCCCGGCGGTTGGCTCAGCGGCCGGTACCGCCGTGCACCGTCGCCTCAGCATCGCTGTCCAAATCGAAGGCCCTGTGGATGACGCGCACGGCGTCGTCGAGCAGGTCCGCGTGCGTGACGACGGAAATCCGGATTTCCGAGGTGGAGATCATGTTGATGTTGATCCCGGCCTCGGACAGCGCCGCAAAGAACCGTGCCGAGACGCCCGGGTGGGAACGCATGCCGGCGCCGATCAGCGACAGCTTGCCGATCTTCTCGTTGTACTCGATGCTCTCGAAACCGATCCGGTCCTGCGCGGCGTGCAGGGCCGCCAGGGCGTCGGCGCCCTCGACGATCGGCAGCGTGAAGGAGATATCGGTCCGGCCCGTGCCGTGGGTGGAGACGTTCTGGACGATCATGTCGATGTTCGAGTGCGCGTCGGCGATGACCTGGAAGATCGCCGCAGCCTTGCCCGGGATATCGGGAACCCCGACAACCGTGACCTTGGCTTCGGAACGGTCGTGTGCAACACCGGAGATGATTGGCTGCTCCAAGGCAACTCCCTCTTGGGTTGTGATTTTGTCGTCGGCGCTGGGCATGACCCAGGTGCCTTCGTTCTGGCTGAATGAAGAACGGACATGCAGCGGGACGCCGAAACGGCGGGCGTACTCGACGCAGCGCAGGTGCAGGATCTTGGCGCCGGACGCCGCCAGTTCCAGCATTTCCTCGCTGGAGATCCGGTCGATCTTGCGGGCAGACGCCACGACGCGCGGATCGGCGGTGTAGATCCCGTCGACGTCGGTGAAGATCTCGCACACGTCTGCGTCGAGGGCGGCGGCCAGCGCCACCGCCGTCGTGTCCGAGCCCCCGCGGCCCAGAGTGGTGATTTCGTTCGTGGTGCGGCTCATGCCCTGGAAGCCCGCGACGATCGCAATGTGGCCCTTGTCCAGGGCGGTCCTGATGCGGTGCGGGTCGACGTCGATGATCCGGGCCTTGCCGTGGATGCCATCGGTGATCATCCCGGCCTGGGAGCCGGTGAAGGACTGGGCGGACGCGCCGAACTTGTTGATGGCCATGGCAAGCAGTGCCATCGAGATGCGTTCCCCGGCCGAAAGGAGCATGTCCATTTCCCGGGCCGGGGCGGAGTCGGTGACCTGGGCCGCGAGATCGAGGAGCTCATCGGTGGTGTCGCCCATGGCGGAGACAACCACGACCACTTCGTCGCCGGCGTTCTGGGCATCCACGATCCGGCGGGCCACGCGCTTGATGCCCTCGGCGTCCGCCACGGAGGAACCGCCGAACTTCTTCACCACGAGGTGCTTCGTCGTGGCGGCCGCAGCGGGCAGTTCCTGTGGCTGCGGTCCGGAGTGGACTTCGGTAGTGGGCAAACTCATGCGCGCACCCTCACTGGATTATCGGGTCTGGGCCAAGCAACCAAACGGCGCGACGGCGTAACTTCTCAGCCCAGTTTATCGCCGGGAGCCCCTGGTTGCTGAATTGTGACCGCATGCCAGACAGGCCTGCATCCGTTCCGCCGGACATGCCCTCCGCTGCGGCCAAGCGATGCGCATGTGCTCCCCCCTTGGGCGGACATGCCCTACGCCCGGGCCGGGGGATGGGCATATTGGGACCATGTCCGTCCGTGGGCGCGGGCGCTGGGCATGTCCGCCCAAGGGGTGGAAGGGCGACGGCGGCAGTCGCCGAAGTGCTCGGCCGGACTCCGATCAGCTCAGGGCGTTGCGGCGGCCCTCGAAGGCGCGGCCGAGGGTGACCTCGTCGGCGTATTCGAGGTCACCGCCCACGGGCAGGCCCGAGGCCAGCCGGGTCACGGCGATGCCAATCGATTTGAGCATCCGCGCAAGGTAGGTCGCTGTGGCCTCGCCCTCCAGGTTGGGGTCGGTAGCGATGATGATTTCCTGGATGGCGCCGTCGTTGAGACGGGTGAGGAGTTCCCGGATCCGGAGCTGCTCGGGACCGATGCCAGCAATGGGGTTGATCGCCCCGCCCAGCACGTGATACCGGCCCCGGAAGGAGCGTGTGCGCTCCACCGCGAGAACGTCCTTGGATTCCTCGACAACGCAGATGATCGAGGGATCACGGCGAGGGTCGCGGCAGATGTTGCACAGTTCCTGTTCCGTGACGTTGCCGCACACGGTGCAGAATTTGACGCGCTCCTTGACGCTCGTGATGGCGTCGACAAGTCGTTTCATGTCCTGCGGGTCGGCCTCGAGGATGTGGAAGGCCAGCCGCTGGGCGGACTTGGGCCCGACTCCGGGAAGGCGTCCGAGCTCGTCGATCAGCTCTTGAACTGCACCTTCGTACACTGTGTCCTCGTTCGTTTGGGTGGTGACGGGTCATGGTCCCGGCGGTGCGGCTAGGAGCGCGGCGGCAGCGGGCTTCCGTCCAGTGACCGCTCTTCAACAAGTTTTCCGCCCAGGATGCGCTCGACGGCGGCCCGTCCGAAGACGCCCGATTCCTCGATCGTTTCGTCATCCGCGCTGGGGATGTCCTGGACATAGGTGGTCGTGGCGGCCGAGGCCCGGGCCGGGGCTTTGGCGCGGCCGGCTTCGGCTTCCGGGCTGTTGGAGAGCCGTTGATAGAGGCTCTGCCGGCCCGTCGAATGTGGCGCCGACGGGGATGCGGTGGCCGCAGCCAGTGACGCGGTTGGCGGAGCGGGCGCGGCCGCCGGCGCCGCGGTTGCTGAGGCTGGAATGGATGGGGCGCCCACCGCCACCAGCTCCGCGGAGTCTCCCCACCCGCTGGGCGAGGATCCGACTGGGTCATACGCGGCGGTAGCCGACACAGCTGCGGCGTAGTGGGGGGCCTGGGCCGCCGCAGGCTCGTAGTGCGGCGGTTCCGGTTCCGGTTCCGGCTCGGGGGCCACAGGCTTCTCGGTCGCGTAGCTACCGACGTTGGAGTCCGAGCCGACCGACCAGATTCCGGGGGCCTGCTCGACGGCGCGGGCCCACGGGTCGTTGGCGGTGTCCGGGGCCTGCGGTGCCGGAGTGACGGCAGAGGGGGTCGCGGCAGCAGCGGCAGAGCGCGTCGACGAAGCTGCCCTTTTGCGGGCAGGCGCGGCGGACGGCTGGGCGGCGGCCGGCTGGGTGGCACGCGCCACCATCGGGGCCGCGGGGTCCCAGTCCATGGGCGGTTCCTCATCCAGCGGCGGAGCGTCCTCGTCCCGCGGCGGGCCCCAGTCATCGTCGGGGTAGGCGTAGGATCCGGCGGCCTCCGAGGGGGAGACCGGCTCGCCTGCGGCCGCGGCTGCCGGCGCAGCGGACGGCGGTTCCTCGGGGGCAACAGATGTCGGAACGTGCGTCGGCGCCGAGGCAGGCGCGGTGGGTGCAGAGGCGGGTGCCTGGGCCGGAGTCGCCCGAGTGACAGGTGGCTGGGACGGACCGGCCGGTGTGTCGGGACCAGTTGCAGCTGTCTCTGCAGCACGCGCAGGCTCGGACCCGGCCGGGACGCCCTCTGCTGATCCGGGGGGAGGCGGGTCGGCGGCCGGCGTCAGGCCCCAGTCCGCGTCGGTGGACTTGGCCGGAACGTCCGGGCTAGCGGGTGCTTTTGGGTCTGGCTCAGAGCTCGCTGCGCTGTTGCTTCCGCTGGCCACTGCATTGATCTGGCATTCGATGCCGATGGTCTTGTGGATCGCCTGCCGCAGGTTCTCGGAGTGATCCGCGCGGCCGAACGCGCCGGCCAGACCCGAGGTGGTGAAGGCGAGCGTCAGGACATGGTCTTCGAAGTGGCCTACCTGGGCATTCGGCTCGACCAGGGCCCACGTGCTCCGCTTGATCTTGGTCAGCGTCTGCAGGATCTCCGGCCAGGCGCGGCGGAGGACTTCGACGTCGGGCCCGGATCCGGTGGCCGCCGCGCGCGGGGCTGAGGGAGCCGTGGGGGCGGGCTGGCTCTGGGCTGGTGCGGATGGGGCTGGTACGGCCGGGGCCGAGCTGGACTGGACCCGGGCCGCGGGAGCCGCGGCCGCCGGCCGCACCGGCGCGGACATCTGGGGCGCCGGGGCCCGTCCGGGCTCCGCACGGTCGACGGCGGCGGACTCGTCGACCGGCCAGTCGCCGGTGCTGACGCGCGGCGGGGTGAGTGTTTCCCTGGCTGGTTCGGCTTCCCGCCCGGCGGATACCGGGGCAGCCGGGGCTGCAGGGACCGCGGCGGCCGGAGCTGCAGCGGCGGGAACCGGAGCTAGCGGGGCCGGGGCCGATACGGCGGCAGCGGCTGTGGCCGGGACAGCGGTCGCGGTCGGCGCCGCGGCGGGAGCCCCGACGTCGTTGCCGGCGTAATTCAGGCGGCGTTCCACCCTGTCGATCCGGGCGGCAATGCCGCGCTCGGTCTGCTCGGAGGACGGCAGCAGGATGCGGGCGCAGAGCAGCTCCAGGTGGAGTCGCGGCGACGTGGCGCCGGTCATTTCGGTGAGGGCCGTGTTGGTGACATCCGCGGCGCGCGACAGCTCGGCCGCGCCCAGATTGTGGGCCTGATTCTGCAAACGCGCGATCTGGTCCGCGGGCATGCCGCGGAGGATCGACTGGGCGCTCTCCGGCATGGCCTGGACAATGATGAGGTCGCGGAAGCGCTCGAGTAGGTCCTCCACAAAACGGCGGGGGTCATGCCCGGTCTGGATGACACGGTCCACGGCCCGGAACACGGTGGCGGCGTCGGAGGCTGCGACGGCCTCGACGACGTCGTCGAGCAGGGAAGCGTGGGTGTAGCCGAGCAGTGCGACGGCGAGTTCGTAGTCCAGGCCGTGGGGGCCGGCACCCGCCATGAGCTGGTCCAGGACGGAGAGCGAGTCCCGCACAGAACCGCCGCCGGCGCGGATGACGAGCGAGAGCACGCCGGGCGCCACGGGGACGTTCTCCTGTGTGCAGAGCAGTTCGAGGTACGCCATGAGCGGTTCCGGCGGTACGAGCCGGAACGGGTAATGGTGCGTGCGGGAGCGGATAGTGCCGATGACCTTGTCCGGCTCCGTGGTGGCGAAGATGAACTTGATGTGTTCCGGCGGCTCTTCGACGATCTTGAGCAGGGCGTTGAAGCCGGCGGAGGTGACCATATGGGCCTCGTCGATGATGAAGATCTTGTAGCGGTCGCGGACGGGGGCGTACGTGGCCCGTTCGCGCAGGTCACGGGCATCGTCGACGCCACCGTGGCTGGCAGCGTCGATTTCTATGACGTCGAGTGATCCGGAACCGCCGCGGGCGAGTTCAACGCAGCTGGGGCACTTGCCGCACGGGGTGTCGGTGGGGCCCTCGGCGCAGTTAAGGCAACGGGCCAGGATGCGCGCGGAGGTGGTTTTTCCGCAGCCACGGGGGCCCGAGAAGAGGTAGGCGTGGTTGACGCGGTTCTTGCGCAGAGCCGTCATCAGCGGCTCGGTGACGTGTTCCTGCCCGATAACGTCCGCGAACGAATCTGGGCGGTATCTGCGGTAAAGGGCGGTTGTAACGGTCACAGATAAACCCTACCAATCGGCGCAGACATAAAAGACCCCCCATGCACCCGCCAGAGCCCATTTACCCTTGCTACCTTCCGGTCCTGGGGGAGTTCAACAGGATGACGCCACATGAGGGGCCGTCAGCAAGTTTACCCGACGTTTGCGTGTGCCCCGAATCGCGTTCCTGGCACCCGGATAATCCGCGGGACATGCCCATTTTCCGGGACCCCCGGCTGGGCATCCTGGTCCTATGTCCAGTGGCTGCGCGAAGCGTGGGGCATGTCCCGCGGGGCGGGGGAGTGCGCGGGTGGACATGCCCACTCTTCGCGGCCCCGACTGGGCATCCCGGGCTTATGTCCAGTGGCTGCGCGAAGCGTGGGGCATGTCCCGCGGGGCGGGGGCTCGAGAGGTCAATTGGGCGATGCCGGGAAGTTCAGGTAGTCTAGTATCTGCTTTTGATTCAGAAGCTACTGGAGAATTCGCCTAGCGGCCTATGGCGCACGCCTGGAACGCGTGTTGGGTTAACGCCCTCGGGGGTTCAAATCCCCCATTCTCCGCGGTTGGCCCCGGTCCCTTGGACCGGGGCCTTTTTGCGTCCGACGGAATCCCCCCGCGCGTTCCCGGCGCAGGAGCCCGGGTCCCGGGCCAGCGGCCCAAACCTAGAGACATTTTGGCCGGTAGCCCGGTCCGGTCCGGCCTCAGGACAGGGGGCCCAGCCGGCGGAGGCGGGCACGGGCGGCCTGTTCGCTGGGACCCACCCGACCCAGGGCAAGATGGATGACCCCGAGCGCCACCTTGGTCGCCAGGCGCACCGGCAACGGGATGGGGCCCAGCCGCGCGGTCCGCAGGCCCAACAGATCGCGGTATTTGGGCTCCAGACTTGCCACGGCCGCTGCGAACAGCACCCGGTAGCCTGGTCTGAGCACTGGATGGAGCGGCGGATTGCGGATGAACGCCACAGTCTCGGCGACCCTCTCGTCGAAACGGAGGTCGCCGGCGTCGTGCCACTGGTCCAGCTGCCGGCGCATTTCCGCCTCGTTGAGTGGCGGGGACTCCACTCCCATGAGCTGGCCGGCCTGCGCCCACTCACGCACGTACGCGTCGGGGCCACCGGGAATCGGCCTGCCCCAGATCTTATGCGCCGAGAGGAAGGCGTCGGTGAAGGCAATGTGCACCCAGCGAAGCAGCTCCGGATCATTGGCCGCGTACCTCCGAGAGACGCCATGTCCGTCCACGTAGTCCCCGCGCACCGACCCATGGAGGCGCAACACCCAGTCGGAGGCTGCCCGGGCCGCGGCGGTTGAGCCGTAGGTCACTGTAAAGATCCAGCGGATCGTTCCGGCAAGCCGGCCCAGGGGGTCCTCGCGGAAGCGGGAGTGGTCGTGAACGCCGGCCAGCGCACCGGGATGCAGCGCCTGCATGAGCAGGGCGCGAATTCCCGCCACGATCGTCGGCATGTCCCCATGAACGGCCCAGACCGCGGATCCTGGCAAGTGGAAGCCGGGGTCGTCGCCTTCCGCCAGTCGCGGGACCCAGTCCGGCACGGCGTCCCGGGTCCCGGTGAACGTCTGCCTGAGTTCGGACTGCCATTCCCTGAGGAGGTTGCGCATACTCCATTCTCACCCACCGCCGCGGAGCCCAGTACTTGCCCGGATCACGAGTACTACTGGTCCACCACCTGTAGTTGGAAAGGGGTAGCTTTTACGGTTCCCAGGTCCCCGTGATTGTGGTCCCATAAGAGCGTGAGTCCGCAAAACTGGGGACTGACGAACAGGATGCGGGAGTCACATTGTGGGAAAGCACTGGGGAAACTCATCGAGTGAGCAGGCAGTCAGAGCGCGCATCATTGCCGTGCGCTGTTTATCCGGGGGATTCTGCCTCTCCTTGGCGGTCCTGACTTTCGGGGTCCAGGGCCTGTCGGGCAGCGGCACCGCCGTCGTCCCGTCCCCTTCACTGGCCTACGGCGTGGTGGGACCGGGCACGCTGGATCCGGACACCCCGGGCACAGCTGGTGCCCGCACCGTTCCAACCGCTGACGCCCTGGCGTCGGCGGACTTCACCGCGGATGCCCTGGCGCTCGTCGCCTACACCCGTTCAACGGTCGAGACAACTTCCAAGGACGGCGTCCCCGGGGAACTCAATGTGGCGTCCGCAGGACTGAAACGGCCCGCCGAAGGCTTCCTCATGGCCCCACTCGAATCACTTCGGGAGTCCTCGTCCTTCGGGCTGCGCACGAGCCCCATTACGGGGTCATCCGGGGAATTTCACTGGGGCCAGGACTTTGCCGCGGCGTGCGGCACCCGTGTCTACTCGGCCGACGCCGGCGTCGTGCGGGCTGTCGGTTGGCACCCTTGGGGCGGCGGAAACCGCGTGGAAATCGACCACGGCAACGGGCTCATCACCACCTACAACCATCTTGAGGCGATCGCCGTCAAGAAGGGCGACTCGGTGCGGGTTGGTGAGGTCATTGCCCGGGTGGGGACGACCGGATCCTCCACCGGCTGCCACCTGCATTTCGAGACCATCCTGAACGGCTCGCACAAGAATCCGCACGACTGGATCCTTCTCCCGATTGTGCAGACGGACCAACTCGGCGCCCTCGAGATGTCCAGCTACGCGCCCGATGCCGGCAAGTCCTCCAACACCTCACTTGGCTGGGCGATCCCGGTGTCTGAAGAGAGGGCGCACGTAGTTGCTGGCGGCTCCCTGGAAGTACCCGCCGCAGCGCTGGCGGTAACACCGTACTCCTCTTCCCCCGCCCCCACACCGTCCATCTGGGACGGGCTGTCGCCGACCAAGACGCGCTCGGACACGCCAACGCCCGAACCCAGCCAGCCGCCGGGCGGGTCCCCGAGCGGGACAACGTCGACGCCGGGCACGTCGACGGGGACCAGCACTCCGCCTCCGTCGACGGGGACCAGCACTCCGCCTCCGTCGACGGGGACCAGCACTCCGCCTCCGTCGACGGG
>NZ_JBVAYX010000044.1:0-17563 GCF_055412825.1 Pseudarthrobacter linnaei
CGGCACCTTTACCGCGTTATGGAGTCCACGGCCAAATCCTCGGCGCCTGAACACGGTTGACAAACATAGGAGCGTCCAACCGGCTCCTGCGGTTCTGGTTCGAGAAAGGATCGGACCTTTCCATCCACACCCCGGATGATCTCCGCCGGGTAGCCGCGAAACTCAACCGCCGGCCCCGGCCCACCCTCAACCTCGAGACCCCAGCCAACCGGCTGAACCAGCTGCTGCACGCAGCCTAAACCCCCGGCGTTGCTCCGACTGCTTGACTTTGCCCGGCACTAGCCACNGGCACTAGCCACCATGAAGAAGTGAACGCGAAAACCCGACGGAAGGACGAACGAGGATGAACACCCAGACGAGGCCCCGCAGGGCGGTACCCGGCCCGCCGTAGGCAGCCGCTCCCCCACACAACCGAATAGGCCGCTTTCCGGGACCCCACACACCCGGAACATCAGATCAGAGGCGAGAGTGTGGACACTGTCCACACGAAAAAAGCACCAAAAAGCCCCTGACCTGCGGAAACGCTGTGCCCGAGGTGGGACTCGAACCGGACTCCAGTCCCTGCAAATCCGCCACTTCCCCGCAAACCTCCGCAATCCGGCCCAGTCCGGCACCAGTACGACCCGATCCGAAGCCCAGGGTGTGCACAATGTGCACACCCTCTTTCTTGCCCACTTAGGCGCCCCAACCAGGCTGCCTAGACTGCCGTCCAGGCGGGGCGCGATATCACTCCGATATGAAGCGTAGGCCTCCGGAACCGGACCGGCCCCGAGTAAGCACCGAACTACGGGGCGGCCCTCGTGCAGGAAATCGACGAACAACATGGTGGCGGGCTCCTCCTTTCCGAACGTCTCATGGAGAAACGAACAGCAACCAGCATGACCAACCGGCTGGCCGGCCAACCAGGAAGTGAGCACGGACCATTAAAGACTTAACGGAGCCGACCGCAACGTCCGCCTTTCCCCGGCCAAGAGGTGCTCGACTGGCTGGCGGCAGGCAACTGATGGCGGACCTTCTTTCAAGCTATCGAAGCACAAGCTCCGACGCGACTGCACCTTTTGCTCGAAGTCCAGCGGCAGTGGGCACTAACTATTGGCCATTGAGAGCCGTTCCAGGCCAGGCATCCAACATGCCTTGCGCGGCGTCGTTCAAGGTGTGGGAGCCCGGCCACACAGGCCCCAGTCGGCGCGCCTCGCCAAGTACCGGGGGTTTGAACGTCAAGCTGAGACATGTCATCACGCTCAGCGAGCCGGGGGCGTTCCCGCCGCCCTGTGTTTATTCGCTACACTGCTGTGCCCGGTCCTCTCCCTCCAGAGAACGCCGAAAAGCCTTCTCCTCCAAAAGAGGGCCTATCCGCCTTGGCGGCAAAAGTACTGGATCAGCTCAGTTCGACGTCATGGTTGCCGGCCGCACTGCTTACGGCCGGTTTGGCGGTGTTGTTTCAGTTTCGGTCGAAGGAGGCAATTGACCTCCCCTTGGCCGTTGCACAGCTTGGCGCTGAGCCCTTCCAGTTGCTGGTGGTGATGCTTCCGCTTCTAGTAATAGCGACAATGGTCACTCAGGCTTTTTCTTTTTCTGCGATACGCACCCTTGAGGGCTATTGGAGCAGGGGCTGGCTCTCAAACGTTTTTGCTTCACTAATGACTAAACGCCACGCAAGAAAGAAGGTAAGTCTGAAGGCCGCCAAGACGAGGCTCGAACGTCGTGCCTTTGCGACTGCCAGGGAAGAGATGCTCTCTCGAGGGATTTCCGCGACCATCGTCTGCGCGCTTGAGGCAAAGCTTTACGAACAGCCGCCCAGCATACCTCTAACCGAAGCTGAAGCACTCGATATGGAAGCGATGAGCTGGGAAGATTACTGCCTCCCCTGGCAAATCTTAAAACTTGACCAGCTGCAAGGTGCCGCACCTCCTTACCCTCAAAACTCCCGCATCCTGCCGACCGCTCTCGGCAACAGACTCAGGGCTACTGAAGACACCCTTGAGAATACGAACGGAGACCTTGAAGGGTTCGTCCTAAGCAGATGGGCCTCTATGTCTTTCGGCCTTCGCTCACAACATGATGAGTTCCGGGACCGCTTGGAAATGTACTGCATCCTCGTCTTTGTGGCAGCAATTCTCAGTGTGGCAACCGTCCTTATACTGTTTGACAGCAAAATACAGTTCTGGCAAACAGGACTACTAGTCATAGGATTTCTGGCGCTAGCGTGCGTTTGCTACAGCGCGGCGATTACGAGCGCCAGCGGCTACTGCACAGTTCTCAGACTAATCGACAAGATTTAGCGCACAACGTTCGGTGTCCTAAGGCTTCGCTGGCACCATTCGACCTACGTGAACCGGGCATTCTGGAGGATTGCCCTCAGGCGCCTCTTGCCTCTCGGGGCAAGATGGGACGACGCATCGATAGGCAATCTTGTGTTGACGATTGAGACCTGGAACTCTGCGGTCGTTCATGCATTCAACTTCCTCTTACTGCAGACTGCAGTCAAGACGTGGAGAAAGAAACGATGCGTGCGCCGCGACGACTTGTACGTCGACCACGGCGTCTCCGGGGCACGAGCATCCCGTCCGCAGTTCGATCTCGCGCCTGATGCGCTCGAGGCCGGGGACACGCTCGTCATCACGGCCTTGGATCGGCTCGGCCGATCGACACAGAACATGCTCGGCTTCGCCCAG
Source organism: Pseudarthrobacter linnaei (assembly GCF_055412825.1). Taxonomy (NCBI): domain Bacteria; kingdom Bacillati; phylum Actinomycetota; class Actinomycetes; order Micrococcales; family Micrococcaceae; genus Pseudarthrobacter; species Pseudarthrobacter linnaei. Next base: position 2,676 of record NZ_JBVAYX010000044.1, read on the forward strand.
GAGCTGCGCGACCGCGGCGCGGGTCTTCGCGTGCTGAACCTCGGCGGCGGCGACGTCAACATCTCAACCCCGATGGGGTCCATGCTTCACGATCATGGCTGCGCTGGCGCAGATGGCGCGAAGGGAACGTCTCCACCACACCTAGAGCGACGTCCCGGGGAACTATTCCATAATACATTCCCCCCCTTTATGAGCTTGCATCCCGCCAACGCCAGGTCCAGCCACCTAGCCCATCTTCGATGAGTCAACGGGTCATTGACGAATCTGACTGTCAGTCGTAACATCCACGTCATGTAGGTCGCAGGTGCGCCGGCTATTTATCCCAATGGCACAGCTGAGTTTATTTGTTCCCGTATCGCCGGGGTTTCAATACATCTCTACTCCGTTTTCGAAGGCTGAAAATGACCTCCTTTGCACCTTGCCCCTCAAGCCGACCCGGCGGGAGTATCCCGCGGCGCGCGGTGAAGGTGGTAATCCACGGCGTGAGACTCAATTCCGACATGGAGGGCGACGATGATTTTGTCCCCTTCTACAACAATCGCGCCGATGTCTACGGAAAGGTAACGATAGAAGGCACCGCTTTCGATTTGCCGCAGTTAACCGACAACGACAACCCCTTTTGGGACCCTCAAGATGGCACCTTTGTCGCCGACATCACGAGTAATCCAGTCCCTATTCGTATCTCGGTCCGCGAGGCAGATTCACTCATCACAGGCGACGACGATGCTGTAGATATAAACGCTGCCCTCAACAAGCCTGACTTGGACCTGCGCTTCAATACGTGTTCGCTTCGTCTTGGTGGAGATCTCAATGCGTCGACGCAAACCGTTATTGAATCAGCTGGATCCGGCTCCTCAGGCGGCCGAATACGCTTCACCGTGGAAATGGTTGACGGGTCACCGGAGACTGAAGACGATGTGGCGCTGGTGGAACTCGGTCTCGTCCAAGTGATACATCAGCCGTCACGTCTGATCGCTGGAAAACCGGCCATCATCATGGCACGGGTGGCCAACAACTCGGCTTCCAAAGTGGAGACGGTGCTAGATGTTCATATTTCCGGACAAGGCGTGAATATTCTTGACCACTTCCCGATAGCTCTGGAACCTGGTGAGCTCAAGAAGGAATATTTCCGCCGGGAAAATCCGATACTTCTTCCGGCACCCAATGATTCGAAGAGTTATGACCTATACGTTGAAGGGCGCGTTGATGACCCGTTCAGCTCCAAGCTTCCTGTCAGTGACTGCCGAAGGCGAAATGACGAAATTGTAAAGCCATATACTCCTGTCCATGTTGTGGAAACAGGGGACCTGCGATTGATGTGGGTCAAGGTAGGAGCGGGGTTCGACATAGGGAACTCGGTTGACGACGACAGTTTCAGCGACATTGTAGAACTAGGTGGGGCTTTCATTCAGGCGACGTATCCGGTGGCACACACCGAGAACATGGTCAACCCCATTCCAATTACGCCCCCCGCCACCGCTGTATATGACTGGGTAGCGGTGTTGACGGGCCTCATACCGTGGCTGGATCCATACATGTTGACTCCGGTTGTTCTTGTCTACGAGTTGAACTTGATTTCTGCTGTGGAACTGGACATCCTCGGGAGCCCGACGATCATGGGAGTTCTCCCCTCCCATGACTGGTTCGACAGATTCGGCGGCCGGTGGGATGGCGTATGGGGGGTATCACTGGGTGAGTTCGCACCTGGTGCCGTCATCTTCACTGCAAAGGGCCCAGACAGAACGGGCGAAGTTGGTCCGCGAGTCACGCTGCCAGCTCATGAACTGGGTCACACCTTCAAGCTCAGTGTGGATTCTCGAATAAAACACAACCCCCTCTGCGACGTGACTTTTCCAGTGGTGGGTGACGCGCCCTGCGGTATTTTGGGTGGCTATGACGAATATAGTCACGACATCGCCGCGCTCAAGGACGGTAACCCTGCAAGCGGCTTTTGGGTTCACCAGCCAAATGAACCCGCATCCATAACGCCAATAGCAGACAAAGAAATCTGCGATACGCACTGCTTCATGGGTCACGGGCGTTCATACGGCACCAGCGCGGACGATGCTGTCGATGATTGGCCGGAACGTAAGCGTTGGATTGACCGTGCGGACTATGAAAATCTGATTGATCGCCTTCAGGGCCCGAATTTGCCAGTGCCACTTCCGGCCGGTTTGGCCGTTCATCAGTCACTGTTTGTTTCAGGTCTCATATCGTGGAACGACCAAATATTCATTGGCCCGATGGCTCTTCAGTCCAAGGGCAAGCCTCACTTAGTCACCCGTAGGGGACTATATGGCATCCGGTATCTGGACGTAAACCAGCGTGTCATTGCCGAGTTTGGCCTTGCCCTCAGGTGGAACGTATGTGGCTATAAGGGTGCATTTCCCTTCACGACCTTCGCTACTACCGTTCCTTTTCATCCTGAGGCTGCCAGCGTTGAGTTTGTGAGTAGGGGTACCGGTAGGGTCCTGGAGCAGAGGCAGCTTCGGCGCAGTGGCGGATCCATCTCGTTGGACGAGCCTGCCGGAGCAATACGTGTCGAGCGTGGTGCCAAGGTGCAGATGAAGTGGAAAGTACTTGACGGCACAGGAGAGCCAACCCGATCGCTAGTCGTGCTGAGTCCCGGCAAAGATATGTGGTGGCCGGCCTCAGCACTTCTTGTTGACAATAGTTTTGAACTAGACACCGCGTCCCTCGAGCTCGGCGAATATTCTTTTCAAGTAGCTGTCATAGACGGCGTCGACGTCCTCCGCAGCAACCTCGGAAGCTTCCACGTGGTTTAAGGGCGGTTAGGTGCGCGATGCCCGTTGGGCGTCCTTACACGATTTCGAACTGGCCCAGGCATTGCAGACTGCGCGCAGCGCCAAGACTCCCACGGCGGTGGCGGTAGCCGACGCCACCGTGCAGGAACGCTTGTTCCTCATCGGCAAGGTGCGCAAAGAGACCACCGCAAACATCAATGGCGCCGGTGACTCCCATTTCGAGGATCCCGCGTTCGTCAAAGCCGCCAGGGACACGCACGAAGCCAAGAGTCTGGCCGAGGGCGGCTTCAAAGGCTCCGAACGGACGCCCATGGAGCAGCGGCTCGACCAAACCGAAAAGGAACTCTTCGCCCGCATGGAAAACATCGGCCGCGAAATCGAAAACCGCGTCACCGGCAACCTCAGCCGCCGGCTCAAAGACCAGGGACTCAAAACAGAAACCACGTCGGCCGCCGACTACTGCTCAGCCGAACACCACGAAAAGTTCACTGAATCCCTGGAACAGAGCGGCGGGAGCGAAACGCAGATCCCCGGGAGGCTTGTCGCAGCCGCAGCGAAGCAACACACCCCAGCGCAGCTGTGACCATCGGCGGGGTGCTGGCTTTGGACCCGGAGGCCGGCTCCCACCGCCGAATCAGCGAAGACAGCAACGCCGGATACCCAGGATCCGGACGCGGCGATGACGGGAGACAAAGCCCACCGATTCCTACAACTCGCCCTCGAAGCAGGCCCCGCCGACTGGCCCGGCTCAGCGAGCTCATGATCAGCTCCGGATCACTTGCCATGTCATGCCGTTCCCCCCACACTCCTGCTTGAACAGGTATCACAGCGGAGAATCCGGACCGGCCGCAAACCTGGCCCGATCTAGAGAACAATCAGCAAGTCGTGTTGTACGCGGCCCCAGCCACCATGTGGCACTTCGTTTTCGGCCGTTCAGCACGACCCAGACTTCACCGAAGTCCACTTCCGCCTCCGCGCCCGGTGCATGTTCCTGCGGAACGAATGCCTCCACACGGCGGCCAGCCTCCACATCGATCTGGGCCCGGCGGACCCGCAGGTAGTCACGCACCGTCGAATACGACAGTTCCTCCGCGCCATGTTCCTCGATGAGCCGGGCCAGGATCCTGCGGGCGGTATGGCGTTGCTTCCGCGGCGCCGTCGTGTCCTCGACGAGCATCGCATCGATCGCCGCCTTGAACGGATCCAGCCGCCAGGCCACCGATTGTCTTGGTTTGCGTGACGGTGGGGAGGCGGATTCCAGAGCCTGCCGCACCGTTCTTCGGTGAACCTTATGTCTGGCCGCCAGCTTGCGGACCGAGAGGCCCTCGACCCGGGCCTCCCTTCGGATCAGCGCGAACAACTCCACTCTCGACTCCATCCAGACCAGCCTTCCGCTGCATCCATCACTGACGAATCCAACGCTGAAGCCGGGGCCACATATAACCGTCACAAGCTGCCCGGCGAGTCACGAAGTGGGGCCAGAAATAGCCGTCCTACCGGGGCCATCCAAACCTGTCATGGTCATGGTGGTCTGATGAGCCAACCGACCGCGGTCCCGCGCATACGCCGTCCCCCCACGCTGCCGCCGGTGCCGTCGTCAACCCGGACAAAGCCGGGGCGTCCGATGCAAGATGCTGTCAGGAAATTTTGGAAGGTGTAGGCAGGGCAGATTGCCCCTACATAGAATCTGTCAGCGGTGCCCGTATTCGTGCAGCAGATCGAACGTATCCCGGACGTCTCTGAGGTGCTCGATCCAATACTTAGCCGATTCCTGTTCTGCCAACCATTGGGCGATCGGGTATCCACGTTCCGCGTCCAGCCAGTCATTGGCGAGTTCTTCGTGCAGGAACCCAAGAATCTTCACGCGCAGACCTGCGGCCCACAGGACTTGCTTGGGGCTGCCTCTCAGAGCTGGCCACTTGGCCGGCCACCTGCTGTCGACATCGGCGGAAAAGGTCCTCAACTGCTCCTCATACTGGCGGTAAAGCGCGAGGTCCGCATCCAGGGCGCCACGGCGCGCGGCCGCGTCACGTCGTCTCTTGTCCGATGCTTCCTCGGCGGCGGCTGCTGCTTCATCCTCTCTTCGGCGCCGCAGGGCCTCCTGCCGGCCGGCGACCGCATACTTTGCCTTCCTCAGGTGCTCGGAGTCGAGCCCGCCTGCGGTCAGGCGCCACTGCTCAAGAGGGCCGCCGGCTGCCTTCAGTTCGGGTTCAGTGTCTTCGCCGGCGTGGTAGCTTACGCCTATACGGCATTCCTGTTTGACCCAGCCCCACCAGATCCTGAGGCTCCAGCCGCGTTCGGCGAGTTCGGTCTTGAACGCGTCGATGCCGGTGGACTCGAACAGCCAGTCCACCGTGGCGGCGCGGGTCAGGTAGCGGCTGGTACGTTCACTTCTCGCTGTGCCGCTCAACTGCGACCGCTGAACCTCCAGTGCCGCTTCGAAGTTGGGTCCGGTGGCCAGGACATCGGTGCGCCCTTCCTCTACAGAAACTTCCAGCCCGCATGTGAAGCCCGGCATCGCGTTGATCCAGTCGCGCAGGGCGTTCTGGATGGCCAGGTGGGTGTACCGGTCGGCGACGGACCCGGAGACCCCCAGTGCGCAGGTAACCCCAGACCGGTGCCGGAAATGGGGGATGTTGACGTCGCCTATAGCGAAGGTCAATTCGGTACCGCAGCCGCCCAGCGCGGTCGAGCAATGGAACGTGTGCGCCACTTTCAGGCGCCAGGCAGCATTCCTGTCCGCCGGCGCAGAAACTGGCTGCTCAGAGTCGGCTGAGTCCAGCACGGCATAGATATCCCGCTCCCCCGGCACTTCGTCGTTCAAAGAATCTGATCTTTCTTCACCACACCGAGCCCCCTTGTTCGTTGCGTTCCCATCCGGCCTTAATCGAAGTTACGCCATCCGGGCGGCCGGGGCAGCAAATTCCAGGGCAGCGTTTCGGGCGATACGGTATGACGTCGTTGTCTGTGGCCACGAGTGGTGTAAAGGAGCACGACGTGCCGGAGGGCTCCACAACTGCCGCAAGCCATCACGGTAGGTTGCGCAGTCATCTGGCGCCTGCCAGGGAAAGGAGACGAACCACCCAGCCACCCTTAGGTCAGTGTCCGCGTCAGCCGACGGCGCCACGCCTGAGCGGAGGTCGGCATGACGTCGCTGACGGCCGTCTCAAGTTCCACGCCATGGGCGCGAATGACCCGCATCCCGTGCTCTGGAGCGCCTTCTATCATGGCCTTGATCTTGGCGGCGTCGCTGAAAATATAGGCGGCCAGAATATCGAGTTCATCCCGAAGCTCCAGCTTGAGGTCGAACAACGCGCTCCGAAATCGAATGTATGCAGCGAGATCATCGGCGTCTTCCATCGCCCGTGCGACTACAAGGAGCTGGTGGAATGGGATGACTGCAAGATCCGGGTGATCTACATCGCCGTGAGGAAGACACTCGTGGTTCCAAACAGCGCCACCATAGGAATGGAGGGGCACGGCTATCCCATAAACATTGCTGCTTGGAGCCGCCCAGGTCAACCCGTCAACTGTCACGCCGCCGCCACATCTGACCGCATCCATTCGTAGCTTGAGCTGTGTCGCCGCCTTGCTCACTTGGTCCGTGAAAGTGTGAATGACGGTGCCAGGCGCGTGAACGGCAGCCATTGCTTTGCATTCACCGATGAACGTATGCACTGGCGAACGGAAGATAAAGTCCGTTTCGCCTTTGTTCTTTGTCTCGGGTATTGGGATAAAGACAGGAGCAAGCGGAAGCTCAATTCCTGAGGGCAGGACATGGCTCAGCGCCCGTATTACAGCATTCTCAAAAAGGTCCGATCGGTCTTTGTCATCGGAGAGGAGACTGCGGGCCAGGTTGAGGAGTGCAAATTCAACCCCGTATGTCGCCTCTCGCACTGCCACCGGTGCGATGATGCCTCCGACTTCGACGAATGGATGGGCCTCAATCTCGAGCGTATCCACCAATTCCTCGAAGGATTTGGATCGATGCTCGTCTCCCTTCACAGCCAAGACCTCCACGAGTGGGAGGGCGAACGGGGAAGGCAATGGTACTGGCCCAACTACTTCGCCGGCCGCCTGCCGGTCCATCCTATTTACGTATGCCTCAACCCACTTGAAGAGATCCGTGATTGCCCGCTGACTAACAAACTCGAAGTCGCTGTACTTGGTTCGATTGCTCTCGATCTCGCAAGCCATGGAGCTACAGAAAAGTTCTGAGACCCAACGGAAGTGAACATCAACCGACCAAATCCTCCTCTGAGTTTCCTGCCACGGGTTCACCTGGACTCCGCGCGCAAGATCCTTGTCTCTGTCAACGAGCTGCCAAATGATTCGGGAGGTGGCCAACCATGCCCCGCAAGCGGCAGCGAACCTCTGAACGTTTTCCTGACTCCTATCTGTTCCCCTCCCCGAAACAGCGAGAATCCAGTGAAACCGGTTGAATCCAGCGCTGCTGGCGTACCTTGCTGCAGATGAATTCGCCATCGCTTGCTCAAGAGCCTTCATGTCCAAAGCAGTGGCACTGTCCAAGATCCCAAGGAGCCAATCGGCCCTTCGGCGCGACCTGTCCCTGTAACGGCTCACTCGGGCTAGTAATGCTTCGCGCTCCTCCGGGCTAGCTTTGCCTGCAAGCACATCAACAAGTCCCTCGGTGACAGCGGACGGGAGAGCCCGTCGTTCTTCCTCACAGTAGCGTCGCCGTTCCTCTTCTGCCGCCCATTCTTTCCCCGACTGCCTTTGCCCCATCTGTCTCTCTTCTTCGTGGTTCTTGTCCGAATCCTATGTGACTTGGACCGCAACCGCGGCGTCCTCGCAACCCGGCACGACTCTTGCCGGCTCTCCCTCTCATTGACAAAGAACGCCCCGTACCGAAGATCGGCCGCCCAGCGTCACGCGATAGGAAGAGCACGCGCCGTTGTCCTGTGCTCGGCACGGAGGGCCTTGAGCATCGGGTAGTGGGGATGGTGGCTGTTGCCCTGCAGGTTGAGCGGCAGGCTCAGCTGCTCGATCGCGTGCGTCTCGGGGAGCCAGGGCGAATCGGCCTGAACCCAGGTTACGCGGGCGTGCCGGCTCATCCACTCGCTGATCTGACGTTCGCCGTGGTGCGTAAACGTCAGCCGGCTTCCGCTGCCGACTCTGCGGAGCGCGATGCCTATGTTGTCTGCCAGATGGCAGCCCAGCGTCAGCCGTAGTGTGGAGCCGTAGGCGTTGCCGCGGTAGTGGTATCGGATCCGGTTCCAAAGCGTCTGGGTGCTCGGCGGTGTTCCATTTCGGGGCGGCTCTTTCGGCGCGATGCCGACGTAGAGCATCACTCCTTCAGGGATGGCGTGGCAGTTGCGGACGTCTACGCCAGGTGGCACTTCATCGAAGTACCACGCGTAGATGCCGGACACCTTGGGTACTGGTGAGGACCGCTCGAGCACTTCCTCACGCGTATATAGGCGCGCGGGCCTTAGTAACTGTGTCAGCTCTGCGGTGTAGTCCTTGGATGAGGCCCGCTCCGCGCGCATCAGAGCCGGGAGCGAAGACTGCGGGGCCTTGGCTGCGTGCAGAGGCGCCAACGCATCGCCCGCCTTGGCCGGGAAGTCTTGTTCTTTCGTCACAGGTCAACGATGACGGAGAGCCCGGCGCTTGTCCACGACACGCCACTGCTCTTGCGCCATCTTGGCGGCATCGACCCGCTCACCAAAGGTACGCCACCAACCGTACAGAAGCTCCCCCGTCTCAGCTGAACCCCTCAGAGCATCCGAGGCAATCCTGGAGTCCCGACTCATCGCCGGCCGACGCGCCCAGTTGAAGCTGTGCCACGGGCGGACAGACCGGAAATCCCGACACTCGCGCTTGGCGTTCACGGGCGTCGATGTTAAGGCACAATATCTACAATTACTGTTTTTCTAACTTTGTGAAGGAGACACTCATGGGGCGACCACCCGGTGCGACAAACAGGACCCCGCGAGAACTCGCAGCTGCGGCAGCGCACCTCAAGAAGGAGGCCAAGCTCAAACAAAGGCTTGCAGAGAAGGCCAAGCAGATCGAAGCGCTTAAGAAGAAGAAAGCTGGGCGGAAGTAAGCGGCGACTGTCAGGATTACTGGCTGATCAAGTCGACCACCAGCTGCCGGCACTTTACCTCGGTGGCGTTGAATGCCCCGCGGACTGCCGTTAACTTGCCGCCTTCGATGCGGTTGAGCAGATAATCCGGCGGGAAGTTCTTCACGAGCCTTCGTTCGATTCGGTCCGCGTTGATGGTCGTGGCGGCAAAGATGCGGGTGGTGTCTAGGGCCCGGAACGTGTCGACCGGCAGCACAGATTCGTATTTGTTGCCTACGCAGAGGAGCCATGGAGCCCCCTCGCCAAAGTCATCAAGGTCTACGAGGACTTCTTCGAACTCTTCGGCGACTTCAAGCGGTTCATGGAGTTCTTCCACTTTCAAGACCTCTTGACGCCCGACTCCGATTATGAGTCGGTTGAATACTTCCTGCCGCGGACAACTTTGAGCGTCCCGGGACACCGACATCAACCCCGAGTACGTGGAGTACCGGGATAAACTCCCGGAGTTCCTCGAAAAACGGAACCATCGGATGGCCGAGTGGTCAGGAAGTACCTCCCTGATATTGAGGTCCGCTAGAAGCGCCCCGCAGAGTAGAACCGCTGTCTGGCGACGTTCTCTTGAACCTTGTCGGCTTCGGCATCGCCGTCGTGGGGGGGCGGTTTCGAGAGTTCACCCGTCCGGGCGAGCGTCCCGGCGGCCGTCGAAGCCTTTACCTCCTCCTCGGGCAGGTGAAACGTGCCGAGCAGGACGGAGACGACGCAGGCGGGGATGGCATTCTTGGGTGCCTCGGCCGGTCCGCCGCGGTCCGGCAGGACACGGTTCTTCACGCAATCCCAGAACGCGCCGTTGTCGACCTCGAGCTGCTCGCTCAGGATGTGGAGAAAAAACTAGCGACGTCTTCACCCCCTAAGGTGCAGGCATGGCCACATGCGATGAGTGCAAGAAGGAATTCGACGTCGGCGTCGAGCGGGACGAGTTCAACAATGAGTTCCCGGAGGACGACATCGACTACGACGAAGAGATTGAGGGCGGTCCGCAGTGCGCCAGCTGTGTCGGCTCCCGCATCGAGTCGAACAATAACGTGGGCCGCGCCATCGACATGATGAACGGCGACGAGGACTACGACGGGGACCACGTCGAGAAGTACCTGTAGTAACCGGCGGCGCGCCCGCAACCTAGATTGTGGCGGGCCAGCAACAGGTCGAATCCGCTCGAGTCATTGAGCGGAATCCAGTGGGGCTTGGTTCTTGGCTTCTCGAGGCAACCGGCGAAAAGCCAGCCCCGCCACAGGCTTCTCCACGGGGAGGCAGAGGCAGACCAGCCATTTGTGACGCTGACCGAGTCTTTGCAGTTCAACCAGTGCCTGAAAGTAACCGGTACCACGACCTTCGCCATGGAGGCCGTCGCCGCCCTAGCTGACCGCAGAGGCATTGGTAAACACGGCCATTACGAGGGAAAAACCCAGCTTCAGCGGGAACCGGAAAATCCTGTCGATGCTTAGGCCGTTGCCGTCCTGGTGGATGGCGCAAAAGTCGGCTCGCTTCCGTAATACGCTGCCCGGGCCCTCCCATCGCCGGCGGGCGTCAGTGAACGGGTGCACTACCATCTGCACGTCCCTGGCAAACGTTTGACGCCACCGCCGTCGTCGACTAAGCCCCGATGTTGGCGGCCACCCCGCACTGGATGCGTGGCGGTGACAGGACCGACCTTATCGGCTCCCCCATGGACCGCGCCGGCGAAACAGCTCCTGCGCCCGGGCCGGTCCGGTCCGAACTGTCCCGAGGGCGCGCACTCGGCAAGGGAACCGGCTCAGCCGACGACGCGAAGCTTCCTCCCCGGCTGCGGCTCTGAGCCCGGATAGGCTAACCGGCATGGGGGAACAGACAGGGGCTGAGACCCCCAGCCAGGCCGTCGAGCCTGGTATCACTAAAATGCAGAAGTATCTGCGCGTTTATCCGTGGCTCAGCGTTCTGATCGGCGCTGCGGTCATCCTCTTCGTCTACCTGATCATCTTGGTCTTCGATAGGTTCTTCCCACCGGAGCTTGAAGCGAAACGGTTCATGAGCGTGTCATCTGCCGCATCGTTGGCGACCGGTGCTCTGCTCCAGACTGTCCTTGCATCCCTTGCAAGTACGGGGCGAGCACCAAGCAGTCGGGTAGGCTCGGCCAACAATGGCTGCACGGTCCCACCCCTACCGACCGAGGAACAAGTGGAAGCTGGATGGCCTGACTTTTTGAATCTGATCGGATGGAGTTTAGTGACCGCAGGGGCGCTGCTCGCCCTGCATGTGGCGGTCTTCTACCCTTAGGTTCGCGGTACTGAAGTTGCGCCCGGCACACCCGCCGATGCCTCCGTGCCCACACATGTCCTAGGGGATGAGTGAGAACAAAAGATGGTCCGACCGGCTGACGGGTGACCGCACCAAAGACGCCAAAGACATTCGCGACTGGTCAGTCTCTGCTCGTAGAGGTCTCCATGCATACGTTCGAAGATCCCCGCTCGGGCGCCACTGAAGCGTCTGAGTCGCTGCAACGCCCCGCGACAGCGCCGTCGTCGAACGCGCCGAACACGCCCTGGAAAGGCGCCCGCGCTCAGCGAACACGGTAACTTCCCAGCAGACCAAGGGACTACCGGCCTCATGCCGCGCCACCGAAAACCATCCATGAATGCCCAGAAGCATCTTCGCTGTTTGTCATTCTGATCCCCATCATCGCTGGGCGGGCCCTCCGCACAACCAGGGCGCGATGCGCCGATCGCCATCCAAAATTTCACTCGGCGCTCCTCCGTCGCTTATTTCCTCGCGAAATCCTGGACCGCTCCCGCTTCCCCAAGTTGCACTCCGGCCCCTCACACCCAGCGGTGACTCCCCTATCAGAACGACGCCGAAATCTGACAAGCACAACCGGTGCCCGCCAGCCGATAAAGGAGAAGGAAATGGAAACATTCACAATCAAAACGCCCGCCGACGTTCTCAGTTTCGTCGGGCACACCCTGGGGTTTTGGCCCCGGGAAAGCCTCGTCTGCATCACGCTGGTCGACAACCACGTCGGGGCCACACTGCGCGTTGACCTGCCGAAGCCCGGAGCTGAGATCAGCTACGCACAAACCATCGCTGAATACCTGGCCCATGATGCTAAGGCCGCCAGCGTGCTCTTCGCCGTCTACACATCTCGGCCCACCGAGGCCGGACGTGCCAGGCCGCACGCCGCAACAATCGCGGCACTCACAGGAGCCCTGGCCGAGCGGGGAATGACCATCCGCGACGGACTCCTCGTAGGAGACAACGCAGTTTCGCAATACGACGGCGACCCCAAGGCCGGACCATCGATGCCCCTATCGTCTACCCAGTCCAGCCAGATCAACGCTGAGTTCGTGTACCGCGGCAGCACCATCGCCCCAACCAACCGCATCACGCTGCCGGCCTCGACCAAAGAAACCCAGACCGCGGATGCCGTCGAAAGCTGCGCGAAATCAATGCAGAGCCTGAACATCCTACATGCCATGGACAGGGCCCGGACGCTATGGACGGAGATGCTCGACGCAAATACCTTCCCGACGGACGAGGGAATCATCAGCCTGATCGCGGGCCTCCAGTTCCCGGCCATTCGGGATCAACTCATGGCGGAAATCCCCGGAATTGACGAGCCCATGGACCGAGTTCTCCTGGCCCAGACAGACAGCAAGCCGCACTGGTCCCGGGTCGAATGGGCAGAGCAGCTGCTGCTACACGCTTACACGCGCAGCAGCACGAGACACTCCGCCCCCATCCTGACTGCCATCGCCTTCATCAACTGGTGGGAAGGCAGAGGCAGCAAGGCCCACCAGTTCCTGCAACTCGCCCTCGAGGCCGACCCCGGCTACCACCTGGCCAGGCTCAGCGACCAAATGATCCGCTCCGGATCAGTTGCCATGTCATGCCGTTCCCGACGCAGTCCTGCATGAACAGGTATCAGAGCGGAAATTTCGGACCGACCCCAACACGAGCCCGAAAGAATAGTCAGAATCATGTTGTACGCGGCCCTAGCCAACATGAAGTAGTGAACGCGAAAACCCAACGGAAGGACAAAAGAGGATGAACACCCAAAAGGGGCCCCACAGCGCGGTCCGCGGTCCGCCGTAGTCAGCCGCTCCCCCACAACCGAATAGGTCTATCCGGGACCCCACACACCCGGAACATCAGATCAGAGGCAAGAGTGTGGACACTGTCCACACGAAGAAACGCAAAAAAGGCCCGTGACCTGCGGAAACACTGTGCCCGAGGTGGGACTCGAACCCACACACCTTTCGATACCGCATTTTGAGTGCGGCGCGTCTGCCATTCCGCCACTCGGGCGCGGATTACACCGGTGTCATAATCGCCCCGCCACAGTGCTGTGAGCAACGCGATCGCTTCCAGTGCGCGAAATTACTCTACATGCAGATAGGCTGAATTCCAGAATCGCGCCAGTGACGCCGCCTCGAGCCAAACAGGTCCAAGTACAGCAGCGGTGACAACCTAAGATGGTCTCGTTCCCGCAGTACCTTTCCAAGGAGTTCCCGTGTCAGAACAGACGGAGTCAAACCCCACGTCCAAGCCGGCGCGCCGCGTGGTTGTCGCCGAGGACGAGACCCTTATCCGGCTCGACATCATCGAGATCCTGCGGGGCGAGGGCTATGACGTCGTCGGCGAAGCGGACAACGGCGAAAAGGCCGTCCAACTCGCCGAAGAGCTGAAGCCGGACCTGGTCCTGATGGACGTCAAGATGCCCGTCATGGACGGCATCACCGCTGCCGAGAAAATCGTCAAGGCCCGGATCGCCCCCGTGGTCCTGCTAACCGCGTTCAGCCAGAAGGAACTCGTCGAGCGCGCCCGCGACGCCGGCGCCATGGCCTACGTCGTCAAGCCGTTCACCCCCGCGGACCTCATCCCCGCCCTGGAAATCGCACTCTCCCGCCACGAGGAAATCAAGGCCCTCGAAAGTGAAGTGACCGACCTGCAGGAGCAGTTCGCCACCCGCAAGCTTGTCGAACGCGCCAAGAGCCTCCTGACCACCAAGATGGGCCTGACGGAGCCGGAAGCGTTCCGCTGGATCCAGAAGACCTCCATGGACCGCCGCCTCAGCATGCGCGAGGTTGCCGAGACCATCATCAACCAGGTCAACTAGGACTCTCCCCCGGTTCCGGGACGGCCACGCAGCCGCGGCATCCCGGAACCGGCGGTTTCGGTCTATTGGGTCAGGTGCCCGCCTAAACGCACCGCGGCAACGAGCGCCATGACCCCGCCACCAAGGGTGGCCACGGCCATCAAAGCCGGCAGGAACCCCCCGCTGAGCGCCACCCTGTCGCTCTCGGACGAAGTCAGGATCGTGTGGATGCGGCGGTAGCGCCGATGCGTGAGCAGAAGCGCCACGAATGACACACCAGCCCCCAGCGCGGCCGGAATGAGCGCCCATAAGCCCAGCACCTCGGGCAGGATGCGCAGCGCGGCCAGGGACGCGACGGCGACCGCCAGCGCCGTCCTGCGCCAGGCCAGCGCGGTCCGTTCCGGCTGCAGGCCGGCGTCGAAGGGCCGGTGGCCCCGGCCGGGTTCGTTCCCAGGAGCGCCGGCCATCAGGCGAGGACAACCCCGAGGAAGACCAGGATCCCCGCCACGGAAACGGCGGCCCCGATCGGGAAAGTGAGATGGGCGGCGGGAAGCGGCCTGTCGAGGCGCAGTGCGCGTTCAATCTGGATCCAGCCGAACCAGGCCTGCACGGGCGCGGCGATCCCGGCGACGATCAGGACAATGGAGGCCGACAGGCGCAATCCTTCCTGAAGATTCAGCCCCAGAGCCTCCAAGGCGACTCCGCTGGCAATCAGGGCCAGGGACGTCCGTATCCAGGCCAGGAAAGTGCGTTCATTGGCGAGGCTGAACCGGGCGTCCGGATCGGATCCCTGGGAGAACAGGGCTGCGGGAAATCGTCGCGTTGCGTCAGTCATGGCTCTTTCTGGTTGGCAAATTTGTGGCGGCGGCCCTGGTGTTCAGGGCCGCCGCCACAGGGTTGCGGTTAGGTGCTGGTGGTGCCGGTCAGCTGGCGGGGACGGTTTCGTGGG
>NZ_JBVAYX010000045.1:0-17362 GCF_055412825.1 Pseudarthrobacter linnaei
CTCCGCGGTTCAGCCTTTGCTCCGCGGTTCCTCCGCGGTTCAGCCTTTGCTCCGCGGTTCAGTCTTTGCCTGTCGGTTTCCCGAAGGCCGTGGTTCTGTAAATCCTCCGTCGCCCGGCGCGCATAGACATTCCCCGGAATGGTCGTACCGGCGGGCTAGGCTGCTCGCATGGCAACTATCGACATTGAACAGACCCGCACCCATGCCAAGGCACTCCTGAACTCACGCATCGATTCTGTGACCGAACTGGTCAAGACCCGTCAGCGGATCACCGACCTGCGGGAACAGCTCGCCGAAGCGGAACGCGAAGACAAGCGCGCCTACGTGCGCGCCACCAAGGACGGCTGGAGCACGGAAGAGCTGAAGAAATTGGGACTCGAATCCGGCGCAGCAGGACGCCGGCGCAAGTCGGCGAACCGCGCCGCCAGCGACAGCGCCACAGCCCCTACAGAGGACTTCAGTCACGGCGCACAGTAACGTTGCCCCTCGTCCGCATGGGCACGGCAAAAGCAAACACCTTCGGGCTTTTCCCGCACACATCCGGACGACGGGACCCAGCTGACCGGCTGCACACAACCGCCAGGTAACCTTGGGACTCTTCACTCACCACCGCGTCCGGCGATCATGCACAGCCTGGACAATGGCCGGTCACCAACGGCAACGTTTCCCATGGTCCAGGACACGCCGCTCCCGACGTCAGCATGGTCCTCTGGCTGGCTCTTTTCAGCCATAGACCACAGGCGGCTCCGGTGGGCAGCTACGACGAAGGCCGGCACCTTTCGAGGTGCCGGCCTTCGTCGTATCCGTGGTCTGCTTAGTCTTCCGCGGTGACGTCGTCATCCTTGATCTGACCGGCTGCGATGCGCTCTGCGGTCTTCGCGAACGCGGCGTCGATGTACGCCATCAGGTCGCTCTCGCGCACCCGCCACACACCCCGTCCACCGAACTGGCCTGCAGGAAGCTCACCGCTGCGCACCAGCGAGTAAACGAGGGATCCTTTTACGTTCAGAACCTCCTGAACCTCCTCCAGAGTCAGCATTCTGGGGAACACCGGTCCCGTCGTCGGCGCGGCGTTCTCGTTCACTTGCTCTGTCCTTTTCGTCATTCTCAATCCACCCAATGCCGGCTCTACTGAATCCGTCCATGGCTCTGCTTTAGCGCTCGAATCCCCCGTCTCGTGAGTGACTTGGCGTGGGTCCGGATGATACCTGTTGCTGCGGGTGAGTGGGCGTTGGGTGGGTGCTTCTGGGAGCGGACGGGAAGCTTGCGGCTTGCAGTCTTCGCAGTCGTGCAACGGCCGGGTCCACGTCCGCCGCGGAGGGCGAAGCCTCGGCTTCCGGCGCTGGCTTGGGCGGCTCGATGGATGCCTTTAGTTTTTCGTCCAGTTCCGCGCACTTTGCACGGGCGGTGACGAGTTTGTCTTCGTATTTGAAGGGTTTTCCGGCCTGGCTTTCGACGTCGGAAAGCACCGCCTGTTTTTCCGTGATGGTTTGGCGCAGCTGGGCTTCGTAGTCGGGGAGCCCCGCTACTTTGTTTTCCAGCCGGGTGATGATGCCGGCGCTTCCTTCCAGCAGTTCCAGTCGGGTGAAGACAAGCGGTGGTGCCGGCACGTCTTTGAGGGTGACGGCGAGATCCTGGTAGGAGCCGAGCCGGGAGTCGTCGGCCGCGTTGCGGACCTGCAGCTCGTGGCCGCCGAGGGTGGCCATGGTGCCGTGGTCCTGTTTTTGCCGGTAGTAGTTTCCGTATTCCGGCGTGTTTGTACGGACCCATTCAGAGATGGCCGCGATGGCTTCCGGGCGTTTGGTGTATCTCTTGCCGTCGATGATCGCGGTGAAGGCCTCACCCGCGGTCGGGGTAATGCGCGGAAGTGCCGCCTGCAATGCGGGCAGCTTGCTTTCGGCCTTGGTGATGCTGATTTCGGCCGCGGCCCTGGTCCAGGAGAGGGTGCTCTGTCCTTTCTCGTGGGCGCGTTTGAGTCGTTCGAGTTTAGTCCGGGCGGCGTCGGCCTCGATCTTGTCCATCACCAGCGGGTTGCCGCTGGTCGCTGCCTTGATCTGTGCGGCGTTGAGGGCCAGGTCTCCGACGTCCTCGATCTCGCGGATATCGAGGCGTCCGCGGAGAACCTGCTGGATCATGGTGGCCTTGCGCTGGATCCCGTCCCAGGCGGCACTGTCGTAGCTGCCGACGGTTGCGTATTGGAAGTTGTGGACCTCCGCGTTGGCGTTACGTTGGCGGATGATGCGTCCGTCGCGCTGGGTCAGGTCCGCGGGCCGCCAGGGACACGTGACGTGGTGGATCGCTTTGGCGCGGAGCTGGACGTTGGCGCCGGTTCCCATCATGGCTGTGGAGCCGATCAGCACGGCCACCTCCCCGGTGCGGCATTGGGCGAACAGCTGGGCTTTCTGATCGGGTTTTGGTGAGTCCTGGATGAACCGGATCTGCTCTGCCTGGATGCCGCCGGCAACGAGCTGGTCCTTGATCTGCTGGTAAGCGGTCCAGACCGGTTTGCCGTCTGCCCCGGTGTTCTTGGAGGGCGTGCTGAGGTCACCCCGTTTCGCGAGCACTATTGGTGAGTTTCGTCGCAGATTTCCACTATTCGCCGATTCGGGCTATAATGTCCCAATCTGCCCTGAGCATATCGGAGATATCATGTCAGGCAAGATCCACGACGACACGACGGCACCGGGCAAGCTCGGCCGCCGCACGTGGCACTTCCCGAGCGCCTTCACCGTGCTTTTTATCGTTACCGTCGGCGTGTGGCTGCTCGCCTTCGTCGTCCCCACAGGAGCCTACGAACTCGACGACTCCGGTGCCCCCATCCCCGGCAGCTACGGAGGGGTTGACGCCGGGCTAAGCTTCGGCGACCGCCTCATGCAGCTCTTCCTCGCCCCGGTCAACGGGTTGTACGGGGTGAAGGCCGCAGAGGGTGGCTTCATCGGACCGTACGAGTCAGGGAAGTTGTTCGGGGCAGTCGGCGTGTTCCTGTTCGTGCTCGCCATCGGCGTGTTCATCACCATGTCGATGCGGACCGGCGCCATCGACGCCGGCATCGCCCGTGTCGCCCAGCGGTTCCAGTCACGCGGCGTGATCGTCATCGTTATCCTGATGCTGCTGTTCTCTCTAGGCGGGACCACGGAGGGCATGGCGGAGGAGACCTTAGGCTTCTACGCGCTCGTCATCCCCTTGATGCTCTCGCTCGGCTACGACCGCATGGTGGCCGCCGCGACGATTCTCGTCGGCGCGGGGGTGGGAGTCCTGGCGTCCACCGTCAATCCCTTCGCGACCGGGGTCGCGTCTGAGGCGGCCGGTATCTCTATTGGCGACGGCATCGGGTTCCGGCTCCTCATGTACGTCGTCCTCGTGCCGATCGGGGTCCTTTTCGTCCTGCGGTACGCCGCGCGGGTCAAGGCCGACCCGACGCGTTCCCGCGCCAGCGCCGCCGAGGGGGACGCCGAGCTGGCCGCGCTGGGTATCGGTGCCGCGCCTGAGCTGACGACCCGGCAGAAGGTCGTCCTGGCCATCGTGGGCTCGACCTTCGCCCTCATGATCTTCGCCATCGTCCCTTGGGCGCAGGTCATCGGCGGCCCCAAGGCGAGCAGCTACACCTGGCAGCTCGACTGGTACTTCCCCGAGCTCGCAGCCCTGTTCATCGTCATGGCGATCATCGTCGGACTCGTGGGCGGCCTGGGGGAGAAGGGGCTGACGGACACCTTCGTCCGCGGTGCCGGCGACTTCATCGGCGTCGGTCTGATCATCGTGCTGGCCCGCGGCATCACCGTCATCATGAACAACTCCCAGATCACGGACACGGTCTTGCACTCCATGGAGGATGCGGTCAGCGACACCTCCGCGGGCGTCTTCGGAGGACTGATGTTCCTGCTCAACATCCCGCTCGCCTTCCTGATCCCGTCGACCTCCGGTCACGCCGCGGTCGCCATGCCGATCCTCGCGCCGCTTGCCGACTTCGCCGGCGTCTCGCGGGCCATGGTGATCACGGCCTTCCAGTCCGCCTCGGGTATCGTCAACCTCATCACCCCCACGTCGGCCGTGGTCATGGGCGGGCTTGCGCTGGCAAAGGTCAGGTACGACCAGTACCTGCGGTTCATCGCCCCGCTGCTGCTCGTCCTGCTGGCCATCTGCCTGGCGTTCATCTCCATCGGCTCCCTGCTCTGACCCTCCCGGGTCGAGCCTTCTTTCCCATCCGTCCGCGCCCAAGGAGCACCACCATGACCTTCCACGTCGATTCCGAAGTGGGCGAGCTGCACGAAGTGATCGTGCATCGGCCCGGTAGCGAGCTGTCCCGCCTGACTCCCGCCAACGTCGAGTCACTCTTGTTCGACGAGGTGATGTGGGCCGAGCGGGCCCGCGAAGAGCACGACGGCTTCGTTGACCAGCTGCGGGGCAGGGGCACCTCGGTGCACTACTTCAGCGACCTGCTCGCGACCGCGATCGACCAGCCGGGCGCACGCGACTTCCTGCAGGGCCAGCTGACCACGGCGGCGCGCTTCGGGCCCGCCCTCGACGCACCCCTGGACGAGCTCGTCAACCAGACACCGGCAGCAGAGCTCGCCGACATGATGATCGGCGGCGTGCTCAAGCGGGAGATCGCCTCGAGGCTGAAGGTGTCCAGCCTGCTGATGGAGTACCTCGGCGACGAGGACTTCCTGCTGTCGCCGCTGCCCAACCACCTGTTCCAGCGCGATAACTCCGCCTGGATGTACGGCGGAGTGTCGGTAAACCCAATGTCCAAGCCGGCCCGCAAGCGGGAGACGATCAACTCCCAGGTCATGTACAACTTCCATCCGATGTTCGCGGCCGCGGACTTCCCCTTCCTTTACGGCAACGACGCACTGGTCCACGAGCCCGCCACGGTCGAGGGTGGCGACGTGACCGTGATCGGCAACGGGGCGGTCATGATCGGCATGGGGGAGCGCACCAGCCCCCAGGGCGTGGAGGTGCTAGCCCGGCGACTGTTCGAGACCGGGACAGCGAAGCAGATCATCGTCGTGGAGCTGCCGAGGTCACGCGCCTTCATGCACCTCGACACGGCGATGACGATGATCGACAAGGACGCGTTCTGCGTCTACCCATACCTGCCGGCGGAACTTCGATCGTTCACGTTGACGCCCGACGGCGGCGAAGGTTCCTACCGCGTCAAGGAGAACGCCGAGCTGTTCAGCACAATCGCGGAGACCATCGGAGTGGACAAGCTGCGCGTGCTCAAGGTGCCGACGACGCGCATGGGCGCCGCGCGCGAGCAGTGGGACGACGGGAACAACTTCCTGGCGCTCTCGCCTGGCGTGATCATGGGGTACGAACGGAACACGACGACGAATGCCTTCCTGGCCGAGAACGGCATCGAAGTCATCCCCGTTGTCGGGTCCGAGCTGGGACGCGGCCGAGGCGGCCCACGCTGCATGACGTGTCCCATCGTGCGGGACGGGGTCTCGGCATGACCCCCACCGCGGCCTCGCCCACCGACGCCCCGTCCCTCGGCCCCCTTGGCATGGGAGGACGAAGTTTTACCAAGGAGCTCGACGTCACCGTCGCCGAGTGGCATGCGCTGCTTACCCTCGCCAGCGCGCTGAAGACCGAACGCGCCGCCGGGGACGAGCACCAGCGCCTCGAGGGCATGAACCTGGCGCTCATCTTCGCTAAGACGTCCACCCGCACCAGGTGCGCCTTCGAGGTCGCCGCGCACGAGCAGGGCGCCCACGTGACCTACCTCGACCCCTCGGGGTCGCAGATGGGGCACAAAGAGTCGGTGAAGGACACCGGCCGGGTGCTCGGTCGCATGTTCGACGGCATCGAGTACCGCGGGTTCTCCCAAGAGAGCGTCGAGGAGCTCGCCAGCTCCAGCGGGGTTCCGGTGTGGAACGGGCTGACCGACGAGTGGCACCCCACCCAGTCGTTGTGCGACATGCTCACCATGCTCGAGCATACCGACAAGCCGGCCGCCCAGATCTCCTTCGCCTACTGCGGTGATGCCCACAACAATACGGCGAACTCGCTGCTCGTGGCCGGCGCCATGATGGGCATGGACGTCCGGATGGTGGCCCCGCCCAGCCTCAGGAATCCCGACTCCGTGATCGCCGCCGCGGCAGAGATCGCCGAGCGGACTGGAGCCACGATCCTCGAGACGGACGACGTCGCTGCAGGCGTTGACGGGGTCGACTTCGTGTACACCGACGTCTGGCTCTCCATGGGCGAGCCGAAGACGGCGTGGGACGAGCGCATCGCCCTGCTGTCGGACTTCCAGGTCAACGCCAGGATGCTCGAGCAGACCGGCAACCCGGACGTGAAGTTCATGCACTGCCTGCCGGCGTTCCACGACCGGCGCACCGAGGTGGGCGAGCAGATCTACGCCAAGACCGGACGCACGTGCCTAGAGGTGACGGACGACGTCTTCGAGTCCGACCGGTCCATCGTCTTCGACCAGGCCGAGAATCGGATGCACACCATCAAGGCCATCCTCGTCGCCACCCTCACGGACGCCTGACGTGTTAGTCGTCGTCGCCCTCGGCGGCAACGCCATCCTCCGTCGCGGGGAGCCCATGTCGGTGTCTGGCCAGCGCGCTGCGATCGCCGAGGCCTGCGTTCCCCTGGCCGGGATCGCGCGGGAGCACGACCTCGTCGTCTCCCACGGCAACGGACCGCAGGTCGGCCTGCTCGCGCTGCAAGCCGCGTCCTACGACCGGGTCAGCGCGTACCCGTTCGACGTCCTCGGTGCCCAAACCGAGGGGATGCTCGGCTACCTCATCGAGCAGGAGCTGGGGAACCGGCTCGGCAACGAACGGCCGATTGCCACCCTCGTGACGAGGACGTTGGTCGATCCGACCGATCCCGCGTTTCAGGACCCCTCCAAGTTCGTCGGACCGGTGTACGACGCCACCGAGGCTGATGCCGCGGCAGAGCAGCACGGATGGGCACTGAAGTTCGACGGCACGGGCTTGCGTCGCGTCGTCCCGTCACCGGTGCCGTTGCGGATCCTCGAGACCCAGCCGATCCAGTGGATACTTGAGAAGGGGGGCGTCGTCATCTGCGCTGGTGGGGGAGGGGTGCCGATCACCTACGACCCGGTCACCGACCTTGTGGTCGGCATCGAGGCCGTCATCGACAAGGACCTCGCTAGCGCCGTGCTGGGGCGGGATCTCAAGGCCGACGTCCTGGTCATCGCGACCGACGTCGACGGTGTCTACGCGGACTGGGGCGGCCCGGACCAGCGCTTGATCGCCAAGGCGCACCCGGACGCGCTCGCAGCGGGTGACTTCCCCGCTGGGTCCATGGGGCCAAAAGTGCAGGCAGCTACCCAGTTCGCACGTGAGACGGGTGGGAGGGCCGTCATCGGCTCGTTGCGGGACATCGACGCGATGTTCACCGGGACAGCAGGGACGATTGTCAGCAACGACGTCGCCGGCATCGAGCGCCGATCGTGAAGACCAAGGCGAGTGAACTCTTGAGGTGGCGCTACCTCAACATCGACGAGTCGTGGGCGGCGCCCTCGTCGCGGCAAGAACAGCGCATCACGGCTGATGCGCTGTTCAAGGCCGGCACAGCAGCGGGTGCGTCGTGAGCGGTGCCACGGCGCACGTCGCGATCGCTGGCGGCACCCCAGCGGTTCTGCGACTCCACCGACATGGTGCGCAGGGCCGCGAGACTGCTCTCCGCGCGGCTCTCCTGGCCGGTGTCGTAGGGAACTTTCGGTCACCGAGTTGGCCCGTCACGAACAATGGAACAGGATCCGACGCTAACGGCTCTGGCTCGTTGACCTGGGCGTAAAGGCAGCGGCGCTGAACCTCGCCGAGCGATGGCTGGAACGCCTGTAACAGTTCTTTCGTTCTGTGTTGTCTGTCGGGTCTTGGCTCTATGTTGGGGTTTCAAGACGCTCCGGACGGGCATCTGTGCGGTAGCAAGCTCGTTAGCCAGCTCGTCGATTATGGAAAAAGCACGACTGCTTTTGGAGGATATCTCCGAAAGCGCGGAGCAGCAGCCCTGTACAAGAAACCCTGATGTCTGCCTACACCGCCCGCACCCACGCAGACATCCCAACCAGGGAAGCGGCGTGTCCGCCGTTTCCGCCCGTCCGGTGTACTCCGGCGTCGTCGAATACTCCATCTACGTTTCCGAGGCAGTTCGCGGCCGGCGGATAGGTTCAGCGTTGTTCCGGTCCTTGATTGCCTCGACGGAGGAAGACGGAATCTGGACCATCCAGGCGAGCATTTTTCCTGAGAACGAGGCGAGCCTGAAGCTGCACCTCGCCCACGGATTCAGGGTCGTGGGGCGACGGGAGAAGATTGCCCGGATGGCCCACGGTCCCGCTGCCGGGCAATGGCGGGACACCGTCCTGATGGAACGGCGCACACCGGGCCTTTAGTTCCTGCGACGCACCCGTCGACAGAGTCGCCCCACGGACCTGACACCAGGACCACAAGCAAGGAGGACACCATGTACACCGAGGCTCCCACGACAGAAGAACGGCTGCGCGCGATGCTGGAGAACATCAGGACGGCAACGGCCAACACGCGCCAAGCGATGGATTGCGGCCGTATGGTTTTGTGAGACAGCTTGATTGGAGCCTCCGTGTTAGATGACCACACAGCATAGGAAATTCGATGCCGCGTTTCGCGATGAATCCGTTCGTCTTGTCCTGACTTCCGGACGCCCGGTGAAGCAGGTCTGCCAGGAGATCGGGGTGAAAGAAAGCACGCTGGGGAACTGGGTACGAAAGTACCGGCAGGAGCATCCCGAGGCGTCGGAGCAGGCCGGGACCAGGGGCCCGGTTCCGTGGGAAGAACACCAGAAGACGCTGGCTGAGAATTCGAGGCTGAAGGCTGAGGTCGATTTCCTGGAAAAAGTCAGCGCCTTCTTTGCCGCGAAGCAACCGTAGAGGACTTCTACGGATTCATCGAAGCGGAGAAGGCGAACCACCCGGTCGCGTGGCTGTGCCGGGTCCTGAAGGTCTCCAGGGCATCGTTCTATCGGTGGCGTAGACCCGCCGGTCCCTCGCCGCGGGCCGTGCGGCACCAGGAACTGGTTAATGAGGTCACCGGCCTGTTCGAGAAGGAGAAAGGCCGTGCCGGCCGTGACCAGCTGACCCTCATGCTCAACGCGCAGGGCACGAAGGTTTCGGCGCCGACCGTCGGAGCGATCATGCGCGAAAACAGCCTTCGTGCGGTGCGCACCCGGGCGTGGAAGCAGACCACGGTGCAGGATCCGCAGGCGACGTGACTTCACTGCCACGGCACCCGGAACCCGCCTGGTCGGAGACATCACGTACCTGCGCACGGGCGAGGGGTGGCTGTATCTGGCCACCGTGATCGACCTGTGCACGGGCATGGTCACCGGGTGGACCATATGCGCGCCCGGCTCTGCACCAACGCCCTGAAAATGAGCCGCGACCACGGCTACCTCGCCGGCGGAGACGTCATTTTTCATTCCGACCGCGGGTCGCAATACACCTCGGACGAATTCCAGAAATGGTGCGGCGGGAACGGCATTACCCAGTCCATGGGAGCCGTCGGGGTGTGCTGGGACAACTCGGTCGCCGAAAATTTCTTCTCGCACCTGAAGACCGAGATGTACCACCATGAACGCTTCAGCAACAGGCTGGCTGCCAGGACCGCTGTCATGGAATACATCGAAGCCTGGTACAACCGCCGCCGGCCGAGCCGCAGGGCCGGCGGCATACCGCCAGCCGCGGCCCTGGCCGCCCACCAGACCCGCAGCCAGGAATCCCTGGCCGCGTAAACCGAATCAACTACGAAACTGTCTCAAGAACTTGACGAGCGCAGGGTCGAACCCGGCAGATAACCGCGCCGTCGTGTCCTTATCCGGCGATTCAAGTCGCGTCTCTCAATCAGCGGTCGGGTCATCGCGGGGATGCGGGCGGCCAATCCTTCGAAGCCGTCACGATCTGGATCGTCCGGCCACAGCAACAAAAGCCATACCCGCCTCCCCCGGGTAGCCACGACCCTACAACGGCCACGGAACCACCCGTCAACTCCATAAGGACAGCAACCAAAAACGGTAATACTGGAAATGGTCTTGAGCCGGCGTGACTCAGCAAAAAACTGACGCGCCTGGCGGCACTGTCTTACCGACGATTTGTCCGCCGGCTCAAGGTCCGTCTAAGGGGGTGTGGCGCCAGGCGGACATGACTTTATAGGAGCCTGATTCGACCAGCCCCATTACCGTTTTGTCTGCCCACCTGGCCCGCGCCCCATTCATCAGCCATTGATCTCGACTAGGGGCAACTTCCATCTTGGCAACCGAAACAACCAACGTCATCGCCGGTATCGACACTCACGCCGACACACACTACGTGGCCGTCATCAACGAGCACGGCAAGCCGCTCGCGGACAGGGAATTCCTGGCCGTGGGATCCGGATACCGGAAGATCGTGGAGTTCATCACCAGCCACGGGGTCGAAGGAACAGGATCCTACGGGGCCGAAATCGCCAGGACCCTGCGCGGTGAAGGTCTTTGTGTACTGGAAGTGAACCGCCCGAACCGGGCCGCGCGCCGACTCAAGGGCAAATCCGATCCGCTGGACGCCTACCAAGCGGCCCAATCGGTACTGGACGGCCGGACCAAATCGGTCCCGAAAGCCAAAGACGGTCCCGTTGAATGCCTGCGAATACTGCGCGCCGGGCGCACCTCGGCGGTGAAGGCCCGCACCGCAGCAATCAATCAGATCAAGGGTTTGCTCGTTTCGGCTCCGGACAAACTCCGGGCGAAATACCGCGGGCTTGGAACCTCGGCGATGATCACGGCCCTGCAGCGCACCCGACCTTCGGGCCATATGGCTGACCCCGAGTACGTGTGCTTGCTGACGTTGAAGGTCCTGGCCAACCGTTGCCACTCCCTCGCGGCAGAAATCGCCACCGCTGACGCTGCCCTCCAGGAAATCCTCGACACCTACGCGCCGATGCTCTGTGATCTTCCAGGTGTCGGAACGGAAGTAGCCAGCCAGCTCCTGGTCACTGTCGGGGACAACCCAGACCGCCTTGGAAATGAGGCCCAGTTCGCTGCCCTCGTCGGGGTCGCACCCATACCGGCATCCTCGGGCAAAACGACCCGTCACCGGCTCAGCAGAGGCGGTGACCGCAACGCCAACCATGCCTTGTATCAGGTCGTCCTGGTCCGTATGGCCTCGTGCCAACGGACCAAGGACTACGTGGCCAAACGCACCGCGGAGGGCAAGAGCAAACGGGAAATCATGCGCTGCCTCAAACGCTACGCAGCCCGGGAAATCTACCGCCAGATCACCAACCCACAAGCAGCGCCAAACAACACCGATCTGCGCCAAATGCGCACCACACTCGGTTGCACCATCACGACCGCAGCGCGCGAACTTGGCCAATGGCCCTCCAAAATTTCCCTCCTGGAACGAGGCCTCCTCCGCAACGACGCCCTGGCCACGAACTACCGCCAGTGGTTGACCGAACAAACACTCCAAAACGCAATTTGACGCCTATACGAGTCGTCGTAGACACGAGTGGGTCCAGGGATCGCCGGAGCTCTGCGACGGACAGCACTGGACCCGACCGCCGGCCGCGCCAGCGGACGCCCGCCAATTGGTTAGAGCGCAGCGGAAGCCAAGTGCCTTGATACTCTGTCGGCGCTCCACCCTCAGAAGGGACACAGAGATGGGCCTCAGAAGTCTCTTTCAGCGAAAGGCCGTTACAACGACCGTGATCGTGGTGTTATCTCCGGGCCGTATCCGAGAGCTTCCCAGTCGATGGTGTTGAACCCGCTGGGCAAAATCAGGTCAGAGATCTCCTTCCGACTCGCGTTGACGAACGCCTGTCGAAGTTCAGGTTCCTCGATCACTCTCACAGCCCCTCCTTGGTCATAGCTGTTGTCCTGGCGTCCTCGTCTCAGATGATCCGGCTGATGCCGTCATCGATCCGATAGCCGCCGAAAGCCCCCTCGGCGGCGAATATACGTTCGGCGAACCGGCGCCCCATGAGGTTGTGCGCCTCCCCATTCGGGTGCAGGCCATCGGGCAATGGCAAGGCGTCTGCATCGGCTGGACCGTACAGTTCGCGGCCGTCGAGGTAGTGAAGGTTCGGGTCGTCCGATCGGTGCTCGACCACTGAGCGGAGCGCGTCGCGGATTACCTCGAGCGTGAGGCGGCCTTGAGCGACGTCGCCGGGTGTACCGGTCGCGATGAACCGTACGCGGTCGGTGCCGAGGGTGTCGGGGTCGAATGCGCCGGGCCCGGGGGTGTTCTCATGGATACCGCAGAAGATTGGCGATACGAGCAAGAGTGGCGTGTCGGGGTGCCCGTCGCGGATGGTATCCAAGAAGCCGTGGACCGCTGGAACGAAGGCCCGCAGCCGCATGGCATCGAGATTCACGACGTTGATGCCGAGCTTCACACTGATGGCATCGGCGGGGGTGTCGCGGATGACTCGGGCGAGGAACGGGTCGACCAAGGCGCTGCCACCAAGGCCCAGGTTGCGTAGCTCGAGGTCGCCCATCCTCCGCGCGGCCATGACCGGCCAGATCTCGCTCGGGGCAAGGGCGTTGGACCCGTGGCTGATAGAACTGCCGTGGTGCAGCCAGATCTTGCGGTTGGTTTGCTCGGCCACGATGGGTGTGTCGGTGCGAAGCTCGACGAGCGCGAGGGCCTCGTTGTGGGGCAGCCACACCTCGACGTTCTTCGTGTTCGAGCCGAGGTCCGCCAGCACGGTGGAGTGGGTAGGTCCCGAGTGGGCGCTGGAGGCGCCGGTCTGCAGGTCGATTTCGATGCAGTCCCCGCCGGTGAGCTCGTCCCGGGTGTGCCGGACGCCGTCCATGAATACGTCGATGCGGCCGCGTGGGCGGTCGGCGCCACGGTACGCGACGCGCGTCGGATGGGTGACGAGCTCGATTCGCGACGAGGTCGTGCTGAAAGCAAGGCGCACGCCGGAGGGCTGGGCTTCCATTGCGAGCAGCTGAGGGTCGGGGAACTGCCGGCGTACCCATGCGGGCAGTCGGTGCGGGATGATGCCACGGGGCGTTGGTTCGAGTTCAGCGACGCCATGGATGAGGTCGCCGGTGAGTGGGGTTGAAATCATGTGAGGACTCCTTCTGTGGGCCAGGTATGTAGTGCGCGGTCGAGGGCGTCGATCGCGACTGTCCAGGATTTGTCTTCGGCCTCCGCGCGGTGCCCGAATGCGTCGGCCCCGGTCAGCGCGAGGAAGCCGTTCACCGTCGCACCGACCAGGCGTGCGGCGTGGACGATGGCGTCCGCCGGAACGGGGTATCCCCGTATCACAGCGAGCATGAGGGACGCCACGCGTGCAGCTTCGGGTGATTGCGCTGTCTCCTGCGCCGCCGGGCGCTGGAGAGCGGCCCACGCTCCGGGACGTTCGGTTGCGTAGGTGCGATGAGCGTCAGCAAGGCCCCGGAGAGATGCGCCCCCCGAGCGCCCGGCGACACCCTCACTGATGCGCGAACCGAGTTCACCGAGCGCGAGTCGGTGTACGCCGTCGAGGAGTGCGTTCCGTCCCTGGACGTGTTCGTAGAGGCTTGCCGGCTGCACGCCAAGTAAGCGAGCGACTGCTGTCACGGTGACGGCTTCAAATCCCTCGCGGTCAGCGAGGTTCGCAGCCGCTACGAGCACGGTCTGTTTGTTCAGGTTTGCACGAGGCATGACCCAACCCTACACACCATAGGGAAAAACCTAAGGTATGTAGGCAATTCGGATCTGCTTAATTTCAGATCCATCCGCGCTCGGCTGCGATGCGCGCCGGCTTCGTGTCGGTTCGCCGCATGCAGTCTGGCGATCGCGGCCGCGATGTAACTGCGTACTGTTCCAGGCGAACCGACACCCGCTTCGCGATTTCTTCAACGGGCGGGCCGTCGCGTGCTAGGGCAAGTACGTCTGCCTCGCCAGGCGTGAGCGGGGGAATTGGGAATCGCCGGCTCCGATCGCTTCGGCGGCGAGTTCGGGGTCAACGTGCCGTCCGCCCGCGGGCTACCTTGCGGACAACCTGCGCCAAGGTGTGCGAAGAAACGGTCCAAAACGCAATTTGACGCCTATAGGAGCATCGTCGAAGACGTGAAAACAGGGCCAGGACCGGCGGAGCTCTGCGACGGTGCGCCCGGGCCCCAGCAGCCGGCCGCGAAGCGGACGCCCGTTTACCTGGTTGGAGCGAAGCGGAAACCAGGACACCAATGACAGCGCTGGGCAGCTTGCTGGCCCCAGGCCATCTACCTACCCACGCCCAGGATCCCGGACACCGTCCCCAGGCAAACGAAAAGGCCGGCACCAACGTGCCGGCCTTTTCTGGGTTTCCCTCAGTAAAAAGGAAATCTGTGTGAGTTTGTCGGGGTTCCGCGGCGGTCAGGGTTGGGCTCTGCTGTTGGCGACTGCCTGGACAAACTCCTTGATGGTGGCGCGTTCGTAGTGCCATCCCGGGCAGCTGTCCAGTACCAGGGGCGGAACCGGGTAAGAGCGGCCGTGATCGGGTGCGTCAAGCTCCAGCGCTGCCAGCACTTCGGGTTCGATTGCGTTGTACATCCCTTC
Source organism: Pseudarthrobacter linnaei (assembly GCF_055412825.1). Classification (NCBI taxonomy): domain Bacteria; kingdom Bacillati; phylum Actinomycetota; class Actinomycetes; order Micrococcales; family Micrococcaceae; genus Pseudarthrobacter; species Pseudarthrobacter linnaei. Next base: position 14,519 of record NZ_JBVAYX010000045.1, read on the forward strand.
GCTGATGCTGCGCTCAGTCCAGATGTGCCGGGCTCCGTAGTGGACCTTTTCACCGTCCACGTCGTGGCTTACCGGATCCATAAAGTCGCCGGTTACATCGGGCCGGCTTCCCTCGAACCTCTCAGTGACGGCCTTGACGGACTTCTCCTGTGGCCCGTCGGTCCATGCAACGAAAACGGTGGCGCCGCCGCTGTATTTCTCCGTCCGAACGGAAAAGCGCAGACCTGCAAACTCCTCTTTGAGTGCCTTGCGGATGAGCGCGGCCGTGTCCGTGGCGGAAACGTAGATGGTGGTTGTCATGGTGTTGCTCCTTCTAACCGAGAAGTTGGGTGAGTGGGGCGACCAATGGTGACCGGCCAGCTTCCCAGCTCCCCCGTTGTTTTTTTGTTGCTGGCAAGCTCGCTTGCTCGGCGGCCGACGGAGGCCTGTCTACCGCAGGCAAGCGGCAAGCTCGCTTGCTCGGCGGCCGACGGAGGCCTGTCTACCGCAGGCAAGGGGAAGGAAATTCCTGGAGGAAATCAGCGACGAAGGAGCGCCGGAGGGACATTTCCCCCGACGAAGGAGGGGCTGGACGGGCTGGAGCGGACGTCTAGAATCCGTAGGAATCTCAATGATGTTGTCAACGGATGTTGGCATGCCTTTTGGGTGTCCCGGCCGGTGGCGGCCGGGACACCCCGAGGAGCTTTAGTCCGTCCAGCCGGGGTATGGCTTCCGGTCGGTGTGCGACAGTTCGGCGGCAGTGGCGGGTAGGTTGTCGGGGCCGTCGGACTGGCCGGAGGACCAGTGGAAGAACACCTCGGCGGTGATGGCTTCGAAGCAGGCGTCCTGTGACCGGAACCAGTAGGTGGAGGTATCGCCCTCGACATAGGTTCCGTAGCCGAACAGTTCCCCGTTCGCATCGCGGGTGCGGGCGACGGCGAAGATGATGTAGGGCCAGGCTCCGGCGTCCCAGCCTTCGCTGCCCCAGTTCGGCAGCGCGGACCAGGCGGTGCCCTCGCGGGTGTCCATCCAGTCGTACCCGTCCCCCGCCCGGCCATCGGCGGGAAGGACCGGGGCGGCGACCGTTTCGGCGGTGTCGGTTGTGACCGTGCGGGTCATGGCTTCTGTGTTCATGAGGTGGTGCTCCGTTCGCTGGGGCAGGGCGGGTGCCGGACGTACCGGGATTCCCTCTCCCCCACCATGTTTTTTGCCTGCTGGCGGAGCATCGCGTAGCTGTGCCCGACGGAGCCGGGGCAACCCGAAGGGCAAGCAGCGGATGGGTTGGGTGAGGAAATAAGCGCAGCGCCGAACGCAAGGCATCCGGTGCGCGGCCGTCCGCAGGACGGTTGCGGCGGTGGAGCGGGCACGTAGGATCCAACGGACAGCAGCAAAAAAGCAGGAAAATGCTTGCGCTGTCCGAGCGCAGCGAGGCCCTTTTCCCTATTGTTGCGGAACCCTGAACAAACCGTGCCAGGATGCTTCTGGAGGCCATTTCGGCCTGCAGTCCCCGCATTCCCCCTCAACGCCCCCAAATACTGCGCTAAGGGGGAACCCGGCCCGTGCTCCTGCTGCTTGCCGGACCCGGGAACGCCGTTCGCGTCCCGGGGGCAGAGTGGCCCAGGACCCCGTATTGCCGGGGCCCGGGCTCTTAAGTGCGGCTTAGTTGAGGGCGGGTGACCGTCAGTCCGGTCCGGGTCGCGGTGAGGGCGTCGGCAAGCCGGTCCGCGTCCCCTGCCCGCGCTTCGACCGTGGGGGGCATGGTGCGGGTCTCGCTGGTGCAGTTCAGCAGCGCTGCCGTGACCTCGGCGACCAGACCCGGGACCCGGCTGGCCCGGTAGCCGCCATCGTCGGGGTCCTCGGAATGACTCAGTGTTCTGGTGATGAGCACTGCGATCTGGGTCCGGCGCTCCCTGCCGAGTTTCATCAGGATGGACGAGACCATGTTCTTCACGGTCTTTTCTGCCAGGAACATCTCCTGGCAGATTTCGCGGTTGCTCAGTCCTTTACCCACGCCAATGGCGGCAGTCATTTCCTGCCTTGAAAGTCTCAGGAGTCTCTCATCCGGGCCTGGGCGCCCTGACAGGGAAAACGGAGCCAGAAGCGCCGGATGGAACCGGGCACTGTATGCGGTGTGCCCGGCCAAGACCCGTCTGATGAGCCTGAGTTGTTCGCTGCTGTCATCCTGTTTGGACAAGCACCCCCACGCGCCGGCCAGAATCGCGTCGATCAGCACGGCTTCGTCGCTGTCCGCGGTCATCAGCACGCACCGGATGCCCGGGTCGGCCGCGGCGACGGCCCGGCACACGTCGGCACCGGACCCGTCCGGAAGATCATCGTCAAGGATTACCATCTCCGGGCGCAGGGCCGGGATCCGCCGCACTGCTTCACGGGCGGACCCGGATTCTCCTGCGATGCCCAGACCATCGGACTCCAACAGTTGGCGCAGGCCCCGCCTGATGACCTCGTGGTCGTCCAGCAGATACACGCCCCGGCCTGCGAAAGGGTAGTACTCATGGGCATCCGGGTCAGCCATCATTGCTGTTCCGTTCTGTCGCCTGTCAAACTCCGAAGGCGTTGTTAGTGAATCCCTGACGCCGCCCTCACCGGCTCGACGACGAACCCGGATCCCCGTCCGGTCCCTCTGCCGGCGCGTATTCATGCACAGGCCTTTCCTCCTCAAGCTAGACCTAATAGCGTCCTATACCTAATAGCTTCCGGGCAGACGACCGGCGCCGTCTCCTCAGGCGGCTAGGCGTGTAGCTGGCGCCGGAACAGGGGTGTAGGTGGTGCCGTCGCGGAGCATGGCCCAGAGGACGTTCAACCTTCGCCTGGCCAGGGAGAGCATGGCCTGGATGTGGGTTTTGC
>NZ_JBVAYX010000046.1:0-15294 GCF_055412825.1 Pseudarthrobacter linnaei
ATCATCGGCGAAGTAAAACGCCAACATCGAGGAGATCAGTTTCGGGCTCCAACCGTCATCCATCCACACCTCGATCAGCCGGCAGAGCGCCACCTCCTCGAGGAGCTTCAGCGGTTTCGGCCGGCGCCGGCCCTGATGCGCTCTCGTGTGGGCGACCGAGGCGTAATACACCCCGTCCGCGCTGGCGTTACGGTTCACCTCGCGCCAGACCACGGACTTGTGCCGACCAATCGCCTCGCCGATCTTGGCGTAACTAAGCCCGCTGCGCCGGCCCATCTGGATCATCCCCCGCTCAGCCAGGTTCAACGTCCGCCCGCCCGGGCCTTCCGCGGTCGGTGCCGGATCCAAAAGGCCCCCAACGGCGCCCATGTTCACACTCATCATCTGGCCAGACTGCGCCCACCACCTCCGCCCGGTCCCATGTGTGGCTCCGACGCGCCGGGCGGCAGCGAGAATCGACATCCCGCCACAGACCAGGTCAACGAACTCGGTACGGGCATTCGGAGGAAATAACTTGACCATNCCAACATGGGCCGGAAGTGACCCCGCGTTGCTCGTTTTGCACTGCATGGCCCCTTCTGCGTATCCTTGGTTGGCTAGTTAATAGCAAATGGAGACGTGCCAGAGCGGCCGAATGGGCTTCACTGCTAATGAAGTGTGGGGCACAACTCCACCGGGGGTTCAAATCCCCCCGTCTCCGCGTTTGGCCCCGGTCCCTGGACCGGGGCCTTTTGCGTACCCGGGCGCGTCCGGGTGCCGGACAGCGGACGCCTTTCCCGCGGCCCGGATGGCAGGATAGGCCCATGTCGAGGAACAACGCGTTTGACGCGATCATCGTAGGCGGCGGCCACAACGGCCTGGCCGCGGCCGCATACCTGTCCAAAGCCGGCCGGACGGTCCTGCTGCTGGAGAAGCTGGACCACCCCGGCGGTGCCGCGGTCTCAGCCCAGGCGTTCGACGGCGTCGACGCGCGCCTCTCGCGGTATTCCTACCTCGTGAGCCTGCTCCCGCAGCAGGTAATCGACGACCTGGGCCTGCGCATCCGGCTGGCCCGGCGCCGGTATTCGTCCTACACACCCGACCCGCACGACGGCCGGAGTGCCCTGCTGATCGATAACGGGGATGCCGCGGCCACCGCGGCGTCCTTTGCCGCCGTCGGGGCTCCGGCCGGCGAATTCCGCGCCTTCACCGAGTTCTACACCGGCTGCCGCCGCCTCACCGAGGCCCTCTGGCCGACCATGACCTCGCCGCTGCCGACCCGTTCCGAAGCCAGGGCCCTCGCGGCCGGCGCCGGGGCAGCGGGGGCGTGGGAGGCCATGATCGAGCGGCCCCTCGGGGATTCCATCGCCCGGTCGCTGCAGCACGACCTGGTCCGCGGCGTGGTGCTGACCGACGCCCTGATCGGCACCTTTGCCCGGGCCGGCGACGAGGATCTGCAGCAGAACATCTGTTTCCTGTACCACCTGGTCGGCGGCGGAACGGGCGACTGGGACGTTCCCGTGGGCGGGATGGGCGCGGTGTCCGGGGAACTGGAACGATCCGCCCGCGAGGCCGGGGCGACCATCCTGACGTCCGCGGAAGTCACCGCCGTCCGCCCGGGCGGTGCGGTCAGCTACCGGCACCACGGATCAGAGCACACGGCCACCGCGTCCTGGGTCCTCGCCAACGTGGCACCGGTGGTGCTGGACCGGCTCAGGAGCTCCGGGGCTCCTGAGGGCACCGCCGCGAACACCACCCGGAACCCGAACCATCTCCGGGAGGGTGCCCAGGTCAAGGTGAACCTGCTGCTGAAACGGCTCCCCCGGCTGCTGGACCCCAATGTCAGCCCGGAAGCGGCCTTCGGCGGGACCTTCCACATCAATGAGACCTGGTCGCAGCTCGACGCCGCCTACCTCGCCGCCGCGGCCGGAACCGTCCCGGACCCGCTGCCCTGCGAAATCTACTGCCATTCCCTCACGGACCCCAGCATCCTGTCCCCGGAACTGCAGGCTGAAGGAGCGCAGACGCTCACCGTATTCGGCCTGCATGTCCCGGACCGGCTGATCACCGCCGAGAACAATGACCAGCGCCGGGCGGAACTGCAGGCCGCGGTCCTGAAGTCCCTGAACTCGGTTCTGGCCGAACCCGTCGAGGAGCTGCTGCTGGCCGGTCCGGACGGGCAGCCCTGCATCGAAACCAAAACCACCCTAGACATTGAACGCGCGGTCGGCATGCCGCGGGGCAACATCTTCCACGGGGGCCTCGACTGGCCCTTCGTCGAGGACGGCGCACCGCTGGACACACCGGCGCAGCGCTGGGGCGTCGCGACGGATGACCCGCAGCTGCTGCTCTGCGGCTCCGGCGCCCGGCGCGGCGGTGCCGTCAGCGCCATCGGCGGGCACAACGCGGCCATGGCAGTGCTGGAGTCCGGGCGGCCGGAGTCCGGCCCGCAGGACGCGGGCCCGCACGACGCGGGCCCGCACGACGCGGGCCCGCGGGAATCCGGCCGTGCCCCGCAGGGCTGAACCTGGCGCCGCAGCGGCCCGCACATGAGCAAGCCCGCGCCGCCCGCCGGCACAACGGCGGAGCAGTGGAGTCCACGCCTTGCCCTGCTCGTCGCGGCGACGTTTTTTATGGAGTTCCTCGACGGCACCGTCCTGACCACCGCGATCCCCAGCATCGCGGCGGACTTCACCGTCCCCTCGGCGGACGTCAGCATCACCATGACCGCTTACCTCCTGACGGTGGCGATGGGGATTCCGCTCAGCGGCTGGCTGGCCGAACGTCTCGGCGCGCGGCGGGTGTTCTGCGTGGCCATAGCGACGTTCACGGTCGCCTCGCTGCTGTGCGCGCTCAGCCAGGACCTGACCATGCTGACCCTGAGCCGGGTGCTGCAGGGCGCGGGCGGCGCCATGATGGTTCCGGTGGGCACCGTGGTGGTGCTACGCGGCACGGCCAAGAAGGACCTGCTCCGCGCCACGGCGTACCTGGTGTGGCCAGGGCTGCTGGCGCCGGTCCTCGCCCCGCTGGTGGGGGGCGCGCTCACCACGTTCCTGTCCTGGCACTGGATCTTCCTGATCAACCTCCCGCTGGGGCTCGCGGCGTTCCTCGCGGCGCTGCGGCTCGTCCCGGGCACGGCGGGTGACCGGACCCGGCGCCTGGACTGGCCGGGGCTGGCCCTCACGACCCTGGGCGTGGGGTCCGTCGTGGTGGGCCTGGAGCTGGCCGGCGGCCGCGAGGCCGGCGGCCTCGCGGCCGTGAGCATCACCGCCGGGCTGCTGCTCCTGGTCACGGCGGTCTGGTGGATGCGGCGGGCCCGTTCCCCCCTGTTCGACCTCGGGGTCTTTTCCGCCCGGACCTTCCGCGCCACGGCGACCGGCGGATTCATCTACCGCCTCACCATCAGCGCCGTGCCCTTCCTGCTGCCGCTGATGTTCCAGAACGGCTTCGGCTGGGATCCGCTGCGCGCCGGGGTCCACGTCGCGGCCGTGTTCGTGGGCAATATCGGGATCAAGCCCGCCACGACCCCGCTCATCCGGTGTTTCGGCTTCAAGCCTGTGCTGGTTTTCGCGTCGCTGGCCTCGGCGGCGACCTTCGCGCTGTGCGCCCAGCTCGACGCTGGCACCCCGGAGCCGCTGATCTTCGCGCTGCTCGTGGCCAGCGGAGCCTTCCGGTCCATCGGTTTCTCGGCTTACGCCTCGGTGCAGTACGCCGACGTCGTTCCCGCCCAGCTGCCGTCCGCCAACGCCGTCTCCGCCACCCTGGTGCAGCTCGCGACGGCGGCCGGGATCGCCATCGGGGCCCTGCTGATCCGGATGTACGAGGCCGGCGGCCCGCTGCTCGGCGGGGCCGGGGCGAGCGGCGGGGATGCGGTGGCGCCGTACCGGGCCGCGTTCCTGGCGCTGGCCGTGGTCATGCTCCTGAGCACCCTGGACAGCCTGATGCTGCCCCGCCACGCCGGGGCCGAGGTCAGCCGGCCTGGCCAAGCACCAGCGGCAGCACCGCGCCGGCGCCGGCGAGCCTGAGGGCCCGGCCGGCGACCGTCACGGTCCAGCGGCTGTCGACCAGGTCGTCGATCAGCATCACGCTCTGGCCCTGGATCCCGGCCAGGGCCGCTTCCAGTTCGGGCCCGACCACGAGGCGGTCCCAGACCCCGGCAAGCCGGTAGGCGCTGTTGCCGCCGCGCCCGCCGGTCGGTCCGCCGTGCTCAAGCTGCAGCTGCCCCAGGTAGGGGATCCGGCCAATTTCCGAGATGCCCCGGGCCAGCGAGTCCACCAGCGCAGGCTTGCCGCGGGACGGGACGCTGATGATGGCGGCGGGCCGGCCCGCCCCGCTCCAGCCGGGCGTGCGGGGGTCGCCGGCGCCCCACTCGCGCAGCACCTGGACGCAAGCCTGCAGCATGCCGGGGTCCACGGTGCGGTCGGGGGCTCCGGCGGCGAAGGCCTCCCGCAGGGCGCCGCCCCAGCCCAGGTCCGTGAGCCGTGCCAGCGCCCGGCCGGCGGCGACGCTTTCCTCGGGCTTGATCTTGCCCTTGACGGGCACGCCGAGCCGGTCCATGCCGCTGGGCCACTGCAACCGGGGTTCCAGCGGGACACCGGCGCGGCTCAGCGTCTGGCCCGCGGCTTCGGTGGCCGCGGCGGCAATGTCCGCCGGGAACCACTGTCCGGCGCAGTTGTCACAGCGGCCGCAGGCACGGGCGGTCTCGTCGTCGAGGACCGAGGTGATGTATTCCATCCGGCAGCCGGCAGTGTCCTGGTAGATCACCATGGAGTCCTGCTCATCCACCCGGGCCTCCGCGATCCGGCTGTACCGCTCGGCGTCGTAGGTCCACGGCTGGCCGGTGGAATGCCAGCCGCCGCCTACCCGTTCCACGGCACCGTCGACCGCCAGGACCTTTAACAGCAGCTCCAGCGGGGTCCGGCGCAGATCCACGCGGGCCTCCAACGCGACCGTGGACACGGCGGCCCCCGCTTCGGCGAGGACAGTCAGCACCGCACCGGCCTTCTCCTCCGACGGCATGGACGCGGTGGCGAAGTACTGCCAGATGTCCCGGTCCTCGGACCCGGGCAGCAGCAGCACGTCGGCGTTGGCGGCCCCACGGCCGGCGCGGCCGACCTGCTGGTAGTAGGCCACGGGAGAGGACGGCGCCCCGAGGTGCACCACAAACCCGAGGTCCGGCTTGTCGAAGCCCATGCCGAGGGCGGACGTGGCCACAAGGGCCTTGACCTGGTTGTCCTTGAGTAGCTGCTCGGCCCGTTCCCGGTCCGCCGGGTCGGTGCGTCCGGTGTAGGCGAGCACCTCGTGGCCGGCTTCGGCGAGGAGCCGTGCGGTGTCCTCGGCGGCGGAGACCGTCAGCGTGTAGATGATGCCGCTGCCGGGCAGGTCTTTCAGGTGCGTGAGCAGCCAGCCGAGGCGGTCGCGGGAGTCCGGCAGCCTCAGCACGCCGAGCCGCAGCGATTCACGGCCCAGGGCGCCGCGGATGGTCAGCACGCCGGTGCCCAGCTGCTCCTCAATGTCGTGGACCACCCGGGAGTTGGCGGTGGCGGTGGTGGCGAGCACCGGAACCGACTCCGGCAGCTGGGTGATCAGGTCCGCGATGCGCCGGTAGTCGGGGCGGAAGTCATGGCCCCAGTCCGAGATGCAGTGGGCCTCATCGATGACCAGCAGCCCGGTGCGGCGGATCAGTTCGGGGAGCTGGTTCTCGCGGAACGAGGGGTTGGTGAGCCGCTCGGGCGAGACCAGCAGGACGTCGACCTCATCGGCCGCGAGCTGTTCGCGGACGGTGTCCCATTCCAGCTGGTTCGCGGAGTTGATGGCCACGGCCCGGACCCCGGCCCGTGCCGCGGCGGCTACCTGGTCGCGCATGAGGGCCAGCAGCGGGGAGACAATCAGGGTGGGCCCGGCGCCGCGGCGCCGGAGCAGCAGGGACGAGACAAAGTACACCGCCGACTTTCCCCAGCCGGTGCGCTGCACGACGAGGGCCCGCCGGCCGCCGTCGACGAGGGCCTCGATGGCCTCAAACTGGCCGTCATGGAACTGCGCGTCCGGGTGCCCGACCAGCTCGCGAAGCACTTCCTGGGCCTGCTCCCGGGTCCCGGCGCCCGTAGCGCCCGCGGCTGAGCCGGCGCCTCCGGCGGGATCAGCGGTGGCGGAAAGGACTGCAGCGTTCTGGTGATTGGCCATTGCTTCAGTATCCCAGCCCCCTCCGACAGCCGCGAAGCCGGGGGCACCGCTATGTGGACAATCACAGCGGACCGCCTGCGGTCCGGCGGCCGGAAGAGCACACGAGCGCTCTTTCCCGGCCCGGTTCGGCCGTCCACGTAAGATAAGACGCGTGACTATGGACCAGACAAAGACTTTTGACCTCTCAGCCGCCTTCAAGGCCTACGACGTGCGCGGCATTGTCGGCGAATCGATCACCGCCGAAATCGTCGAGGCGGTGGGCGCGGCGTTCGTCGACGTCCTGGAGCTGGAGGGCAAAACGGTGCTGGTCGGCGGCGACATGCGCCCGTCCTCCCCCGAGTTCAGCAAGGCCTTTGCCAACGGCGCCGCCCGGCGCGGGGCCAACGTCCAGCTGCTCGACCTGATCTCCACCGATGAGCTCTACTACGCCTGCGGCTCGCTCAACGCGGCCGGCGCCACCTTCACCGCCAGCCACAACCCCGCGGAGTACAACGGCATCAAGATGTCCAAGGCCGGCGCCGAGCCGATCTCCTCCGAATCCGGGCTCAAGGAAATCCAGGCCCGCGCCGAGGAATACCTCAACTCCGGGTCCATCCCCGCCGCCCCCGTGCGCGGCCTGATCGGCGTGCACGACGTCCTGAAGGGCTACTCCGAGTACCTGCGCAGCCTCGTGGACCTCCGCGGCACCCGTCCGCTGAAGGTCGTCGTCGACGCCGGCAACGGCATGGCCGGCCTCACTACCCCCGCGGTGCTCGGCGACGCCCTGCTGCCCAAGCTCCCCCTGGAGATCATCCCGCTCTACTTCGAGCTCGACGGATCCTTCCCGAACCACCCCGCCAACCCGCTGGAACCGGAGAACCTGCGCGACCTGCAGGCCGCCGTCGTCGAGCACGGGGCAGACATTGGACTGGCGTTCGACGGCGACGCCGACCGCTGCTTCGTCATCGACGAGAAGGGCGAACCCGTCTCGCCGTCCGCGATCACCGGCATGGTGGCCCGCCGCGAGATTGCCCGCGCGCAGGGACTCGGCGAGGCCAACCCCACCGTCATCCACAACCTGCTGACCTCCCGCGCCGTCCCCGAACTGGTGGAACGCCACGGCGGCCGGGCCGTGCGCACCCGGGTGGGCCACTCCTTCATCAAGGCTGTGATGGCCGCCGAGGGTGCCATCTTCGGCGGGGAACACTCCGCCCATTTCTACTTCCGCGACTTCTGGAACGCAGACACCGGCATGCTCGCCGCCATGCACGTCCTGGCCGCCCTCGGCGAACAGGACGGCCCGCTGTCCGAACTCGGCCGCGAATACGAACCGTACATGTCCTCCGGCGAGATCAACTCGGAAATCGAAGACAAGGCCGGCGCCGTGGAACGGGTCCGTCACGACTTCCATGCCGAGGACGTCGAGGTGGACTACCTGGACGGCAGTACCTTCATCGCCACGGACGGCAGCTACTGGTTCAACCTGCGGCCTTCCAACACCGAGCCGTTCCTCCGCCTGAACGTCGAGGCCACGGACCGGGCCACGATGGAACGTGTCCGCGACCGCGTGCTGGCACTGGTCCGGGGCTAGAAGCGTGTTGGAACGGCCGGCGGACCGCGCCACAGAGACACCTTCTGCGCCCGCTTCTGCCACCGCGGGCGAGATCGGCACGGAGACCGCCGGGTCCTGGCGCGACAGCGTCCCGGAGGCCAGCGCCACCGATCTGGAGAACCTGCTCGGCACCGGAGTCGGCGCCGCACAGGAGCAGCTCGAGCGCACCGGCGGGTTCCTGCCGTTCGCCCTGGTGGTCGAAAACGACGGCGAGGTCCGGCTGGTTGCCGTCACTCCCGCCGACGCGGCCGCGGGAACGGACGCGGATTTCGACGCGGACTCGATGATCAGCGACCTCACCGAACTGCTGCGCCAGCACCGGGACGAGTTCCGGGCGGCCGCCGTCGTGTGTGACATCACCCTGCTGGAGGAAGCCTCGGACGCGATCCACGTGGCCGCGGAACACCGGGACGGTTCCCTCTTCGCCGCGGTCCTGCCGTACGCCGCGAACCCCGCAACCCGTGAGCTGGAATTCGGCGAACTCTCCGCGGATACGAACGAACCCGGCGTCTGGGTGGACTAGACCGCCCGTAAGCTGGTGTTATGAAGATCAACGCCTTCGCGGACGTGAGCCTGCGCGCCATGATGGTGCTCGCGGCCGCCCCCGACGGCGCCCTTCTCACCACGCAGAGCATCGCCGACGCCGTCGCGACGCCGTACAACCATGTCAGTAAGGCGATGGCGAAACTGCGCGAGCTCGGAATGATTGACGTCGAACGTGGCCGGCACGGCGGCTCCCGGCTCAGCAGCGCCGGCCGCGCCGCCACCGTGGGCCAGCTGCTGCGCCGGCTGGACACCCGCACGGACCCGGCCGACTGCGTCGCCGCCGGCGGGGCATGTCCGCTCATCAACGAATGCCGCCTCCGCGGAGCCCTCTCCCGCGCCCGCGAGGCTTTCTACCGCGAACTGGACGACATCGTCGTCGCGTCCCTGCCGACGTCCCGGCAGATGGCGCCGGCCTTCCAGGCAATCGGCCTGCGCCCCGGTCTCTGAGCCGGAGCCTTGCGTCGTCCAAACGGCGTCGTCTAAACGGCGTCACCCAGGCGGCGTCGTCCAAGCACCGTCGCCCACGCGGCGTCACCCAGGCGGCGTCGTCCAAGCACCGTCGCCCAGGCTGCGTCGTCCACGCGGCGTCACCCAGGCGGCGTCGTCCAAGCACCGTCACCGACCCGCCACGCCCGGGAATCCCCCCGATTTGAACATGCCTTCTACGCCCTGTAGAACTGAGGTACAAATACTTGCATTTCAAATACATGTATTTTCGACGGTCCGGTGCAGACCCCGGGCCACTATCTCAGGAGTCAACATGCTCTCGGACAAGTCCTTCCCGGTCATCGAGGCCACCCTCCCGCTCGTCGGTTCCCGGATCGGTGAAATCACCCCCAAGTTCTACGCCCGCCTCTTCGCGGCGCACCCCGAACTGCTGGACGGGCTCTTCAGCCGCTCCAACCAGCGCAACGGAAACCAGCAGCAGGCCCTGGCCGGAAGCATCGCCGCTTTCGCCACCCACCTGGTGAACAACCCCGGCACCCTGCCGGAGACCGTGCTCGCCCGCATCGCCCACCGCCACACCTCCCTCGGCATCACCGAACCGCAGTACCAGGTGGTCTACGAGCACCTCTTCGCCGCCATCGCCGAGGACCTGGCCGAGGTCATCACCCCCGAAATCGCCGAAGCCTGGACCGAGGTCTACTGGCTCATGGCGGACGCCCTGATCAAGCTCGAAAAGGGCCTCTACGCTGCCCAGGCCAACAGCGTGATGTGGAGCCCGTGGCGGGTCGCCACCAAGACCCCCGCCGGCACCGGTTCGATCACTTTCACCCTGGAGCCGGCCGACGACACCCCCATCACCCCCGCTCTCCCGGGCCAGTACGTCAGCGTCAAGGTCACCCTGCCGGACGGGCTGCGCCAGGTCCGCCAGTATTCGCTCTCCGGCGACGCCGGCACGGGCCGCACCTTCACCACCAAGAAGGACGACGGCGGCGAAGTCTCCCCCGTCCTGCACAACACCGTCCAGGTGGGCGACGTCCTCGAGATCTCCAACCCCTACGGTGAAATCACCCTTAAGGAAGGCGACGGCCCCGTTATCCTGGCCTCCGCCGGCATCGGCTGCACACCGACTGCGTCCATCCTGCGCTCCCTTGCGGCCGCCGGCACGGACCGCCAGGTCCTGGTCCTCCATGCGGAAAGCGATCTGGAATCCTGGGCGCTGCGCAGCCAGATGACGGACGACGTCGAGCGCCTCGACGGCGCCGACCTCCAGCTCTGGCTCGAGCAGCCGGTCGCCGGAACCAGGGAGGGCTTTATGTCCCTGCGCGAAGTGGACCTGCCGGCCAACGCCTCGCTGTACCTGTGCGGTCCACTGCCGTTCATGAAGAGCATCCGCAACGAGGCCATCAGCGCCGGCATCCCGGCCACGAAGATCCACTACGAGGTCTTCGGCCCGGACATCTGGCTCGCCAGCTAGTTTTCCCGGCCCGCCCGGTGGGCAGATCAGGGCGCATGCAGGCCCGCCATCCGCCCTGAAGTGCCCGCGAGGCGCTCCCCGGAGGAATAAGGAAAACACCGACGGCGGCCCCGCACCTTTCGCAGGTGCGGGGCCGCCGTCGTTGTGACGTGCGCTGCGGGAACGAGCCCGCACAGGGGTCAGGTCGCGGCCGGCACTCCGGTGATCGTGTGGCCGAAGCGCAGGAGGTTGCCCGGGTCGTAGCTGGATTTTGCGGCCCTCATCCGCTCGTAGACCGCGGGCGACCAGGCCCTCGCCCGGTCAGCTTCATCGCCCGGCTCGCCGTGGAAGTTGACCAGCGTGTATCCCGTGGAGTGCGGAGCCATCTCAGCCAGGACCCCGCGGATCGAGGCGGCGACCGCCTCGGCGAACGGTGGCATCTTGAATCCGAGCAGGAAGAGCAGGAACGCCGCGTCGCGCCCGGACACGGCATCCGGCAGCGCCCCGGCCCGGGCCAGTGCCCCACCCAGCGGCCGGATTTCGACGAGGAGCAGCGGACAGTCCGAGCCCTCGCCGGTGAGTTTCAGCAGGTCCGCAGCGGTCTCCTCGCCGAGGTCTTTCAGGAGAGCTCCGCCGGCCGTGAACGGGAGCGGATCCGCCGGGTCCATGTGGATCTGGTCAACGTCGAGGTAGCTCATGGGCCCGGCCGTGTCCATCAACGGCGTTGAGACCGCCCGCATCGGTGCCAGCAGTGCGTCGCCGTCCTCACGGGTCCCCAGGAAGGCGAAGCGCAGGTGCACCACGAACTGGCCCCGCAGCGGCGCGGGGACGAAGTCCATTTCCGGAAGCCGGAGCAGGGAGATTGAGGGCGAGGCGTTGTCCGGCAGTGCGGGCATCCACTCCCGGAACGCGGCCAGGATGTGGGCCGCGTCCGCCCCGGGATAGATGATCCCGCCGCCGTAGAACTCACCCAGTGGAAAGAGGCTGAACTCGAGCTCTGTCACGATGCCGAAGTTGCCCTTGCCGCCGCGCATCAGCGCGAACAGCTCGGCTTCGGCCTCGGCATCGATCCGGCGCAGCGCGCCGTCGGCGGTCACGATCTCCATGCTGCGGACATGATCCGCCGCGAACCCGTGGGCGCGGCCCAGCACGGGCAGCCCGCCGCCGAGGGTGTAGCCAACGACGCCGACGTCGGTGCTTGACCCGTGCAGTCCGACCAGCCCGAGCGGCACGCTCGCTGCCAGGACGCTGCGCCACTTCACCCCGGCGCCCACCCGGGCGGTGCGCTCGACCGGATCGATCTGCAGTTCCTGCAGGCGGCGCGTGTTGATGAGCAGGCCACCCTCCACCGCCGAGTCAGCGCCGTGCCCGGTGGACTGGACCGCCACCGGGAGCCGGCGTTCTGCCGCCCACTTCACCCCCGCCGCGACGTCCTGTGCGTTCTCGGCCCCCAGGACGACGTCGGGCTGGTGGACTGTGGCGGCGTTGAAGGCGCGCGTCTCGGCCGCGAATTCGGGGCTGTCCGGCAAGGCGACCGGGCCGCTGACAGCCGTGGACAAGGCCTGGATGTCGTCGGTGACAAGCATGGTGGGCTCCTGTGCGCTCGCGTGCTGCGGGCGGGTTGAGGGCACGGCAGCGCACGCGTGGAATGGCCCCAGCACCCTCTCCGGTCGGCGGACGGCCCGGCTGATGAATGCGTATGAGCCTAGGGTCCCTTCCAGCTGCGGTCTAGGGACCTAAGTCCCAACGCCCGGCTCCCAAGGAAGACCCACGACGGGGAACGCACTTCGCAGCCCGCCCGGCGGGCAGATCAGGGCGCACGCGCTCCCCCGGCGGGCAGGTCAGGGCGGATGAATGCCCGCCAACCGCCCTGATCTGCCCGCGCGCGGACCGTGCCTGCCCGCGAGGCGCTCCGCACGGGTTGGCGTGATCCGACGACGGCGGCCCCGCACCTTTCGCAAGGTGCGGGGCCGCCGTCGTCGGTTTTGCCGGCTGCTAGTGCTCTGCCATCCGTTCCTTCAGGCCTTCGAGCTCTGCGCGCAGGGCATCGGGCAGGGAGTCGCCGAACTTGGCGTACCACTCCTCGATGGAGGCGAGCTCGGTATCCCACTCCTCGCGGTCCACGCGGACGGCGTCTTCCACGTGGGCGTGCGTCAGGTCCAGGCCGGTGAGGTCCAGCGAGTGCCCGGCCGGCACGAAGCCGATGGGGGTCTCGACGGCGTCCGCCTTGCCTTCGATGCGCTCGATGGCCCACTTGAGGACGCGGGCGTTGTCGCCGAAGCCGGGCCAGGCGAAATCACCGTCAGCCGTGCGCCGGAACCAGTTGACCAGGAAAATGTGGGGCAGGCGTTCCGGGTCGGCCTTGCCGGAGACACTGATCCAGTGCTTCAGGTAGTCACCCGCGTCGTAGCCGATGAACGGCAGCATGGCCATCGGGTCGCGCCGCAGCACGCCGACCTGGCCGGCTGCGGCAGCCGTGGTCTCGGAGGAGAGCGTGGAGCCCATGAAGATGCCGTTGGTCCAGCTGCGGGCCTGGGTGACCAGCGGGACCGTGGTCTTGCGGCGGCCGCCGAAGAGGATCGCGGAGACCTCCACACCGTCCGGGCTGAAGTACTCCTCGGCCAGCATGTCGACCTGCGAGATCGGGGTGCAGAACCGGGAGTTCGGGTGGGCTGCGGGCTGGGCCGAGTCGGGAGTCCAGGAGTTGCCCTGCCAGTCGGTCAGGTGCGCGGGAACCTCGTCGGTCATGCCCTCCCACCAGACGCCGCCGTCGTCCGTGAGGGCGACGTTGGTGAAGATGCTGTGGCCCTTGGCGATGGCGCGCATGGCGTTGGGGTTGGTGCCCCAGCCGGTGCCAGGGGCGACACCGAACAGGCCGGCCTCCGGGTTGGTGGCGCGCAGTTCGCCTTCCTTGCCGATCCGCATCCAGGTGATGTCGTCACCGAGCGTTTCGACCTTCCAGCCCTCGATGGCCGGGTCCAGCAGGGCAAGGTTGGTCTTGCCGCAGGCCGACGGGAAGGCAGCAGAGATGTAGTAGTTCTTCTGCTCCGGCGAGGTCAGCTTCAGGATGAGCATGTGCTCCGCGAGCCAGCCCTCGTCCCGCGCCATCACGGAGGCGATGCGCAGGGCGTAGCACTTCTTGCCCAGCAGCGCGTTGCCGCCGTAGCCGGAGCCGAAGGACCAGATGGAGCGCTCTTCGGGGAAGTGCACGATCCACTTGTCCGGGTTGCAGGGCCAGACGACGTCGGCCTGGCCGGGGGCCAGCGGTGCGCCCAGGGAGTGCAGGGCGGGGACGAAGAAGGCGTTGGTGGCGGTGATCTTGTCCAGGACCTCGGTGCCGATCGTGGCCATGATGCGCATGGAGGCGACAACGTAGGCGCTGTCCGTAATCTCCACGCCGAATTTGGGATCCTCGGCGTCAAGGTGGCCCATGACGAACGGGATGACGTACAGGGTGCGGCCGCGCATGGAGCCGCGGAACAGGCCGCGCAGCTTCTCCTTCATCTCCGCCGGAGCCAGCCAGTTGTTGGTGAAGCCTGCATCGCGTTCCTTCTCGGAGCAGATGAAGGTCTGCTCCTCGACGCGGGCCACATCGGCGGGGTCGGAGAATGCCGCGAAGGACTTGGGGAACAGCTCCTCGTTCAGGCGGGTCAGTGTGCCCGCGGCAACGAGTTCATCCGTAAGGCGGGTGTTCTCTTCTTCGGAGCCGTCTACCCAGTGGATCCGGTCCGGCTGGGTCAGTCCAGCTACCTCTTCAACCCATGCCAGCAGGCCAGCATGTGTGGTGGGTGCTTTTTCAAGCAACGGCAGTCGCGCCAGATCTCCCATTACGGTTCCCTTCCTCGGGTTCAGTCGTGTGTCCTAAATGTAGGGCTAGCTCACCCCCCAAAATCGGGGCCTGAAGTGGGATGTCCGGGGGCGCGGAAATCAAAAACCGCAGAAATACAAGGAATAGACGGTACGACGCGGCGGTATTTTGTGACCAAGGTCACGTAGACCGGTCTAGTCGCCCAGATTACACCTGTTTCGATTTGTCACTACGGCCCCACCTCGCGTAAAGTAATTCGAGGTTCGGGGGGCAAGAAGTTCCAAGAACCGAAGATGCGCCCATAGCTCAGCTGGATAGAGCGCCTGTCTACGGAACAGGAGGCCGGGGGTTCGAATCCCTCTGGGCGCACAGAGAAAATGATCCGCACTGGTCCGCCGGTGCGGATCATTTGTTTAACGCCCGACGGCGGGTGGCCCCGGCGCGCCGCACCGCAGGGACGCCCCCGGTGCGACGCTACGGTGCGGCGGCCCGGTACGCCGCTACGGTGCGACGGCCCGGCTGATCCGAAGCCGGATGCCATCGAAGTGGCCGTTGAGCCGCTGCGCCGCGAGAACCTTGTCGCCGGTCGAGACGGCGTCGTAGATCCCCCGGTGCAGGGCCGCTGTTTCCAGCAGATCGACGCCCTCGGCCCCGCCCAGCTCAACGTGGAGCCGCCGGTACACCTGCCAGAAGACACCGAGCAGGCTGACCAGCAGCGCGTTGTTGAGTGGTTCGAACAGCCGGCGGTGGAAGTCGGCGTCCGCTTCGACGAAGTTCGCACCGGCGCCGGCCAGCTCCTCCATCCGGAGCACGGATTCCTCGACCGCCGTCAGATGCTCCGGGGTCATCAGGTCCATGGCGGCCGCAATCAACCCGGCCTCCAGGGCCTGCCGGACGTCCACCAGCTGCAGGGCCTCCTGCCCGTGATGCCGCAGCGACAACCTGCCCCGAAACGTGAGGCCCTCGGTGAGGGCGTCAAAATTGCTCGGCGCCACGAACATGCCGAAGCCGTGGCGGATTTCAATCACGCCCAGGGCCTGGAGTACCTTCAGCGATTCCCGCAGGGTGTTCCGGCCGACACCCAGTGCCCCGGAGAGTTCATGCTCGGTCGGCAGCGGATCCCCGGCATCCAGCTCACGCTCCAGGATCAGTTCCATGATGTCCGCCTGCAACGCCCTGAGCCGGGCTTGCGCGCTGAACCTTGCCGGCGGCATGGGCCCGGCTCCGGCCGCGCCCGCGCCGCCCAGGCTGAGCGGGCTGCCCGCCCCACTGCCGCCCGCCCGGCCC
>NZ_JBVAYX010000047.1:0-12840 GCF_055412825.1 Pseudarthrobacter linnaei
TCATTCGCTATATCGAGGGGTTTTACAACAGCCGGCGCCGTCACTCCGCGCTCGGTTACCGGCGGCCCAACGAAGTCCACTATGGTTATCAACAGCCAGCCTTGGCAGCGTAGAAGAAACCACTCAATCCGCTGCCCGAAATCCCCGCAGCAGCCCAGTAGTCCATGGCGGAGAGGTCGCGGTCCAATATTGCTTCGCGGGGCAGTGGGGGCTGCGATAGTTGGCTGTGGATGATGAACAATGCGGCTGGAAGGCTGGGTATGGCACGGTTTTGGACGCGTTTGACCGTTGTTCTCACAGTGATTTTTGGCGTGAACTACGTTGGTTGGCGTTGGGCTGCGTCACTGAACTGGGAAGCCTGGTGGATCGCCGTTCCGTTGGTAGCCGCCGAGACCTACAGCTTGATCGATGTTCTTCTATTCGGCATGACCGTGTGGCGGCTGAAGCTGCGGGATGGGGCTCCTCCGGCGCCCGCGGATGCCACTGTGGACGTTTTCATTACCACGTACAACGAGTCCCTGGACATGGTGCTGACCACGGCTTTGGCTGCGAAGCGCATCAAGCATCCGCACAGCACCTGGATTCTTGATGACGGAGCCCGGCCGGAATTTCGGGAACTTGCGGCCGAGCACGGCCTCGGGTACGTCACCCGCGGGGAGGATTGGCAGGACATGCCACGGCACGCCAAAGCGGGGAACCTGAACAACGCCTTGATGGTCACGGAAGGAGAGTTCCTCCTTATCCTGGACGCGGACCAGATCCCTCAACCGGAAATCCTGGACAGGACTCTGGGCTACTTCAATAACCGGCGGGTCGCGCTGGTGCAGACGCCGCAATACTTCAGCAACGTCCCTGACGACGACCCGCTGGGCAGCCAGGCGCCGCTCTTCTATGGACCCATCCAGCAGGGCAAGGACGGGTGGAACGCCGCGTTCTTCTGCGGCTCGAACGCTGTCCTTCGGCGCGAGGCTCTCATGCAGCTCGGCCTGGTCGGCTACGTCCAGGAAACCGAAAAAAGCATTCGACGGGCTCTGGCTGCGTCCCGGAAAGCCCTCCGGAAGGCCCGGAAGTCTGAAGATGCCGCGTCGCCCTTGGTGGACGGGATGCTGAGCGAAGTGGAAGCCGCCACGCAGCACGCCAGCAGCCAGCTCGACGCCGGAAGGTCCCTGAGCGAGATCACGTACCAGGTCCGGCGGAAAGTGGATCAGGCGGTCCGCACCCTGGTTCAGGCCGACGTCCACGCGCTGCAGGCTGATCTTGAGGAGATAGCCGCAATGGAGCTGGCCGTCGTGGGAGACGCGGGGGTCCGGGTCGTTACGGACGACGCCGTGCAGCGGCTTTCCGCCCGGGAGTGGTCACCTCTAGGGGCCATGGAGTCCGTCCAGGCCGTCCTGGATGCCTTGTCTGTTGAGCGAACCGGTGAGGCACAGCCGGTCATGCCGCTGGCGACGATCTCCGTTACCGAGGACATGGCCACGGCAATGCGCATGCATGCCCACGGCTGGCAGAGCGTCTACCACCATGAGGTCCTGGCCTATGGCCTGGCTCCCGAGGACCTCGGCACCATGTTGACCCAGCGCCTGCGCTGGGCCCAGGGCACGGTTCAGGTCATGCTTCGGGAAAACCCGCTTCTGCAGCGCGGCCTCAAGTGGGGCCAGCGGCTGATGTATTTCGCCACGATGTGGACCTACCTCAGCGGTTTCGCGGCTGTGGTCTACTTTGCTGCCCCGATCTTCTACCTGCTGCTGGGCATCCTGCCGGTCAGCAGCCTCAGTACTGACTTCTTCATCCGGTTCATCCCGTTCATGGTCGTGAACCAGTTACTGTTCGCGGTGGCGGGTCGTGGTATTCCGACATGGCGGGGCCAGCAGTACAGCTTGGCGTTGTTCCCCATTTGGATCAAGGCCTGCACGACGGCGGCCCGCAATGTCTGGTTCGGACGGCCGCTGGGTTTCGCCGTTACCCCCAAAGCCCGCCAGGAGGGCGGGCCGCGCTGGAGCCTGATCCGCCCGCAGGTGGTGGTCTCCGTTCTGCTGATAGTCTCCGCTGTCGTTGGTCTAGCGCGTCTTGCTGCGGGATTGGCCGAACCGATCGGTACGCTGGTCAACGTTGTCTGGGTGGTTTTCGACCTCATCATCATGAGCATCCTGGTTCGGGCTGTCCTCTACCGGGGATATGCTCCCGAAGATCATCTTTCCGATCCCCAAAAAGATGTCACGACCCAAGCCGGTTGACCCTGAAAGGAACCATCATGGAACTTAGTTACAAGGCGAACGGCTCTTATACGGAGGTGTCGGCGTCGGGTCGCTTGAACATGGTGTCCGCACCCAAACTCAGGTCGTTCGTGGCGGATGTTGTCGCCTCCGGCTCGAACCGGATCGTCGTCAACCTGCAAGACACCACGTTCATGGATTCCTCCGGGCTCGGCGCGCTTATCGGCTGCCTTAAGGCGGCCCGGCAGGCCGGCGGGGACCTGCGCATCGCGGCCGTCCAGCCTCAGGTGAAGATGGTTTTGGAGCTGACCAGCATGGACCGTGTCCTGACGTCCTATGCCTCCGCAGATGAGGCCTTCGGAGATGAGTGATGTCCTCGCCCGCCGCCAATTCCGCGATCAGGCAGCCCCGGAGTCGATCGAAGCTGTGCACGCCCAGCTAGAGGAGCTCTGGCACGATGCATCGTTTGTTCCGGAACTGGACCGCTTGACCTTTGCTACCGCCGTCATCGAGGCGGCGACGAACGTCGTCCAGCACGCCGTCCCGGACTCGCCGGCCCCGGTGGAGCTGGGCGTCGACATCTGCGTCAGGGCGTGCAGCCTTCGGGCTGAGGTCAGCGCGTTCGGCGCGGCACACCCGGAGCTAACCGCGGACGCTGCAGGGATGCCGGGACCGGACGCCGAGTCGGGACGGGGCCTTGCCCTTATCCGCGCCCTGGTCACCACTGTTACCTTCGCCCGCCAGGACGGCACCAACATTTGGATCCTCTCCCGGGACGCCGCACCTGCCTGAACACTGAGGCGATCCTTCGCCAATCCTGTCCAAAAAGCGCCGTGCCCAGGGCGGACTTTCCCGCATACTTAATTCAAGGTCATCTACTCCGGCGAATCCCGGTGGTGAGGCACGCCCCGACGTCTGTCTAGGCCCGAATTCAGTCAGGCGGTTCCATGCGGTGGTTCAGAGGAGTCATTCTTATCTTCGTGGCGGTCTCCTGCTATCTAGCCGCAGCGGCGGTCCCCGTCCAGGCGGCGACGGTGCCGGCTCTGAGCCTTAGCCAGTCCTCCGGCCCGGCAGGCACGGCCGTCATGGTCACCGGGACCGGCTTTCCGAAGAAATCCATTGGGACCGTCAGCTACGGGGCCAGCGTCACCGGCTTCACGGCCAGCGCCACCGGCTACTTCGCCGTCCAACTGGTCATGCCCGACGCCGGTACTCCTCAGATTCAGGTGCAGGCCGTCACCGGCAGGACCTCCGCATCGGCCTCCTTCACCCTGGTCCCTGCCCCCCAGATGCTCCCACAGCCGGCCAGCGCCCAGTTGCGTTTCGGTGTGGGATCCCCGGGTGGCCCGGCTGCGGGCGCGGAACTCGATGAGGTCGCTTTGCTGGCAGGTGAAGCGCCGTCAATCATCCTCTCCTACAAGGACTTCAACCAGCCACCGCCTCTCGCCGAGCTTGACTCCGTTCGCGCCCGCGGCGCAGCTACGTTGCTCACTTGGGAACCGTGGACATGGGGCGGCGGCACAGATCAGCCCGCCTACTCACTCGACCGAATCGCAGCGGGCGACTTCGACGCGTACCTGCGCCAGTGGGGCCAGGCACTCGGCACATGGGGGCATCCTGTGATGCTTCGCTTCGGCCACGAAATGAATGGCGATTGGTACCCGTGGTCCGAGCAGACAAATTCCAACGGCCCTGGGGACTACGTCGCCGCGTGGCGCCGCGTCCACGACGTCGTCGTTTCCGCCGGCGCCACGAACGTCACCTGGGTGTGGAACCCCAACGTCCCCTACAGCGGAGCTAGCGGCCTCGGCGGGCTCTACCCCGGAGCCTCCTACGTCGACGCCGTTGCCCTGGACGGCTACAACTGGGGCACGTCGGCGTCCTGGAGTACCTGGGTCTCCCCGGCAGAACTGTTCGATGACGGACTCACGCAACTCCGCGCCCTTGCCCCGGGAAAAGAAATCATCATCGCCGAAACGTCTTCCGCTGAGCAGGGCGGTTCCAAGGCCGCCTGGAACACGTCCCTGATCAGCTATCTGGCAGCCCAACCCGATGTCACCGCCGTCGTGTGGTTCAACTTCAACAAAGAGACGGACTGGCGGATCAACAGCAGCCCCACCTCGGCCGAGGCCCTCCGCAAAGCCCTTGCCGCCCGGCGGCCCTGACCCCCGCGCGGCCAGCCGGAACTGCGCACCAGAGGCGCATCCGGGAAGGTCAACCGTGGACCGATAGGCTGGGGCCTGACGGAAGCGGGAAACCTGTGCGAATCGATGAGGCAACAAACATGACGGAGCAAGGCCGGATCGCGGCTCTGCACCGTCTCAAGCTGATGGATACGCCGTCGGAGGAGCGTTTCGACCGGATCACAAGAGCCGCGCGTGAACTGTTCGGCGTCCCCGTGGCCGCAGTCAATCTCCTCGATTCCGACCGTCTGTTTGTGAAGTCACCCCAAGGCCTCCAACGATCCGTTATTCCCCGCGACGAGAGTTTCTGCGATGCCGCCATCAAGGCACCCGACATCCTTGTGGTACCCGACGCCACCGCCGACGGGCGCTTCGCGGGACTCCCCGACGTCGCCGGCAGCCGAGGCGTCCGCTTCTACGCCGGCCGGCCCCTCAACGCCGAGCCGGGAACCCGGGTGGGCACACTCTGCCTTTTCGATACCCGGCCGCGCGAACTCTCCGCCACCGAGCTACGACAACTCGACGAGCTCGGAGCTTGGGCCGAGGCTGAAATCCAGGACTCCGCAGACCGTGACCGCGCCCGCGCCGTCCAGCAGGCACTGCTGCCCTCTACTGCGCCTGCCGGCCCCAACTACGATGTCGCAGGGATCTGCCTTCCAAAAGCAGACGTCGGCGGGGACTTCTATTCATGGCAGGAATCCGACGGAACCCTGCTCTTGGCGATCGCCGATGTGATGGGAAAAGGAACAGCGCCAGCCCTGATGGCCGCCACCGTCCGCAGCGCCATCCGCAGCAGCGCCACTACGCACCCCGGCACCACCCTGGACATCGCCAGCGGCTTGCTCGCTCGGGATCTCGAACGGACCTCCACCTTTGCCACGGCATTCGTGGCCGCCCTGGACACGGCAACCGGTCAGCTCCGGTTCGCCGACGCCGGTCATGGGCTGCCAATAGTTGTGTCCCCGGACGGTTCCCACCGGCGCCTTCACGACAGCGGCCTGCCCCTCGGGATCGGCGAACCGGGATCTTGGAGCACGTCCATCACTACATTGGGATCTGGGGAGACGCTCGCCAGCTTCACCGACGGAGTACTGGATCTCTACGGCGGCACACTGAGCGCCCTGGATGAACTCGCCGGGCTCATCAAGGATACGGATCCCTCGGGGGTGACCGACATCCTCGGGAGCCTACATACCCGCACAGAGCCGAAGGATGACCTCACGGCTATTCTGGTCCGGCGCCGCTCCGAAACCATTACGGAACCGGACGCAACGCCGTCCGTGAGAAGAGCCACTGTATGACACCGGGATCGCTTCGAAACTTGGCGGGACTCGATGAACTTTCACCACTCATAAAGCAGCTTCCCATTGCAGTGCTATTCCTTGCGGCCGCAGTGATGAGTGGCACCGTCCCGACGCTGACCATCAGTAACTGGCCGGTACTGATGTCGGGCATAGCCCTGATCGCGGCAGCGACGGTGCTGGCCGGCATCTTCAGTCGTCCCTCGCTTCTGCGGTTCGCCACGATCGTGCCCTCTCTGGACTTCCTTGCTGCAGGCCTGCTGCGGCATGCTACCGGCGAGAGCCGGTCCATCTATGCGTCCCTGGTCCTGCTACCGCTCCTCTGGTTGGCCGCCATGGCAGGACGCCGCTACGCTCTTTTCGCCATCCTCGGCACTGTCCTGGCGATCCTCGTACCTTTCGTGCTCGGCGCCCAAACCGGCGACAATCCCAACGAATACCTTCGCGGCCTCTACAGCACGCTCGTGTTCGCCCTCGCCGCAGCCGTGGTCAGCCAATTGGCATCACGGGCCCGGCAGCGCCTCAGCGCCGCCCGCGACGAAGCCACCGCGGCCGCCGAAGAACTGAGCAGGGCAGCCCAAATCCAGAGATTCCTGCTGCCCAAAGAAGCCGCACCCCTTCCCGGCTACGAAACTGCCGGTGCGTGCATCCCCTCCAAGGCCGTCGGAGGAGACTTCTTCGACTGGTACCCCATCGACGGCGGACTAGGATTCACCCTCGGCGACGTCATGGGCAAAGGAGCCGGCGCGGGCATGATCGCAGCCACCACGCGAGCCGTCATCCGAAGCGCGCGAAACAGCGAGGACCCGGTCAAAGCACTGACCCTGACCTCTGACTGCCTCGCCACCGAACTGAGTCAGGCAGCATCCTTCGCCACCCTCTTCCACGCCAGACTCCGCGCGACCGACGGCCGGGTTCTCTTCACCGACGCCGGTCACGGCCTTACCCTGCTGATACGTGGCTCGGGCACGTGGGAGCGGCTCTCCTCCAACGAACAGCCCGTGGGCCTGATGCCCGACGCAACCTGGACTTCCACGGAAATCAGACTCAACCCCGGCGACATGATCGTCAGCTTCAGCGACGGCGTTCTGGACCTCTACGACGGCACACTCTCGGCCATCACCGAAGTAGCCGCACTGGCGCTCACCGCCACCTCAGCCAAAGACGTCGTCACAGCAATCCAACGGCGGGCCGCCGAAACCAGCAGCCCGGACGACGTCACAGTCCTGGCCGTCCGGCGCTCCGAACTACAGAACGCCGGTGCGGAGCCAAATAGGCCCGGGACCCGAACCCTGTCAGCCGCATCTGCAGCCTAGATGCAATCACGGCACCTTCGCGCCGCGACCCCCGCAGGCCGAACAGCGTGCCAGCGCCGCAGCGTCGGACTGTACTATGACGCCCGGGACTGCGCTAACGCCGGCCTCGGGCATTCTTTCCGGCGTGATCTTGAATGGGAACACGAGGTCCTTCGCCACTCCAGCGACCGGCTGGGCCGCCGCCCCCTTGCATTGGAACAAAGACGGCGCGACTGTCCGCTCAAGAGTGGTCGAGATTTTGGCTGAACGGACCCATCACTGCCGTGTCTACTTGGGGTGACTTGTGAGAAAGTGAAATATCCGACGCTAAGGCCTAGGTGTCTCCCAATTGGTTCTTGTCGGGTTTGGCATGCTGGAATCATGTCGCGTACTGCCGTCCTGACCGATGCCCAATGGGAGCGGATTGAACCGTTGATGCCCAGCTCCGACGGGAGCCGCGGGAGACCGTTCCAAAACCACCGTCGCATCGTCGAAGGCATTATCTACCGCTTCCGGGCGGGAATTCCCTGGCGCGACCTGCCGGAGACCTTCGGCCCATGGCAGACAGTCTGGAAACGCCACCGCCGCTTCAGCGGCGACGGAACCTGGGACAAGATCCACTCCCGGATCCTGTCCGAGGCCGACACGGCCGGGATGATCGATTGGGAAGTCTCCGTGGACTCCACGGTCAACCGGGCCCACCAGCACGCCACGAACCTCACCCGCCACACAGGGGGACCTGTCGAATTACATGAATCTGTTAGAGGAACCGCCTGACCACGGGATCGGGAGGTCCCGCGGCGGGCTGACAACGAAGATCCATCACCTCTGCGACGGCAAAATGCGCCCGCTGGTCATGTTGCTCGGTCCCGGCCAGGGCGGGGACTCCCCGATGTTCCCGCACCTGCTGGACTCCCTCAGCGTTCCCCGGCTGGGTCCGGGCAGGGCCCGTTCCCGCCCGGACCGGGCCCTGGCGGACAAGGCATACTCCTCGAAGGCCAACAGGGAGCTTCTGCGCCGGCGCGGCATCCAGGCGGTGATCCCGGAACGCTCCGATCAGGAAGCGAACCGCAAACGCCGCGGCAGCAAGGGCGGCAGACCGGTGGGCCTGGACAAGGAAGCCTACAAACGACGGAACGTCGTCGAACGGTCCTTCAACATCTTCAAGCAATGGCACGGCCTCGCCACCCGCTACGACAAGCTCGCCCTGACCTACCGCGGCGGAGTCGTCCTCCGCGCCATCACCATCTGGCTCAAGGAATTAGGAGACATGCCCTAGAGCCATCGTGTGTTTGTGTCCTTTGTGAGTTCTTTGATCGGTTCTCACTGACTATCGCACGATGGCTCACTACGTCGGAAATCCGAAATTCAGAAGCCGGGAACTACACCACTCCACGGGACGTAACCCAACACCGACTCGGGCTGACGTCCCTCGGCCGAAGAACGCGGAAATATCTCTTCGTACTCAGGAACCGTCTCCCGTGGAACATTCAAGCAGGGGGCCAATCCAGGGCCTGCGCTGGCCTCAACAGATAACCGCTGATTTTCCAGTCGTCTCTATGCACACCATCTTCGCTGCTCAAAGTTTTTAAATGACTGCATGCATGAATGGCCTCTGTCATGCTTGCATTCTGTCACGCTTTCAGTCGGTATTTCTTTCCGGCATGCAAGCATGAATTGTTTGAAATAGCATCCTTCAATCCTTACCTGCCACGGCGGCGTGGGGCAAAGGATCCCCAAGAATCGGCGCAGACGACTGCCGAGATGATGCGCCAAAAACTTATGAACGAAGGGGAATTCACTCTACTTTCTTGCATACTTTCTGCCTCCCTTTCTTTCATGCATGAAGGCTGGCTTGCACGCCATCTTGATCACAGTAGGAGAGTCATCGGCGTGGCTCCTTGCAACCCACATATGTGTCCGGAAAGCTTGCAAGCATGCAAACAATCATGGTTTACAGCGAGTCTGGCGGTGCCACGAAAACTACAACCGCAGTGTCCTTGGCGGCTGTCACCGCCGTCTCAGGGCGCAAAGTTGTACTCGTCGACCTGGATCCCCGCGCCGCGGCTAGCAAGTGGATCGGCATCGAACCAAAAGAGGACGGCCTCCATGTCGGCGCCATCCTAGGCGACTCGGATCCGGAAGGTTGGGCACAGGACCTCGCCGTAGAGTCCAGCTGGTTCCCGAACCTGCGTGTCGTTCCCTCCGCCCGCAGCGTCTCCAACCGTGAAGCAGACCGCGCCGATCATGCCGAGCTGCGCCTGCGCACCTCGCTCATCGGGATCGACGCCGACGTCGTCATTATCGACTGCCCAAACCGCCAGGGCGGCCCGCTGACTCTCTCCGCCCTGAACGCCGCCGACACGATCGTGTACTCAGCCGGCGCCACCGTCGACGGAGTGGACGGTGTGGCCGGGGCCCGCAAGAGCGTCGAGCAGTTCCGGATGTCACGTAAGCGCATCGGAGCCCCTGATAACTTGCACGAGGCCGGCATCGTCGTCGGAGCCGTCGCCTCCACAGTCATGTCCCGCATCGCGGTGGCCAGCATCGAAGAACTTCGCGAGACCGGAATGTTGCTGACCCCGCTGGTCCCTCACCGAACCATCGTCCAGGAGATGCGCATGACACAGGAATGGTATGGGGAGTACCGCAAGGGCCAGCCCGTCGTGGATGCCTACAACGAGTTGATGAAGGAGATCATCCGATGAGCGAAGACCTGAAAGACCGCCCGGCCGTCTTGCGCCGAACGCCGAGGCCGGCCCCTGATGAGAAGGTCGACCCGGTCGACTATTCGCCGGCAGCCGTGGCGTCGGCACCGACGGAACCCGAGGAGCCAGCATCGGCCGGCGGGGGAGTGGCGGCAATTACCCCGGTTGCCGAATCGACCCCCCTGACACAGGCTCCTGCGCGCCAAGCAGCCAAGCCTGCGAAGGCGTCTAAGGCGGCGGCCCAGAACCGAAAGACCGCCCGCCGCGAGGTGACATTTCCGCTGAGCACTCGCCTGTCCCAAGAAGTCATTGACGTGCTGTACTCGGCCGCGGAAGACGAGGGCATATCAGTGCGTGAAGCGATCGAGCAGGCTATCAAATCCCGCTGGGGCCAGAACTAAGGGAATACTCGACCGGCCGTGCGTTCTTTCATGCATGCATGCATGCAAGAACGCATTCAGCACTCCGGCGCCAACATTGTCCGGCCCTGGTGAACGCCATGTCCGCGAGGGCCCATTCATCCGGTGGGCCCTCAAATGCTTCCCATGGGTAGTCCTCTCCGGGGGAGAGGAGCTCCGCGACGGTGTTGACGTTCTTGGACAGCCATTCCTTCCAGATGATCCGTTCGATTCGGTAGCGCTGCAGCTGCGCCGCCACGGCTTCCAGCACACCGAAGTGTTCGGCAAGTTCCTTCAATGACGTCGTAGCAACCACGGACCAGGCCCGTGTGGTGTCGCGCGCGATCATGTTCCAAGCGGCCATCACCTCGAGTGCTTCACTGACAGCTGTCCGGGAGAGTCTGGTCAACGTCACGATCTCCGCCGTCGACAGGACGGGGGAGTGCTCCAGCGCCTCGTAAACGAAGGCCGCCGGTAGACCCAGTTCCCGGAACACCGGCCGCAGGGCGTGAATCTTCCCCTTCCGCCAGGTCAAATCTTCAGCGGCCGTCTTCATCTCTTCCGGAACGGTCAACATGTAGAGGTCCCCCTTGGTGCCGCGCCCCTGTTCCACCAACGTCACCAGAGGATCATTTTCGCCGCGCAAGGCTCTCAGATGCCCCCCGACGGTCGTGTGATCCAGCCCGGTTGCAACCGCAATAGAGCGGACACCGAATTCAACGAACCGGGACGCTGTCATGTGCGCTGCTTCCCCCAGGGACCTCAGGACCATCCTTCTCGCCAGCCCTGTCCTTGAATCCGTGTAAGCCTGCTCTTTCAGCCTAACTGCATTTCGCCAGGTTCGGATGAAACGGTGCTCAGTATCGGAACTCGTCAAAATCGCATTCCCTTGTATAGCCGGGGGCTGTGTGTTTGGCTGGCTTGTGGGGGATATACGGGCATTGTTCTTTCCGTCCCTGGATCCCGGGTCTTTGCTGAGGTACCTGACCGCGTTCAGCCAGTCCCGGCGCAGCGCCGGGACCCGGTGCCGGGAGGAATAGCGGGCGTAGAAGGAGGCAAGTCCTGGCCAGGTTCCCTGCATCATCCGGCGTTCCACATCGGTTAGTTCCATGCCAGCGACCGCGGCCCCTGTGACAATCGCCTGGCGGGCATCCGAGTCGGAGGCATAACGGTTCGAGTCGTAGAGCCCGGTCTGTGCCATCAGCTGCATCACCCGGGACATGCGGCCGGCCGGGTGCTGGAGTTTCGGAGCCTCGGCCGCCGCCGGGGTAAAGGTCTGTTCCAGTCGCAGTGCCCGGACAGCGCCAATCTCCCCTGCCACGTCAGCGTTCATCGCGGTCCACACCGCTGCGCTGTTAGGCCGTCGGGCAATGTCGTAAGCCATCGACAGGCTCATGGCGAGTTCCTGGTAACCACCCCTCTTGTGCGGCGAACCGGGGGTGCGCATGCAGCCATGGAGGAGGTTCTGGTGCGGGGTCTTGTCCAGAGTCCGGTACCGGGTGCCCAGCGCCTCGACAAGATCACGCGCTTCAGAGAAGGTGACCCGCTGCTCCAGCGGGACGTAGACGTGGCGTCCGCCGTTGGGGGAGTAGTCCTCAATCCACCTGGCCCCGCAGTTATGCAGCCAGGTCTGGACTGCCCGAACGTCCGCCTCCACCCAATCAACGCCCGCGACGGAAGAGTCGAAGTCGAGGAAGATCGCCGCGCACGTGCCGTCTTTGCCGAAAATCCGGACCGCGGCCGGAAAAGTGGGGAGCGCCTCGGTCAGAGCCCGTTCGTGCTTCTGCGGGTACGTCTTGCCAGCGTCTCGAGAGAGACGAACCCGGGGTTGACCTGAGAGAAGAGGTGCCAAGGCCGCCCACGCAAGTGCGGGGCTCGAGGTGAAGGATGGCCCGGGCGACACGCCAGCGCTATATACGGCTGGCAGCACGTGGGCGTGCTGTTGTACGATGATGCTGTTCCTGTCGAGGGAATGACTGAGGGCCGATCTTTCAAGATCGGTTTTGCAACACAGTAGAAGCCCTGAGAAGGACTTCCATCCGATTTACGATCTGTTCGCCGGCAAGCTTCCCGGATCGTGAATCTTCAGCTTCGAAGGCCCGCCTTGTGCGGGCCTTCTTCTGTTTATGAGGCTATGCGGATGGGCAGTTCCTCCTGATGCGCGAATTGACCTAGCAGCGCCAGGTCTTCGCGCAGCGACCGGTCGACGGCAGAGGAAACATAGTCAGTGACAGTCATGCCCTTAGCGGCAGCGATCATTTGAACTTCTTCCGCGGTCTTGGCTTGCGTGCGGAAGCCAATGTATTTGCGGAGGCCCTTGCTGGGCCGTCCGCCTCCACGATTGATTACTGCGCTCATGGTCATGTCCTTCGAATCTCGCACAACCTGCGGTTGCGGCTGCTTCATCGCTGGTGCTACTGGCAGTCGATCAACATGAGGTTTCTGTTTACAGTTATCGACTGAGTCGAAAATAGCACTACCTCCAAGGGCATTCGGGGATTTGTTTACAGAAAACGGCCCCGCGTGTCGCTCCGCACTAAGCTCAAGCCCTGACGAACTGAGCTGAAACCCGACCCCGCCCGTGGTGCGGCAGCCTTCCGGAGCCACGTAGGTCGCTCCTTCAGCGGCCCCGATGAGCTGGAAGATTGACAGGCGGTTTTTAGGGGTCGTTGCAACACCGCTGGTGGCTAAGTAGTTATCAGTAGATCACGCAGGCGCTCGGCCGGGGTATCCCAGCCGAGC
>NZ_JBVAYX010000048.1:0-12149 GCF_055412825.1 Pseudarthrobacter linnaei
AGACCCCGTTCACCAGGATCACGACGACGATCGCGATGGCCAGCTGCGGCATGCCCGCCAGGTAGGCCAGCACGGAGGCACACCACAGCAGAATGGCAAAGAAGTGGGTCAGTTCGCCCAGCAGCCTCCGCCAGCCGGGGACGGTGCCGGACTCCGGCAGCCTGTTCGCCCCGAATTGGGTGAGCCTCCGGGCCGCCTCGGCGGAGCTCAGGCCTGAAATGCCCGGCAACGCCCCGGCGTCTGGTCCCCCGGGGGGAGCCTGCGGGGTCACGGCCGGCAGGGGCCGTTTAGGCAGCACCGGAGTCCGGCCCGGGTCAGGTAGCTCATGGACTGAGGGTGCGCCCCCGCATCCGGCCCGCGTTAGGGCCAAAGGTCATGGCGGCGCACCGCCCGCCAAAATTGCACTCCGCGGAGTTCCTGCCACGCTAACGGCGCGCCCCCGACCGGAGGAACCGGAGGCCGTCCTGGTGCCCTCCGCTCTGGCCGCTAACCCCTAGGTCACCGGGTAAGGAAACAATCAGCCATGGCAGATGATTTCGGATTGTTCGACACCCCCGCCCCCAACCCCGGCACAGGCGAAGACGGCAAACCGGAGAAGGCGCCGGAGCTCGTCTAGGGGTGGCTTGTGAAAAAGTGAAATATCCGACGCTAAGGTTTTGTCGTGCGTCGTAGTGGCCTGTAGTTGCCGGGCTTGGTGGATCTTCGCTGTTCGTGGCGAATGGCTTGCTGAGGTGAGTGTCATGCCGGCGTCCGGGTACGAGCAGGAGCCAATGCATCCTCTAACAGCCCGGTCCGTCCGCAGTGTCTGGGGTTCAGTGTGGGGTGGGACAGGTGACCCGCCAGGTGCGGGTGGTGCCGGGCTTGGTGTCTGATCGGGTGGAGTAGGTGATGACGGTTCCGGGGTAGTCGGTGATGAGGGCGTCAAGTCGGGCTCGGCCGTTGTCGTCGAGGTCTTGGTCCAGCCGGTTGATCAGCAGCAGCGCGGGTGAGCCCAGTGTTGCCCGGGCCAGCAGGAGTTTGGCGCGTGCGGAGGTGGTCAGGGGCTCGCCGCCGCGGGTGAGGCGGGTGGATTGTCCGTCGGGCAGCTGGGCCATGATCTCGGTGAGTCCGACCTGTTCCAGGGCGGCGGTGCCGTGGTCGGGGGGCAGATCCGGGCGGCGGTATCGGACCGCGCGAGCGATGGTGCCGCGTTCCAAGGAAGCCCCGGCGACCGCGTAGCCGACCAGCTGGCGGCGTCGGGTGGGGTCTGTGGTGTGCAGGTCGACCCCGTTGATGAGGACCTGGGTGGTGGTGGAGAGGCGCAGGCCGATGATGGTCTCGAAGACGGCCGTGGCCTCATCGGGGCCGTCGGCGTGGAGCTCGATACGTTCACCCGCCTGAGCGTCCAGTGGCTCGGCGGGGCAGCATCGGCGGGGGGCGATCCCGGTGATCTTCAGCTGGCCTTGGTCACTGGACTGTTTCGTGCTGGACTGTTGCTCGGCCGGTGTCACCGGGTCCGGCTCTGCGGTGTCGGTGGCCAGGGCGGGGGCGAGGATTCTGCGGGCGGCTCTGAAGTTCTGGTGGTACTCCACCGCCCGGCCCATGTCGGTGACCGGGGCGGCGATGATGCCCAGGATCGTCATCGCCGCGATGATGGTCGCGGTGTCGATGCCCTGCCAGATCCCCGTGGCGGCGGTGGCGGCGACCCCGACGGCTGCTGCCGTGGCGGCCGCACCACGAATGTAGCCGGCGATCCTCGCCCGGTGGACGGCGGCTTCGGCCACGGTGGAGCTCAGTGCGGTGATCCTGCGCATCTCTCGTGCCTGCCCGCTGGCGGCCTTGATCGTCGTGGCGGCCGCGACGGTGTCGGCCAGGTGGGCCGCCAGCCGGCCGCGCCGGCGGCGAAGGGTACGGGCGCGGCTGTAGGCTGGCCGCGCCAGGAAAGCGAGCACACCGGCCAACAGGGCCAGCGGCAGGGCCACCGCTGCGGCCAGCGCAGGGGACAGCGCCCAGACGAACGCTGTGGCCCCGAGGACCAACGGGATGCCCACGATCAAGGGGCTGATCCCTTGGGACACCCAGTTGCGCACACTGGCTAAGTCGTTGGTCGCCCGGGCGATGGTGATGCCAACCGAGGGGCCGCGCTCGGCTCTCAACGCTGCCTTCACGAGCCCAGTGCGGATCTCGTGGATGTAGTCCTGGCCCAGTTTCTCCGCTAGTACCCGTTCCACGGCGCGCAGCCCTCCGACGGCAACGGCGGCGGCGGTCAGCCCGGCCACGACCATTGCGGTGTTGTGGGTTCCTGGATCGATCAGGAGCATCATCAGCAGCGCGGTCGCCCCTGCGGCGGTCGCTGAGCCCACGCCGGTGCCGATCAGCAACGCGGTGAGGGCCCGGCGTTTGCCGCGCAGCAGTTTCGGCAGCCCCGCCAAGGCTACTTCCGGGCCGGCAATAGGTTCAGCGCAACCTCGGGGCGGCACAGGTCCCAGGTCTCGATGACGGGAATGTCAAGCACGGCGGATGCTTCTCGGGTGGCCAGCGGTGAAGAGGTGAGCACCCCGGAGACCGCCGCGACCGGCATACCGGCGCGGGCCAGCAGCTGCAGTCCTGCGGTGGCACCAAGGGCGTCGGCGGCGGAGAAGAGCACGTGGTCGACGACGGCGTGGAAGGCGGGGTCGTTGAGCAGTCGGGCGGTCTCGGCCTGATAGACACCATCGGCGATCTCCACCACGACCACTTCCGGGGAGCACAGGGTGAGCGCGTCGATCATGCTCAGCAACAGGGCACGGACCTGATCGTAGTCGAGCTTATAGGTGGTCGGGTGCCCGAAATCGGTAAAGTCCAGCACCAGGCTTGCCCCGGCGTCGGTGAACAGGTGGGCGTCGTTGCCGGAGCCGGTGCCGGTTGCCTTCCCGGCGGCGACCTTCAGCCCCGAGGCGGAGAGTCCTTTCACGAGGCATCCCAGCGTGGTGGATTTCCCGGAGTTCATGGAGGTGCCCAGCACCGCGATGACCGGCGGGCGGCCGGTGAGATCGGGTGTCTTGGTAGCCGACAGCGGAGCCAGTCGTTGCAGGTTCACCAATCCGGAGTCGTCAGCCAGCAGGCCTAGGGGCTGGATCTCGGTAGCCGCCTGGATCTTGGCGTGGCTTTCGGTCACCAGACCGGCCAACCCGCCGGCGGCGACCAGCTGGCACCGGCGAAGGTCGGAGGGCACTTCGGCGAGGAACTGGTCCGGGGCATAGCGGTTGCCGTAGGCCACCAGAATCTCATCACCGACGAACAGCGCCTGGCGCCTCGATTGCGGGCCTTCAAGCTTGGTGTGGTGCCCGATCTCCACGATCCGGGCCAGCACCACGTCCCCTGGCTGCGGGGCAGCCTGGCGCAGGTGGTAGCCGCCGGCGTTGACGGCCAGGCGCTGAGCGAGGAAACGGGTGGTGTAGGCCTTCTTCGCCGCCCGCAGCCGCGCCGGACTCAGCTCGGAGATCGACGTGTCGGTGGCAGCTTCCACCTTCATAGCGGAGGAAACGGTGGTGGCGACCTGGGACGCTACGGGGGCAGCGATGGTCGGAGATGCAGAAACGGGCATAGGGATGTCCTCAGGAAGGGAAAGAGAGAAAGGGAGGGGCAAGCCGACGACGGAACTGAGAGCGCCAACACACTAGGCGTTAGGGTGCGGAGTGGGTTCCAACCGCGGTGTAATTGTCAGCCAAAGCATTCACTGGGATGGCGAACTCCAGCGGGAGTGGCACCTAAGTGAGGTAGCGCACTAGGGACCCTTCACTGGCTCAGATACAAGGAAGTCGCTAAGCAGGCATAGCCCGTCCTTCGAAATTAGCAGCTACATCCAGACCAGACTGCACTCCTGCGCCAGTCCTATCGAAACCCTTCCCCAAAACTGCGTACTCGTCCTTCGAATCAGTCCGCGGCAGCTCACTGTTCCCGCGCTCCTCACTTGGGTTGGTCCAGAACGATGTCCCGCAGAGTCAGCGGGTCCGTGGCCCGGAGGTCACTGCTTCCGATCATGGCCTGGGTCTCCCGGTGGCCCGCAGGTCGGGGCTGTCCTGCCATTGCTCCCGTTCCTCTGTCATCCCATACGGGACCTGGTCACTGAACCCGACGGTAAACTCCGTGTAGCTTTGCCGGGTCACCACCACACCGTGCCCGCCTTCCTGTAACGCCAGGGACTGGGCAAGTCCAACGGCGGCATCCAGTTCCTCCTGGAGGCGTCCCGGATCGGCAGCGCTCACCCGGAGCGGAAACGTCGTCATTTTTGCGGTCATTATGATGCCTTTCAATGAGGCTGTCGCGCCGGGCAACCCGAGCGGTGGTAGCGGGACAGGCGGGGAAACCAGGCAGCGGCCTTCCCGTCCGTGCCTGGTTTTGGCTATGTGAACCGTAGGTGTTGCGGCCATAAAACGCACCCGATGGGGACGCAATGCCCCGGACCGCTGCCGGCATCCACCCCCGGGCTGCCTGCCATCGCGTCCTGTCTTGTGAGGGGAACCCACGGAGTCAGGCCAGATTCTTCAGGCTGGTGTAGCTCTCATCCCTGCTCATGAGGTGCTCCAGCAGCGCCAGTTCCGGGTTTCCGGGATGTCGGAAGACACACCGCCTCAACCGGTCGCGGGCCAGCGCCCCCTCCGGGGCGGTGCCGTCTAACGCCTCATCGATAATGTCCTGCGCCTGCTCCCGAACCGTCCGGGCACAATTCTCCCCTGCCCCTGCCCCTGCCCCGGACGCGGGACCTGTGGCCGGCCCCGCTGCCCTGTCTGACGGCACACCAAAAGAATTAGCATCTTTCGACACTGCCTGCTCCCTTTATTCACGGTCCCAGCTGAGCCAGGAATCCGGGCACGGAGCCGACCCCACAATTCAGGAAGAAGACACCGCACTTAAACGAATTCTAACGACGGCGGGGTCTTTTGTCTGCAATAGGGTCTATCATTACGTCCCTGCCCGAATACTGCCCCAAGGATCGTGCCTCGCCGTGTGCGACGGCTTTCTGTGCTTTCCGGAGTCCGGGCCTCCGGGACGAGAATTGGTGACCCGCGCAGCGCGCCGGGTAATCCGGTCGAATTATGGGAACAGGGGGTCGACCAATGCGCGGAAAAGTAGCGCTAAGCCATTGTCGGATGGGGTACGGTAACGATCGTTCGCAAGACACCGTTTGAGATCCTTCCCAGACCAAGGAATAAAGGGCTCGCCGTGTAACGGTTGCCGCGTACGCACCTTCGCAACGGGTACCTCCCTTCGCAATACACCAAATCTGCGAGGGCTTCTTGGCTACTAACAGGCCCGGCCGCCATGGCCCCCGGCTGATTTCTGGTGAAATATTCACGCTAACGTCGGATATTTCACTTCTTCACAAGCCACCCCGTCTAGGGGTGACTTGTGAGAAAGTGAAATATCGGACGCTAAGGCCTAGCGGGTGTCTTGCGAACGATTGTTACCGTACGCCATCCCACACTGGCTTAGCGCTATTCTCCCGCGAGTTGGTCCCCGACCCCCAGCCAGAGGTTACCGCCAGGCGAACGATCGATGGAAAAGGCACGACGGAGTGCGGATGGCCTCCGATGCCAATTGCGCAATGGGCTCGATACTCCCCCGTACAGCTAGTCCTCGTGTCTCTTGTCTTCCACCCAGATGTGGCCCTGTGCGTCGCGCTCCACTTCCCTGTCGGCTATTTGTTCGTCCGACGCCACTTCCGCATCGTCGTGCCTGTGAACGACGGGCGTGGTTGGATCGCCCCTGTCAGCCGGTCCGAATACGCCCCTGAGACGGCCCGTCGCGTGCATGAATTTGTCTACGAACCGTGGCTTACTCACCATTCAAAAACACCTCCAGTCAATATCGCTCAGATCTGAGTCAGCGTATGGTGGCCCGGCAACATCTGCATAGAGTCGAACGACCGTCCCAGCACGACTACGCCCATGGCCGGGGTACCAGGGAACACTCAGGGAGAAGGCTGGACGTCAACGCCCACAGCCTAATCGGACGGAATATTTTTCTTTCCGCGCCGTTGGCCCCGGGAGAAGACAGGGCAGGACGACAGCCTTTCGGTCATGGTTCTCTTCAGATAGCGAAAAACGTGCTCCGCAACCATGACCGGTCTGCTCTCCGGTCCGCCAGCCTCCTCGGTGCTCTCCAGCTCGAGCTGGACCACGATTCCCGCACCGATGGATCCCCACTCCATGAAGCTCTGAGGCAGCGACATCCGCCCTGACGACCCTGAGGTGCTGCTCCGGATCTACTGGGACGGCTTCAGCTCCGCAGACGTTTCCGACCTGCTTAACACCACTCCTCGGTCCAGGCCACCGTGCAGATGGCATCCTTCGATTCCAACGACGACAACCGCGACGCGCACGTCAAGAGCCCGGATTTCTTCGACGCCCCAAGCAGTACCGCACATGACCTTCAAAGCCACCCAGGCCCAGGGCACGCCGGAAAACTTCAAGCTCACCGGCGACCTGACCATCAAGAACACCACCTGCCGGTGGAGTGCCTACGCGACGAAGGCGGTCATTGAAGAGGCGAAGGGATGATCATGTGCTGCCGTCGGATCGGGAGCGATGACGCGTTTTGCGTTCTCGCTGAGCGTAGCCAGAGGACCAATACCAAGCTCTGGGCCCTTGCAGCGGAACTGACGGACACGGCCACGGCCGGACAGATCCGGCAGACACTGGAGCAGTGGTGCATTTTCACCCTGTAGGCAAGACTCCCGCCGGCTGACACGAACGGACGCGGTCGTGTCAGGCGCACAAAATCCCGGTGGACCTGGTCGCTTCTGCCACTATCCCCCGCGCCGCTCTCCCCTCGGGAGTGGCCAGACAGGCCCGGTGCCGCACGGTGCTGACTTCAGGTGCCGGAGGGACCCGTACGGAGTGGGGACCGGCGGCGGGCTGGGGGAACCACGCGGTATGGGGGAACCGCTGGCTCTTCCGTCGCCGGCCTGCTTCAAGTCTACGCCCGGGGCGTTGGACGGTGATGGGCCGCTCAGGGATGTGATGCCGCACCGTCATGGGAACGTGACGTCCCTGTGGCGCAGCCGCCCCGGCCTGGCCGAGGTCATTTCCGTACGTCAAGGGCAGAGTCTGATCCCGGCAACGAGCGGGCGGCAGGGTTCCCCTAAGTGGAGGGCGCGCGTAGCCTTTACTGCCGGTAACCTTCTACTTCCTTGGCAGGCCGGGCGACCGCATCACCGGGGTCAGCCCCGGCAGTTTCTTTGGCCCTGCGCTGGCGCAGCAGATCCCAGCACTGGTCAAGGTCCTCCTCCACCCGCCGCAACCCGGCCCTGCGTTTCTCGTACGCCCCGTCCGCATCCCCGGGCTCAGGCCGCGCTGCCGCCGATTCGCGGAGCTGGTGTTCCTCGGCGACGAGGACCTGGATCCGGTCCAGTAGGTCCTGATTATCCATCTCTGCCACTCCCTGATTCTTCCTTCGGGGACAACCTGTGGGAGCACCGCTCTCAAGACCCCACCGCCGTCGTTTCTGCTGCCGGGTCCGGGCCGGATCCGGCCGTCTTTTCTGCGCGGCCCTTAGGGCCTGAAGGGCGGGTCAGGATCCGGCGTCAGGGGTCCGGGAGCTGGATCCGGTTCCGGACCGGGAGGAAAGGGATTTGTTGGGTCGGGGGAACCTGGTGTTGGCTCCGGCTGGGGAGGAAACGGTGCAGGCTCTCGTTGCGGCGGCATGGTCATGGGTTGCTCCTTGGATTGGTCCGGGTACGGGCTGTCCGGATGGCAGTTCAGGATACGTCCGGGGGAGGGGAAAGAAAACAGTGTCACTGGTGAAACCGGACGGCCAGGGCCTGGACGATGTCCCTGGAGGGCGCTGTCATGCGTGACGTTCGACGCCGTGATTCACCCGTCGCCGGCCAGCCGTCCCCGGCAGCCCTGCCGCGCTGGGATCTGTCCATGGTCCGTCCGGCACAAACGACCAGTGCCCGCCCGGGTGCTGCTGTCGTCTGGGTCCGGACATCACATTGGATGGATGTTCTCCGCCTGCGGGCCCTTCGGACCGGGGGTGATGTCAAACTGGACTTTCTGGTTCTCCTCCAGAGAGCGGTAGCCGCTGCTGGCGATTGCGGAGTAGTGGGCGAAGACATCCGCTGACCCGTCGTCGGGGGCGATGAAGCCGAAACCCTTATCGGCGTTGAACCATTTAACCGTGCCTGTTGCCATCGCTGCGTCCTTCGGTGACTGTGCTTCTCCGCCGGCTCTCAGGGCAGGCGTGGCGGAAGGTATCTTCCGCTGCCCCAAGCTACGGGCCCGGAACCTGCCGTGCAAGGGTCAAGACTGCGGGGGGCCGCATCAGTGAGCGCCACAGCCATGGCGATGGCCAGGTACACGGCCGGCAAAGACCCGCGGATCCGGAATCGGCGGGCCGTGGAGATCCCGGATGCGTCGCGGCTGGTACTCGCGCGCGAGCTGGGAGCAATCCACACCGTCGACGCATCAATCGTGCAGGATTTCCCTGCTGAATCCGGAAGTAGGCCGCGGTGCGGACGCCGCAATCGGAGCAACCGGTAAAACCAAAGTCCTGGAGCAAGCCATCTTGTCGACAGCGGCATGCGGACTTCAGTCCGCCTCAACGGTGGTCAGCCGTGTTTTCCCGGTTGGCTCGCGGTCGGTAGGGCGTCGGGGATCCGGGGTTTCGTGTTTCCTGTGAAGGTGAACGTCGCGTCATCGCCGAAGCCGGCAACGTCGACGGCGATGATCTGGCCGGGCTTGATTTCGCCGAAGATGATCTTCTCGGAGAGCTGGTTCTCGATCTCGCGCTGGATGGTGCGGCGCAGCGGCCGGGCACCCATGGCGGGATCGTAGCCGCGGGTTGCGAGCAGGATCTTGGCCGCGGGCGTGAGCTCGATGCCCATATCCTTGTCCTTGAGGCGCTTCTCCAGCCGGCCCACGAACATGTCCACGATCTCGATGATCTCGTCCTGGGTCAGCTGCGGGAAGACCACAACGTCGTCAACACGGTTCAGGAACTCGGGACGGAAGTGCTGCTTGAGCTCCTCCGTGACGCGCGCCCGCATCCGGTTGTAGCCGGTCTGCGTGTCCGTGCCGGACTGGAAACCGGTGGCAACGCTCTTGGAGATGTCCCGGGTGCCGAGGTTGGTGGTCATGATGATCACGGTGTTCTTGAAGTCCACAACGCGGCCCTGGGAGTCGGTCAGTCGGCCGTCTTCCAGGATCTGCAGCAGCGAGTTGAAAAGGTCGGAGTGCGCCTTCTCCACTTCATCGAACAGGACCACGGAGAACGGACGACGGCGGACCTTTTCGGTCAGCTGTCCGCCTTCCTCGTAGCCCACGTAGCCCGGAGGGGCACCGAAGAGACGCGACACCGTGTGCTTCTCCGAGTACTCGGACATGTCCAGGGTGATCAGGGCGTCTTCCTCGCCGAAGAGGAATTCGGCCAGGGCCTTGGCGAGCTCTGTCTTGCCGACGCCGGTGGGGCCGGCGAAGATGAACGAACCGCCCGGACGCTTCGGATCCTTCAGGCCAGCACGGGTGCGGCGGATAGCCCGCGAAACGAGCCTGATCGCCTCATCCTGGCCGACGATGCGCTTGTGCAGCTCGTCTTCCATCTTCAGCAGTCGCGTGGACTCTTCCTCGGTGAGCTTGAAGACCGGAATGCCGGTGGAGTTCGCCAGAACCTCGGCGATGAGATCCTCGCCCACCTCGGAGAT
Source organism: Pseudarthrobacter linnaei (assembly GCF_055412825.1). NCBI lineage: Bacteria > Bacillati > Actinomycetota > Actinomycetes > Micrococcales > Micrococcaceae > Pseudarthrobacter > Pseudarthrobacter linnaei. The sequence continues at coordinate 9,665 of NZ_JBVAYX010000048.1, forward strand.
GTCGTCCATGCCGCCGGTCTTCCATCCGCGCTCCTTCTCCTTGCGCACGGTCCCGAGTTTCTGCTCCTTGTCGCGCAGCGCTGCGGCCCCCTCGTAGTCCTCCGCCTCCAACGCGGACTCCTTCTCCAGCTTCATGGCGGCGATGCGCTCGTCCATCGCTTTGAGCTCCGGCGGGGCGCTCATCCGGCGGATGCGGAGCCGTGCGCCGGCTTCATCGATCAGGTCGATCGCCTTGTCCGGCAGGAAGCGGTCCGAGATATAGCGCTCCGAGAGGTTCGCGGCGGCGACCAGCGCGCCGTCGGTGATGGTGACCCGGTGGTGCGCCTCGTACCGGTCACGCAGGCCCTTGAGGATCTCGATCGCGTCGGCGACGGAGGGTTCCTTGACCTGGATCGGCTGGAAGCGGCGCTCCAGCGCGGCATCCTTCTCAATGTGCTTGCGGTACTCGTCCAGCGTGGTGGCACCAATGGTCTGCAGCTCGCCCCGGGCCAGCAACGGCTTCAGGATCGAAGCCGCATCGATCGCACCCTCGGCCGCACCGGCACCGACCAGGGTGTGGATCTCGTCAATGAACAAGATGATGTCCCCGCGGGTGCGGATCTCCTTCAGGACCTTCTTGAGGCGCTCTTCGAAGTCACCGCGGTACCGGGAGCCGGCCACGACGGATCCCAGGTCCAGGGTGTAGATCTGCTTGCCCTTGAGAGTTTCGGGCACGTCGCCGCGGACAATGGCCTGGGCCAGGCCCTCGACGACGGCGGTCTTGCCGACGCCCGGCTCACCGATCAGCACCGGGTTGTTCTTGGTGCGGCGGGACAACACCTGCATGACGCGTTCCAGTTCGGATTCACGCCCGATGACGGGATCCAGCTTGTTCTCGCGCGCGGCCTGGGTCAGGTTGCGGCCGAACTGGTCCAGGACGACGGAACCGGCGGGAGTGCCTTCTGCCTGGCCCGGGCCGACGCCTGCGCCGGTGGTTTCCTTGCCCTGGTAGCCGGACAGCAGCTGGATGACCTGCTGGCGGACGCGGTTCGGGTCAGCGCCGAGCTTGACCAGCACCTGGGCGGCGACGCCTTCGCCCTCGCGGATGAGGCCGAGCAGGATGTGCTCGGTGCCGATGTAGTTGTGTCCCAGCTGCAGGGCCTCGCGCAGGGCGAGCTCCAGCACCTTCTTGGCGCGCGGGGTGAAGGGGATGTGCCCGGACGGGGATTGCTGGCCCGGGCCGATGATCGCCTGCACCTGCTCGCGGACGCCGTCGAGTGAAATGCTCAAGGACTCAAGGGCTTTGGCGGCAACACCCACACCCTCATGGATCAGACCCAAGAGGATGTGTTCGGTACCAATGTAACCGTGGTTCAGCAGGCGTGCCTCCTCTTGGGCAAGCACCACCACGCGACGGGCACGGTCCGTAAATCGCTCAAACATTCTCACCACACTCCTGGCTGCCCCCTACCTTGATGCTACGTCGCCTCAGGCCCGCTTGGAGGCGTTCGCCGGAGGCAGGATATTAGAGAACCGGATTCATCTGACGTCCCCGGGTCAGTGGCAGGTTGCCGCACCGCTATCCGGCGTTCCACGGCGAGTGGCCTCCGCCGCCATGACACCTCCTTGGATGCCGATTCAATTCCCGCCACCGCGTACGGAACGCACGGTGGATGTAGGTGGCGGCACGCATATGAGTCTCTGGCGGCCGGGTGCCCCGGGTCCTGCGGTTGTTGCTGCATTGACGGCGGGCTCGCCCGGCGCCGGGCGATCAAGCCGGATTGACGACCCGTATTGATGACCCGGTGGGGTGGCCACAGCGGCGCAGTGGTTTGAGGGCTCCGGCCCAGGCGATGACCTGGTCGAAGACCGCGCCCGGGCCCTGTACCGCCCAGGCCCTGTACCGCCCGGGGCGACGGTGTGAAGGTGGTGTAGTTTTCAAACTCCGTAGCCAGAGGCACGGCGACCTGCGCGCGGACATCGACCATCTGCAGCTCCGCGGCGATGAGCCGCAGATGTTCCACCGCCCGGGTCCCGCCGGTGCCGCCGTGACTGATGAAGCCCTCCGCTTTGTTGTTCCACTCCCGGTAGAGGAAATCCAGGGCGTTTTTCAGTGCCGCGGGCACGGAGTGGTTGTATTCCGCGATGACGAAGACGTACCCGTCGAAGGATCCGATGGCTTCCGCCCGGGCCTTCGTGTGTTCCTCACGGTAGTGCCCCAGTGACGGCTGGAGCGGTTCATCGAGCAGCGGGAGACCGAAGTCGGCCACATCGGCGAGTTCGAACTGCGCATCGGTGCGTTTTGCCGCCCGTTCGTAGACCCAGCCGGCGACGGCTTTCCCCCTGCGGCCGGGACGGGGCTTCCGAGCACGACCGCTATCCTGAGCATGAAGCCGCGCCTCCCGTCCACTGCAGCTTAGGTTCTAGCGGTCGTTGCAACACCCGATGTTTTTGGGAGTTGCAACGACCGTGTTGTCTTTAACGAAGGAAGCTGTCGGCGGGAGGA
>NZ_JBVAYX010000049.1:0-10783 GCF_055412825.1 Pseudarthrobacter linnaei
CAACGAACTCGGTACGGGCATTCGGAGGAAATAACTTGACCATAAAACGCTCCATCAATCAGAGCGTTGCTACGACCATATGACTTTGCCCGGGCTGCAGCGGACCGAAGTGTACGATGACGAGGCCGCCGTCGAATGTACGGTGCAGCTGATGTCGTTTCTGGCAGCGGCCGTCCTGCTGATGGCCAGCCCGGGCGTCGCGGACCGCAGCACTCTGGTCCCGAAGACCAAGCCTGCCCGGGAGGACATCAAACGTGGCCGGTCCGGGCTCGTCACGGTGATCTCCCTGCACGCTCCCAAGAATGTCGCCACCGTGGACGCCGATGACTCCGGCCGGGTCCACACGCACCGCTGGATGGTCCGCGGCCACTGGCGGAACCAACAGCACGGGCCCAACAGGTCTAGGCGCAGCGTCCGCTGGATCCCGTCCTACATCAAGGGCCCGCCCGGCAAGCCGCTCAATGAGACCGAACGGGTCTGGGCCTGGCGCCGCTAAGAAGTCGTGAGAGGAACGTGCTTCGGGACGTGGATTCTGTGAGAGTTATGACTGTTGGATAGAGCACACCACTGCTGAACGCGCCGCGGAGTGGTTCCTCGCCGAAACAGCCGACCACACCATGGAGGTAGCCCTTGACCAGGGCCTCTACCGCCACCTGCGTTTCCTTAAGCCCGGCACCGGCTTTTGCTCCCGCGGACGGATCAAAATTGCGTAGCCCTCTGACGCGGCGAAGAGTGCTCTGCCGTGGACACAGTCGGCTGCAAGCCATAGTGCTGATGAATCGGTCATGGCGTCGTCGACTACCCCTGCTCGGACCAGCTTGAAGTCCTTTCGGACTTCCACCGGGGTGCCGATCAATCGGTTCCAGTCATGGTAGGCGTAGGCTCCTTGACCTTCCACCGGGGGAGCGTTCACCTAGCAGCTTTCAAAGTCGGTGAGGACCTTGACCTTGTCGGCCGAGGCTGATTCCGGGTCGAAGGTGTAGCCGATCCACTCGCGGGCCAGGCGGCGCGCGAGTTCGATGCCCACCACGCGTTGACCCATGGTGAGGATCTGGCAGTCATTGGAGAGGACCGAGCGTTCCACCGAGAATGAGTCGTGTGCTGTTGTTGCTCGGATTCCGTCCACTTTGTTGGCTGCAATGGCAACACCGATCCCGGTCCCGCCGAACAGGATGGCCCGGTCGGCGCCGCCGTTGCGGATCATTTCTCCGGCGGCGATTCCGACATAGGGGTAGGGCCTTGTAAAGTCTTCGCGCGCACCATCGTGGTTTACGCCGATGTCGATGACTTCGCTGACGCGCGGATCCTGCCGTAGGTCTTCGAGGATCCGGTCCTTGTAGTCGACCCCGGCTTCGTCCGCACCCACGATGAGTCGCAGCCCCATTGGTTGTCCTTCTCTTTTCATGACTGTGCTCGGACCTGTTCCGGGGCGGAGGTCGCATCGACGCCCGCGACGTTGCTGCCTGTAAGGTGCTGGCCCATTACGGTGAAAATCATCGCCAGGGACGTGGCGCCGGGATCGGGTGTGCCTACGCTCTTTTCGGCGAGCGGGCGCGCCCGTCCCTTCAATGGACGCAGTGCCGCCGTGGCCTCGGCTGCCGCCGTTGCCTCAAGCGCGGCGGCATCCCATGCCAGGCGCGGTTCTGCGCCGTTGACTGCCAGGCGGGTGAGGGTTTCGGTGAAGGGCGCCAGTGCATCCACCATGGTCTTATCGCCGGGTTCTGCTTTGCCGAGCCCGGTGATTCTGTCCGAAAACGCGCGCACCCCGGCAGCCAGTTCTTTGGCGTCGGGACTTCGCTGGTCTCCCAGCGACTCCCCGAACGCCCGCAGTCCTGCGCCCCAGAGGATGCCGGACGTGCCGCCGGCCTTGTCCGCCCAGGCATCACCCGCGGCGATGAGGACCGAGCCTGCCCCGGCCCCCTGAGCGGCCGCGGCGGCGCCGGCGGAGGTTGCGGCGTCGATCCCGCGGACCATTCCGCGGCCGTGGTCCCCGTCCCCGGCAATGGCGTCCATGTCCCCGAGCCGGGTTTCGGCGGTGTGCAGGCAGTCACGGGCGGCGTCCAATGCCGCCCGGCAGTTGGCCCCGTACTGGCGCGATTCTCCGGTGGCCTCAAAAGTGGCCGGTGCGGCGGGGCCGTCGGACGTTACCTCGCCGGAGGCGTCGCCTGACTGAACGGCGGCGTTTCCGCGGCGGTAGGCCGGCGTCTCCGCCGGTGCAGTCCAGAGCGGCTCCAGTTCTTCGTCCAGCCAAGTGATGGTGAGGGAAACACCGGACATGTCCAGACTGGTGACCAGTTCGCCCACCTCGGGCATGACCAGGGTGTAGCCGGCGTCCCTGAGCAGCGGGGCAACGGTCAGCCACAGAACAAAAAGTTCCTCGTGCTTAGTGGAGCCCAGCCCGTTGAGGATGACCGCCAGTCTGTAACCGGCACCAACAGGCGTTTCCGCCAGCAGCCGGGAGACGAACTCCTGGCCAAGTACCTTGGCGGACGGCAAATCGGTGTCGAACAGCCCGGGTTCACCGTGTATTCCCAGCCCGAGCCCCATCTGCTTGTCCTTGAGCGCGAACAGCGGGGCATCCGCGCCAGGGAACGTGCAACCGTGGAATGCGCCGCCGATGGTGCGGGTGAGGCCGTTGGCCTTCCGCCCGAGTCGTACTACTTCGGCCAGGTCAGCGCCCGCTTCGGCTGCGGCGCCCATGATTTTGAAGACGGTGAAGTCCCCGGCGATGCCGCGGCGCTTGTCGGCTTCCGACGGCGGCGCGCTGGCGATGTCATCCGTCACGAGGACATTCTCAACCGGGATTCCCTCGGCGGCCAGCCGCTCGGTGGCCATGCCGAAGTTCATCACGTCCCCGGCATAGTTGCCGTAGGAGAACACCACTCCGGCGCCGGAATCAGCGGCCTTGGCCACGGCATAGGCCTGCTGCGCGGAGGGCGAGGTGAAGATGTTGCCGACCACGGCGCCGTCGGCCAGGCAGGTGCCGATCAGGCCGGCGAACGCCGGGTAGTGCCCAGAACCGCCGCCGGCCAGGACCGCCACTTTGGGTCTAGCCGGACGGTGGCGCCGCACGGCGCCCCAGGGGACCTGGCGCACCAATCCGGAATGGACGTCGCAGAACCCGGCAAGGGCTTCTTCCGCAAACTCGGAGGGATCGTTAAAAATCTTGGTCATGATGGGCTCTCTGACGTGGCAGGGGCTGTTAGTGGATGTGGCTTCCGCCGTTGATGTCGATGGTGGTGCCCGTGAGGTAGGCGGATTCCTCCGAGGACAGGAACGTGATTACGGCGGCGATCTCCTCCGTGGTGGCGTTGCGGCCCAGCGGGATGCCGGCGTTGATGGCGGCTTCCTGCTCATCGGTGCTGCCCACCCGGATGTTGGTGTCCACGGCGCCGGGCGTGATGGCATTGACGGTGACGCCGGTGGCGCCGATTTCGCGGGCCAGCGCCTTGGTGAGACCGAGGATCGCGGCCTTCGCGGCGGAATAGGGGACCTTGCCGAACACGCCGCCGCCACGCTGGGCGGACACTGAGGACATGTTCACGATTCGGCCCCAGCCGTTCTCGATCATGTCCGGCAGGAACGCCTTGGTGACCAGGTAGGTTCCGGTGGCGTTGACGTCCATGACCTTGTGCCAGAGCTCCAGTGTGGTTTCGAGGAACGGGACCGGGGAGGTGATGCCGGCGATGTTGGCCAGGGCGCCCACCGGGGGCAGGATGCCTGCGGTGACCTCGGCTTTGACGGCTGCGTAGGCGGCGTTGACGGAGCTTTCATTGGCGACGTCGATCTCGTGGCCGTACGCGGGAACGTTGAATTCGTTGCCGATTTCGGCGGCGACCTTGGCGGACTTCTCGCCGTCGAGATCCAGGATCACCACGCCCCAACCCTGGCTGGCGTAGCGGCGGGCGGTGGTGATGCCAATGCCCCGGTCCGAGGTCGCTCCGGTGAGGACGGCGGTGCGCTGGATAGTGGTAGTCATGATGCTCCTTGGATTATTCGGTGGTGGTTCAGAGATGGTCGTTCAGATGAGGTCGGTGATGAGGCTTGCCGCTTTGGCTGCGGCGGCGGGGCGCTCGTCGTGTGTGACGTCGCGGGTTTCGAGTTCGAGTGAGAAGTGGCCGGTGTAGCCGCTCACCGCGAGGGCGCCGAGCCCGGCGGCGAAGTCTGCCTCGCCGTTGCCGATGCTGAGGTTGATGTTGCCCGCCACGGCGTCGCGGAGGTGGACGTGGGAGAGCCGGCCCTCGTGGCGGGTGAGGTATTCCAGCGGGTCTTCGCCGGCTGCGACGATGTGGCTGAAGTCCATCACAATGCCGACGCCGGAGCCCGAAAGCCGCTGCGCGAGCAATTCGGCACGCTCGAGGTTCCAGCAGAACCTCAGGAAGTGCAGGGATTCGGTCCAGAGCTCGACGCCGAACTCCGCCGCGCGCCGCCCGGCGTGGATGAGCTGGGCGGAGATTTCGTCCAAGTCCTCCTCGAGGCTTCTTACCGGTTCGTGGCTGAGGGCGCCGCAGGGCAGGACCAGCGCCTTCGCGCCGGTGTTTGCGGCGAGAGTGAGAAGCGCGTCCAAGTGCTGTTCGCGGGCGCGCCGCGCAGCGTCGTCGAGCACTGCATTGAGATCCCCGATGTCCCCGTTGACCGAGCGGACGATCAGCCCTGAGGCAGCAACGTCCGCGGTCACCGAGGCAACTGCGGAGTCATCCAGGTTGTACGGGACATGGTTGCAGACGCCGGGGAGGGCGCCGAGGTCGATTTCATTAAAGCCCAGGCCCGTGATGGTCCGCAGGGCGGCCGGGAGGTCCTGGTGCCGGAAGCTGATGGATGAGCAGCCGAGCCGGGAGTTGAACATCGTCGTTGGCTCCTCTGAACGGGCGGGTGATGTGAATCACTGTAAGTGCAGCTAATGTCAACAGTCAACCTCAAGCATTGACTGTTGACAGTGCACCATAATGCCGGTCACACTGGCATATCATTTGTTAACAGTCGACAGCGGTGGTGCGGATGCACGGCCGCTCTTCGAAAGGGATCAGCTATGAGCAACGAAGCTCTGAAAATGCGCGGCCATGTACATGGCACCAAGGACGCAAAGCGCGTCGCCGTAGGCTCCGGTGTCGGCGCCGTCATCGAGACGTATGACTTCATCGGCTTCGGCACCGCGGCTGCGCTGTACTTCGGCACCGCGTTCTTCCCGACCGGCGACCCGGTGACGGGGACGCTGGCAGCCTTCGCCACACTGGGTGTCGGGTTCGCCGCACGCCCCATCGGCGGCATCATCGGCGGCCACCTTGGCGACAAAATGGGCCGCAAGCCCGTTCTGGTAGCTTCCCTGATCCTCATGGGCATCGCAACGTTCATGATCGGCCTGCTGCCCACCTACGAGCAGGTGGGCCTGCTGGCCCCGGCTCTGCTGGTGTTCGTGCGCATCGTCCAGGGCCTGGCCTTCGGTGCCGAGTGGGGCGGCGCCATCCTGATGAGCTACGAACACGCGCCCTGGAAATCCAAGGGCAAATACACCGGCATCGTCCAAGCCGGCTTCCCTGTCGGGCTGCTTCTGGCGAACCTCGTTTTCCTCGTCAGCGTGAACCTCGGCGGCGAACTTGCCTGGCGCGTCCCGTTCCTGGCCAGCATCGTGCTCGTCGCTGTCGGCCTGATCATCCGCGCCAAAGTCCCCGAGTCCCCGGTCTTCGACGAGGTCAAGGAGAGCGGCGCCATCGTGAAGTCGCCCATCGTCGAGGTCATCAAGACCGACTGGCGCAACATCGTCAAGGGCATCGGCCTGCGCATCGCCGAGACCGCAGGGTACGCCGTGTCCATTACGTACATGATTTCCTACCTCCACACCGAACAGCTCGCTGACAAGACCGAGACACTGGTGGCCCTCTGCATCGCCTCGGCCATCGGCATCTTCGCCACCCAGGCCTGGGCCCGGCTCACGGACAGGATCGGCCGCCGCCCCCTCTACATCTGGTCCTGCGCCTTCGCCCTGCTGTTCGGCATCCCGATGTTCCTACTGGTGAACACCGGCATGTTCATCGTCATCATCGCCACCGTCGCCATCTCCTACGCCGTCTGCCAGAACTCCCTCGCCGGTGCCCAGGGCGCCTGGTTCCCCGAACTGTTCCAGGCCAAGACCCGTTCCTCCGGGGCCTCACTGGCCTACCAGATCTCCGCCATGGTCTCCGGGTTCACCCCCTTCATCACTACTTTGCTCTTCGTCAGCTTCGGCTGGATGGGCCCGGCTCTCCTCTTCAGCTTCTACGCCGCGATCGGTCTCTGGGCCGCCCTCGTCACCCGGGAAACCTGGGGCAAGCGGGAACGGCAGCTCGCCGATGAGGCCAGCAAAAGCACCCCCCAGCCGGTGAACGTCTGATGACTGCGACACAGGAACTGCACACCCCCGAACTCCCATCTAAGGAACGAATGATTCAGGAAACTGCCTCAAAACGCCTCGAACGCGTCAGCGCCGCGGCCTACCGGATGCGGCACCACGCACTGAACATGGGCGAAGTCCAGGGCCAGGGCTACGTAGGCCAGGCCCTGGGAGCGGCGGACATGCTGGCCGCGGTGTACTCCGACCAGCTCCGCTACCACGCCGAGGACCCGGAATGGAAAGAACGGGACCGGTTCCTGCTCTCCACCGGCCACTACGCCATCGGGCACTACGCGGCCCTGGCCGAAGCCGGGATCATCCCGGTCGAGGAACTGGAGACCTACGGTTCGGACGATTCCCGGCTGCCGATGTCCGGGATGTCCACCTACACCCCCGGCATGGAGATCTCCGGCGGCTCCCTGGGCCACGGGCTCTCCATCGCCGTGGGCATCGCGCTGGGCCTGCGCCACCAGGGCTCCGCGGCGAGGGTCTACAACTTCCTCTCCGACGGAGAACTCGATGAAGGCTCCACCTGGGAGGCCGCGATGGGCGCCCACCACCACCAGCTCGGCAACCTGACCGCGATGGTGGACATCAACGCCCTGCAGGCCGATGGCAAAACCGACACCGTGCTCCGGACCGAGCCCGTCACGGAAAAGTGGGAGGCCTTCGGCTGGTACACCCAGCGCGTGGATGGCAACGACATGGCAGCCCTGCTGACCGCGTTCGACAACGCCGCCGCCCAGGCCTCCCTCACGGGAGGGCCCTCCGTGATCCTGTGCGACACAAAGGTCGGCCGTGGCGTGCCGCTGCTGGAGGACCGGGAAAAGGCGCACTTCATGCGCATCGAAGAACACGAATGGCAGACCTGCCGTGAACAACTCACCGCAGGATTTGAAGGGACGGCCGGACGATGAGCACCACCACAGCAGTGAAGGGCACCGCACCCAAGCTGAAGACCTCGGCCATGATCGCGTCCTTCGCCGACCCGGGCCAGAAGACCACCTCGGCACCGTTCGGACACGCCCTGGTGAAGGCAGCGCAGGAGAACGACAAAATCGTCGGCCTGACTGCGGACCTGGGCAAGTACACCGACATGCACATCTTCGCCCAGGCCTTCCCTGAGCGGTTCTTCCAGATGGGCATGGCCGAACAACTGCTCTTCGGCGCTGCCGCCGGCCTGGCCGAAACCGGCCTGATCCCGTTCGCGTCCACCTACTCCGTGTTCGCCGCCCGCCGCGCCTACGACTTCCTCTGCCTCGATTCCGCGGAACCGAACCTGAACGTGAACATCGTTGGCGGGCTGCCCGGCCTGACCACCGGCTACGGACCCAGCCACCAGGCCACCGAGGACATGGCGATCTTCCGCGGCATGCCCAACCTCACCATCGTGGACCCCTGCGACTCGATCGACATCGAACAGGCCGTCCCCCAACTCGCAGCGTCGGACGGGCCCACCTACCTGCGGCTGCTCCGCGGCAACGTACCCACCGTTCTGGACGAATACGGCTACACCTTCGAACTCGGTAAAGCCAAGGTACTGCGTGGCGGCAACGACGTCGTATTCATCTCCTCCGGGCTGATGACCATGCGCGCCCTCCAGGCAGCGCAGGCGCTGGCTGCTCACAACGTGGACGTCGCCGTCGTCCACACCCCGACGATCAAGCCGTTCGATGCCGCCACGGTTCTGGCCGAGATCAACACCGATCGGCTCGCCGTCACTCTCGAAAACCACAGCGTGATCGGCGGTCTCTTCGAAACGGTGGCGTCCGCCGCCGTCACCGCAGGACTCGGCAAACGCGTGGTGCCCGTGGCACTGCCGGACGCGTTCCTCGACGCCGGCGCGCTCCCCACTCTCCATGACCGCTACGGACTCACAGTCCAGAAGATCGTGGCAAAAGTACTCGCCGAACTGAAGTAGAACAGTTCCGGCCAGAAGCGCGGCGCCGAACCATCCGGCGCCGCGCTTCTGCCGTAACATCGACAGTTAACACATTGACTGTAAACAGTCGACCACTGACATTGAGGAAGTACCACAATGGCCGGAGCAACAGCACCGCTGCTGGGACTGCAGAAGAAGAGCCTTCGCGAGCAGGCTCTCGCCGCGTTGCGCGCCGCCATCACCAGCGGGGAACTGGAACCGGGCCGGCATCTGGTGGAAACCGAGCTGTCGGAGATGCTCCAGATCAGCCGCGGCACCCTCCGGGAAGCACTGCGGCAACTGGAACAGGAAGGGCTGCTCTCCGCCGGGCCCCGCGGCCGCCTTTCCGTCCGGCACTTGGATGCTAAGGAAATCCGTGACATCTACTCCGTCCGGGCGGCGCTGGAATCCTTGGCTGCGCGCACGCTCTGCGAACTCCCCGACCGCCAGCACGTCATCAGCTCTCTGCGGTCCGCCATTGAAGCCATGGCCGCAGCCGAGAAGGCCAGCCTGCAGGACCGGGTCGAGTCTGACCTGGAGTTCCACCGGACCATGTGCCGGCTCACCGGCAACGAAACCCTGCTCCATTCCTGGGAATCACTGGAAGGATCCATCCGGATGTCCATTATGTTCGCGGGCCAGGACAAGGGCGTGAAAAACATGAGCGTGGACCGGCACTATGACATCGTTGCGGCGATCGAGACCGGTGACGCGTCCCTTGCCCGGAAGACGATCCGGGAGCACATGGACACCGCTGCCGCGAATCTCGTGGCCTAACACTCGATTGCCAAGGCCGAACTGGAAGCCAAGGGCAGAGTCACATCACGCGCCGCGCAAAGTACCACTTGGGAGTGTCTTCCAACGCCGATATCGGGTCTTCCGTCATTTAGCAGAGTGAGCCCACGACAACGAAATTCCGCACCCTGCCAATGCGGGGGCGGCAGGTGGGGGTGTCATGTCGGGTTCTGCCGGTTCCGCCATGAGATGAGGGAGAGGAGGTAGATGGCCGTGATTACGATTCTTGAAGCAGAAGAAGATGTTAACGGGGCGCGAAATCAGTCTCTGCGGACCCGAGGTCTTGAAGCGGGAAATGCAGGAAGCCGGGCGACAGCGGAGGTGTCCTCACCTGCTTCGGTGCTGCTGCCGCAAGGCAGTAAAGAGGGTGTGCACAATGTGCACACCCTGGGCTTCGGACTGGGCCGTACCGGTGCCGGACTGGGCCGGATTGCGGAGGTTTTCGGGGGAGTGGCGGAAATTCAAGGGCTGGAACCCGGTTCGAGTCCCACCTCGGGCACATGTTTTCCCTGTTCAGGGGCTTATGGGCCTCTGCGTGTGAACAAACTGTTCACGTATGGGCCCTGCGGGGGCCTTTTTTGTTGGTGGCCGTTGCTGTGGTCGGGTCGCTCCTTCTCCTGGTTCGGGCAGCGGTGTTGCTGCTCACTCATTCATGGCAGGGAGCTCCTGGAACCACATGACTTGCTGAGACTTGGGGATCAAGTCTGCATGATCAGCCTCGGTGGCCTCGGTGGCCTCGGTGGCCGCGGTGGCTGCGGGAATTGCGTGAGCGCCCGAGCTCGGTGAATGAACGTTAGCGCGGGCCTCGCGGGGCCGGAGGAGGACGTCACCTGTGAGGTCGGGGCTGCTGCAGGCGGGTCAACCGATCCGCTGAACCACGGACACTATAATCCCTTCCAGACCGCCACATAGGCCATGTGTGCTTGTACTGGCCGAGGTCTTGTTGGCTTCAGGAATATCCCGGGGACAGTCACTGGATGCAGAACTCGTTCCCTTCCGGGTCGAGCATGGCAATGTGCCAGCCGTCGTCGCAGTCGAACACGGTGGCGAGCGTGGCTCCGGCGTTCACGCAGCGATCGGCGTGGGCGAGGGCCAGGCGGCGTCCGTCCGCGTTCGACTCGGCACCCTCGCTGACATTGATGTCTAGATGTACCCGGTTCTTCGCCGTCTTTCCTTCAGGGACCGGCTGGAAGAACATGCGGGGGCCTTTGCCGGCCGGGTCAACGACGGCGGCACGCCAGAGCGCCTCCGGGGTGCCTTGGTTCGTGGCGAATTCCGCCCAGCTCGAGAATCCCTCAGGCGGCTCCTGGAGGCTGTAGCTGAGGGCCACCGCCCAGAACCGCATCATTGTCTCTATGTCGTGGCAGTCAAAGGTCACCTGGAATGGATAGGACATGGGTCCGCCTTCCGTTCGGATGCAACAACTATGTCACTCCGCCCGGTCATGCGGTTCTCGACGCTGCGGACCATGAAGGGGATGAACGGAGGTGGACCCGATATGACGAGCCAAGCGACCGAGATTCCTGCGCGGCTTGCCCAAGAGTCCCCAACGAGCGAGGGCATGACCAGGCTGCTGCCGCCCGTGGAATCCGGCCGGGCAAAGTCAAGTAGTCGGAGCAACGCCGGGGGTTTAGGCTGCGTGCAGCAGCTGGTTCAGCCGGTTGGCTGGGGTCTCGAGGTTGAGGGTGGGCCGGGGCCGG
>NZ_JBVAYX010000050.1:0-9917 GCF_055412825.1 Pseudarthrobacter linnaei
GCGGGCCGCGCGCCACCGGCCACGGGCGGTGGCGCATGGGCGGCCGGGCCGGCCGTGGGCAGCAGCGCCAGCGAGGGGCGGCGGGCCGGCCGGTCCGTGGGACCGCCCCCGGAGAGGTCCTTCCCCGGGCGGGGTTGTTCCCCGGTGGGGCTTAGCTTCCTGCGGCCGCTGAGCGCGCTTCGCTGAGCTGCAGCCCGCTGCGGTACTCCACCGGCTTGCCGGTGATCGGGTCGGCGAACCGGATCCCGCGCGCGAGCAGCTGGAGCGGCTTCGAGTAATCGTCCGGCGCCTTGTCCAGCAGCTCCGGGTAGAAGGCATCGTTGACGATCCCCAGCCCCAGGGACGCCATGTGGACGCGGAGCTGGTGGGTCTTGCCTGAGTGCGGCTCAAGCCGGTACAGCGCACGGCGCCGGGCGGCGCCGTGGGCCGCGCTGCCGAAGAGGGGGCCGGCGGGATTTTCCGGGCCAGGGCCGTCAGTTGCTGCGTCGGGGCCGGGGAAGGTCTGCACCCGTTCGATCCGGGTTTCGGCGTTGGGTTCGCCGTCGACCACCTCGGCGAGCAGGTAGCTGCGGGACTTCGTCATCCGGTTCCGGACCACCACGGGGAAGCCGGTGGCGGGGTGCCCGGGCGCGGGCTCGGCCGCGGCCACACACTCGTATTCCTTCTGGACCTGGCGTTTCTCGAAGAGCACCTGGTACTTGCCCCGGGTTTCCGGATTCGTGGAGAGCAGCAGGATCCCGGCGGTCATGCGGTCCAGCCGGTGCATGGGAATGAGGTCCGGCAGGTTCAGATGGTTCCGGAGCCGCACCAGCGCGGACTCCTGGATGTAGGTGCCGCCGGGGGTGGTGGGCAGGAAGTGCGGCTTGTCCACGACGAGAAGGTGGTCGTCCTGGTGCAGAATCTTCAGTTCCACCGGGATCCGTTCCTCCGGCGGCAGCGTGCGGTAGTACCAAATGAAGGTGTGGTTCCGCAGGGGGGTGGCGCGGTCCAGCGGGATGCCGGCTTCGCCCACAATCTCGCCGGCGTCGAAGCGGTCCTCGATGCCCTGCGGGTCGATATGGCCCCAGCGGTGCATCATGTAGTCCATCGCGGTGTCCCAGGGCCCCTCGTCCGGGAGGCGGAGGCGGGTTGCATTGACACCGTCGCGCACGGGCAGAGGGGATCGCATCACCGGTCCATTCTACTTTGCCGGCCCCGCCTCGCCGGTCCGGGGCTGTCTGCGGGGTGGGCTGCGTCTTCGGGGTGGCCCGCCGCGTCGCGCGCCCGCCGCGCGCCCGCCCGCCGCGAGATCGCCGGAAGCGTGCTGGCTTCGCCGTAAGCTCTCGGCGACCGGGCACGCTTCCGGCGAGCCCGGCGCGCAGCCCTTCCGACGGTAAAAAAGTTCTTGACAAATAAAACTGTCGGTGGCCATGCTGGAAGCATGCTGGACATCGAGGTGATCGAAGACCCGGCCGCGGCGGAGGCCGCCCTGGACCCCATCCGGACCCGCATCCTGATGGAACTCGCCGAACCCGGCTCGGCCACGCAGCTCGCCGCGAAGGTGGGCTTGCCGCGCCAGAAGGTCAACTACCACCTCAAGGCCCTGGAACGTCACGGGCTGGTGGAACTCGTGGCTGAGCGCCGCAAGGGCAACGTCACGGAGCGCATCCTGCAGGCCAGCGCCGCCTCGTACCTGATCTCCCCGGCGGCGCTCGCCTCCGTGGCCCCGGACCCGCACCGGTTCTCCGACCGGTTTTCGGCCTTCTGGCTGCTGGCCCTCGCCAGCCGCATGGTCCAGGAGATGGGCCAGCTCATCACCGGCGCCGCTGTGGCCAAACAGCACCTCGCCACCTTTGCTATCGACGGCGAGATTACCTTTCGCACCGCCGCGGACCGGGCCGCCTTCGCCGAGGAACTGGGCATCGCCGTGACCCGGCTCGTGGACAAATACCACGGCAGCGGACCCGGGACACCGGCGGAGGGCGCCACCGCGGGCGGCGGGCGCAAGCATCGCCTCGTCGTCGCGCTCCACCCAACACTGAAAACGGCAACACCCAAGGCATTACCCACCAACCCATCAGCTAAGGAGCAGGACAATGACTGACCAGCGCAATTTCGAAATCGTCGTGGACACGGAACTGCCCGCCACCCCGGAGCGCGTCTGGGAAGCGGTCACCAAGAACGAAGCCGGCTGGATGTTCCCCACCGACGAGTGGCCGGCCGTGCGGCCCGTGGAGGACTACCCCCGCCACCTGGTGTCCCGGATGGACGGCCCGGACGGCTGGTTCAACCAGTTGGAGCACGTGCTGGAACCGCTCGACGGCGGCCGCGCCCGGCTGCACTACGTCCACAGCGGCATCTTCACCGAGAACTGGGACCAGCAGTACGACGGCGCCAGCAAGCACACCGAGTTCTACCTGCACACCCTCGGCCAGTACCTGAAGTACTTTGACGGTCGGCCGGTGGTGTTCACGGACATCCAGGCCCCTCCCGCCTCGGCGGCGCCGGACGGCTTCGTGCGGCTCACGAAGGCCCTGGGTGTTGACGGCGCGGAACCCGGCACCATTGTGGAGCTGGAGCTCGACGGCTTCGGGCGGCTCCAGGGGGAGGTGGACTTCGCCAACGAGAACTTCCTCGGCCTGCGCACCGCGGACACGCTGTACCGGTTCTTCGGCCGCAATGCCTTCGGCGCCACGGTCGGCATGACGGTCCACGATTTCAGCGGCGGCGGGGAATCAGAATCCACGGCGAAGGCGTGGGGCAGGTTCCTCAAGAAGGTCTACGCCTAGCCCGCCCGCACCTCCCAGCCCCGCCGCGGGGCGCAGAAAGCCAGCAAGCGGCCAGCCGGGCGACACAGAATATTTCGTGCGACACCTGAAATTCCTGGCGACACCGGAATAAGGGTGCGCCAGGAATTTTGCGCGTCGTGGAGCAGTGTCCGAGTCGCAGGCGCCGCCCGTGCCCGGGGTGGCGCGTGTCAGGCGATGGCTGCCGCGGGCATCGGGACCGCGCTCTACGCCCTGGCCATCAGCCCGCTCGTGCAGCTCCTGCTGCCGCGGTTCACCGAGCCGGAGCAGCAGGGGTCCGGGCTGCCCGCGGCTGCAGCTGATCCTGCGGTCGCAGCAGCATACTAGGACGCCGGACGCCGGACGCCGGACGCCGGACGCCACGCCGCCGGACGCCACGCCGCCGCACGCCACGCCACGCCGCGGCACGCTACGACACCGCACGCTACGACACCGCACGCCAGGCCTCCGCGGCACGCGCCGCGGAGTGGAACTAGGCCGGTCCCGGCAGGGGCTGGCAGGTCGGGCACCAGTAGATGTCCCGCTCCTCCGTGCCGGTGGCCTTGGCGAGGACGCCGCGCCGCACCGGAGTCCGGCATTTCAGGCATGGCTGGTTTTCGCGCCGGTAGACCCAGTAACCGGGCAATCCGGAGGTCCGGCCCACGGCAGTGCCGCGCTGGTTCAGGACCGTGGTCCGGCGCCCGGCGCCCAGGTTGGCCTCCAGCAGCACCTTGGCGTCGGTGATCATGGCCGCCACGTCAGGCACTGCCGAAACGGGGGCCGCCGGGTGCACGCCGGAGAGGAAGCAGGCCTCGCAGCGGTAAATGTTGCCAATCCCGGCGAGGTTCCGCTGGTCCAGCAGGGCGACGCCGATCGGGACCTCCGGCGCCGCGCGGATCCGTCGCTCCGCCTCGGCCAGATCCCAGTCCGGACCCAGCAGATCGGGACCCAGGTGGCCCACGACGGAATGTTCCTCGGAGGTGCGGACCACCTCGAGGATCCCCAGCGAGAACCCGACGGCGTCCGCCGCCGCGGTGCGCAGCACGCAGCGCGCGGTGAACCCCGGCTTCCGCCAGCGGCCGCCTGGCGGGTAGACCTGCCAGGCCCCTTCCATCTTGAGGTGGGAATGGATCGTCAGCCGGTCAGGTTCCGGCGGGCCACCGGCCCGGGCCGGGCCCTCAAGCCGCATGAGCAGGTGCTTGCCCCGCGGGACCACCTCGGTCACGGTCCAGCCGCCCAGTTTAAGTGTGGCGAACCGCGGTACCCGGAAATCGGAGGAGATGAGCTGCTGGCCGGACAGTGCGGCATGCAACTGGGCGGCCGCGCGGAACACCGAATCGCCCTCAGGCACGGATCCTCAATCCCTTGGGGGTGGAATAGGCGCCGGCGTGGGCCAGGGCGGCGGCGATGGGCGTGTCGAGAATGCCGTGGCCGTTGACCTTTTCCATGATGAGTTTGTCCACCGCGCCCCGGGTGACGACGCCGACCAGGGCGGCACCGGCCGCGGCCAGGACCTCGGTGTCCTCGCTGAAGGCCAGCAGGGTCTTGCCGCCGCGTTCCACATAAAGGGCCAGGGCGCCGTCGACAAGCACCACAAGGGCGCCGGCCTTCCTGCCCGGTCGGTGTCCGGTTCCCGCTTCGACGTTCAGGGCAGGCCAGGGAAGGGCGGCGCCGTAGGGGTTGGCGGGGTCCGTCGCGGCCAGGGCCAGGGCCACCGGGTCGGGTTTGTGGAGCTCGGTGTCCTCGGCGTAGGAACGCAGCCGGTCCACGGTCGCGGGAACGGCGAACTGTGCCGCGCCGAGATGCTCGATGAAGTAGCCACGGCGGCACCGTCCGGCCTCCTCCAGCCGGGCCAGGACTTTGTACATCAGGCCGAAGCCGCCCAGGATGTTCTCGGCCATGACCGACCCGCGGGTGACCACGCCGTACCGGTCGAGCAGGAGTTCCGCGGTGGCCCGGGCGTGGATGGTGGCATCGAGCTCGGGGGCGGGCAACGCGGACCAGCGGCCGGCGGCCGGCGGGGGAGTGGCTGCCGCTCCGCTCCCGGAGCCGTACCGGCCCCCGGTGAGCCCGGGGGGTCCGAGCAGACCGGTGCCGTGGGCGCGGCCCAGCCGGCTCAACCGGGGGGCCCGTGCCCGCGGGGCGCGGGCGACCTGCCGGTGTGCGGTGTGCCCGCCGGCAATCATGGCCCGGACCGGGGCGAAGGTATCGCCCGTGATCCGGCCAGCCCAGGCGAGGTCCCAGAGCGCGGAGACGACGTCCTGGTCGCTGAGCACCGAGTCCATGCCGCCGGCAACGTCTGTCAGCTGCCGGAAGAAGTAGCCGCCGCCGTTGTTGCGCAGGTGGTCCAGCAGCCGCTGCTGCGCGTCGCCCGGCTCGAAGTCGATGGCCGGGTTCAGGGTCAGCTCGGCCGAATCGGCAAGGTGCAGGCTGACCCAGCCGTCGTTGCCCGGGAGCGCGCCGGCGCCGGACCAGAGGACCTCGCCGGCAGCCATCAGCTCATCGAGCATGGCAGGCTGATAGTCGGACACCCGGCTGGCGAGGACCAGCGGTTCCCAGGCGGAGGCCGGAATGGGCACACCGGACAGCTGGTCGACGGCCGTGATGATCCCGTCCAGTCCCCGCAGCGCCGACTGCCCGCGCTTGCCCGGGACCCTGACGTTCTGCCAGGCCGGCAGGAAGCGGCCGTAGGCGGCGGCATCCACGGGCTCGACCTCGGCACGCAGCGCGGCGAGCGAGCGGCGGCGGAGCTTGCGCAGGACTTCGGCATCGCACCATTCACTGACGCCCGCCAGCGATGGGGCCGTGGGCGCGGTGGCGTGGGTCCCGCCGGCAGCGGCGGAGACCGCGTCGCCGCCGGCGCCGGCTTCGGGAGCAGAGGCCGGGGCCGGGGCATGCGGGGGTGCGGCGTGCGGGCGGAACTCGCCTTCCACCACCCGTCCGTCCGCGGCGAGCCGCTTCAGCGCGGTGCCGGCGACGGCGACGCCGAGTCCCAGCCGGGCGGCGGCCTCCGCGGACGTGAACGGCCCGTGGGTGCGGGCATAGCGCGAGACAAGGTCGCCCAGCGGATCAGCGACCGGCTCGATGAAGGCCAGCGGCACACCCATCGGCAACGGAACGCCGAGGGCGTCGCGCAGGCGGGCAGCGTCCTCCACCGCGGCGTAGCGCTCGGCGCCGCCGATGTTGACCTTGATGGCGCGGTTGGCGCGCTGGAGCGCCGCCAGATGCGCAGCGGCATCGGCGACGGCAGCCACGACCACGACCGCCGGCTCCATTCCCGGAGCCTCGGAAAGCCCATCCTCAGGGCCAAGACCTGCCTCAGGTCCAAACCCGGCCGCCGCGGCAGGCTCAGCCTCAGGTCCGGGCCCGACCGCCGGACCAAGCCCAGCCGCAGGGCCAAGCCCGGCCGCCGGTTCGAGCCTGGCGGCGACGTCCTCCGGGGTCAGCGGGCCCAGCAGGCGAAGCAGGTCCGCGACACCCTCCAGCCCGCGCACCTTCCGGTCCGGTGCGAGCCGCTGGAGCTCCCGCTCGGTGGCGTCAATGACCTTGGCGTCGAGCAGTTCGCGCAGCTCGACCCGGCCGAGGAGCTCATTGAGCAGGGTTGAATCCAGCGCCAGCGCGGCGGCCCGGCGCTCGGCCAGCGGGGAATCGCCCTCGTAGAGGAACTGCGCGACGTAGCCGAAGAGCAGGGACTTGGCGAACGGCGAGGGCTGCTGGGTGGTGGTCTGCAGGATCCGCAGTTCGCGGCGCTCGATGGACGCGGCGATGTCCTTCAGAGCCGGCAGGTCGTAGACATCCTGCAGGCATTCGCGGACGGTCTCAAGGACGATCGGGAAAGTGGGGTACTTCCGCGCGACGTCCAGCAGTTGGGCCGAGCGCTGCCGCTGCTGCCACAGGGGCTGCCGTTTGCCCGGGGTCTGCCGGGGGAGCAGCAGGGCCCGGGCGGCGCACTCACGGAAACGGGAGGCGAAGAGGGCGCTGCCGCCGACCTCCGCCGTCACGATCTGTTCGAGTTCCTCGGGGTCGAAGAGGAACAGCTCGGCCCCTGGAGGCTCGTCCTCCATCATGGGCACGCGCAGCACAATGCCATCGTCGGCGGCCATCGCGGAGCCGTCCATCCCGTAGCGCTGGTGCAGCCGCTGCCCGACGGCGAGGGCCCACGGTGCGTGCACCGGCATGCCGAACGGGCTGTGCAACACCACCCGCCAGTCGCCGAGTTCGTCGTGGAAGCGCTCCACCACCAGGGTGGTGTCGCTGGGGACCACCTCAGTGGCCAGCTTCTGCTCCGCAAGGTACTGGATCAGGTTGTTCGCTGCGAAATCGTCCAGGCCGCTGGCCTTGCAGCGTTCGGTGGCCGGCCCGACGTCGGACGCGGACAGTTCGCGCACGAACGCGCCCAGGGCGCGGCCGAGGTCCACCGGGCGGCCGAGGGAATCTCCCTTCCAGAACGGGAGCTTCCCCGGCTGGCCGAAGGCGGGGGAGACCAGGACCCGGTCGTGGGTGATGTCCTCGATCTTCCAGCTGGTGGCGCCGAGGGCGAATACGTCACCCACCCGGGACTCGTAGACCATTTCCTCGTCCAGTTCGCCGACCCGGCGGCCGCCCTTTGCTGCCGCGGCGGCCGGACTGGCCGCCCGGCCGTCGCCGCTGGCGGAGCCCGGGGACCCGGAGGAACCGGTGCCCTCCGTCTCGGTGCCGATGATGTAGACGCCGAAGAGCCCGCGGTCCGGGATGGTGCCGCCGGAGGTGACTGCCAGCCGCTGGGCGCCGGGGCGGCCCTCGATGGTGCCCGCATTGCGGTCCCAAATGATGCGGGGCCGCAGTTCGGCGAATTCGTCCGAGGGGTAGCGGCCAGCGAGCAGGTCCAGGGTGGCCTCGAAGGCGGAGCGGGGGAGGGAGGCGAACGGCGCCGACCGGCGCACCGTGGAGAACCATTCCTCCACATCGATGGACCCCAGCGCGGTGGCGGCGACGGTCTGCTGGGCCAGGATGTCCAGCGGGTTCGCAGGGACGTAGAGCCGCTCGATCTTGCCGGCGAGCATCCGTTCCACGGTGATGGCGGTGTGCACCAAGTCTGCGCGGTGTTTGGGGAACAGCACGCCCTGGGAGATCTCGCCGACCTGGTGGCCGGCGCGGCCCACCCGCTGCAGCCCGCTGGCCACCGACGGCGGTGATTCAACCTGCACCACGAGGTCCACGGCGCCCATGTCGATGCCCAGTTCAAGGGAGGATGTGGCCACGACGCAACGCAGCCGGCCGGATTTCAGGTCGTCCTCGATCAGGGCCCGCTGATCCTTGGAGACCGAGCCGTGGTGGGCCCGGGCCAGGACCGGGTCGGCCCCGGCGGTGCTGCCAGCTTGGGCCATCATGTGTGCCGGTGTCGCGGTGGAGGTCGGTACCGCGGTGGATGCTGGCGCGGCGGGAGTGCCGCCGGCGGGTGCTCCCGCCGGGACGGGCTCGTAGTCGGGCGCTCCGGCACCGGACCCGGCCCAGCCGCCGCCTGCGGCCATCAGCTGCCGCTCGGCGTAGATCTCGTTGAGCCGGGCGGTCAGGCGTTCGGCGAGCCGGCGGGAATTGGCGAACACAATGGTGGACTGGTTGGCCAGCACCAGGTCCACGATCTTCTCCTCTACGTGCGGCCAGATCGATGCCTGCGGCTGCAGCCCGGACGCCGGGCCGGAGTCGAACGCGCCGGCCGCGCCCTGCAGGTCGGACATGTCCTCCACCGGGACGGAGACCGTCAGGTCCCACGTCTTCTTCGAGGGCGGGGCCACGATTTCAACTGGCGCGGAGCCGGCGAGGAACTGCGCCACCAGCTCCTTGGGCTCGACAGTGGCCGAGAGCCCGATCCGCTGGGCGGGTTTCGGGAGCAAAGCGTCGAGGCGTTCCAGGGACACGGCCAGGTGGGCGCCGCGTTTGGTGCCCGCGACGGCGTGGACCTCATCGACGATGATGGTGTCCACCTCGCTGAGCGTCTCCCGCGCCTTGGACGTGAGCATCAGGAAGAGCGACTCGGGCGTGGTGATGAGGATGTCCGGCGGGTGGCTCAGCAGCGAGCGGCGGTCCGACGCCGGGGTGTCACCGGAACGGACACCGACGGTGATCAGCGGGGCGGGCAGGTTCAGGCGTTTGGCGGTCTGGGTGATGCCGATCAGCGGGGCGCGCAGATTGCGTTCGACGTCGACGCCCAGAGCCTTGAGCGGTGAGATGTAGAGCACCCTGGTGTTGCGTTTGGGCGCCTTCCGCCGGGTGCCCTTCGCGGTGTCCAGGCCGGGCAGTTCCTCGGGTTCGGCGGGGGCTGAGACGAGCAGCCTGTCGAGCGCCCAGAGGAAGGCCGCGAGCGTTTTGCCGGAACCGGTGGGAGCGACCACGAGCGCGTGCGCACCGGAGGAGATCGCGTTCCAGGCGCCGTTCTGGGCCGGGGTGGGCTCGGCAAAGGCGCCAAGGAACCAGTCCCGGGTCGGCCGGCTGAACCGGCCCATGGCGTCTGCCTCGAGTGCGCCGCCGGCGTGCTGCCCCTTCATTCCTCCATCATGCCTTAACCCGCCGACAGGAAATGGCGGGCGGTAATCCGGTGGGTCTAACCCCCGCGAGGTGAGACTTTGCGCCCATGACCCGGGCGCGCATGGGCGGGAAATCCCACCTCGACGTCAGCGAGGTTACTGGGCCTGGACAGCGCCGATGGTGAGCAGGTTGATGTCGGCGTTGGTGCAGGCGTCCCTGGGCTGGGCGAGGAACAGCGAGGCGGTGTCTTCGGGCGGGTAGATGCGGAAGCCTGCTGCCGGTACGACCGTGCAGTCCGGGTGGTTGCGGGCCTGCGTGTAGCGCAGCGTGGCGGCGCCGGCCTGGCCCGGTTCGAGCAGAACCTCGGTGGCGGGGGTGGTGTCCCGGGCCGCTGCGGCGCCGATCGGGGCTCCATCGGCACCGGCGGTGAGGGAAACGCCGGGAAAGCCGACCAGCAGGCAGGGTTCGGAGCCCGAGTTCGTCAGGAGCAACTGCATGTAGACGCTGCCGGCCGCGCCGCCGCCGGGGGAATCGGTCGTGGCCGTCAGCCCGGCTGCCTTGCACAGTGCGGGGCTGGCCGGCGCAGGCGCGGGCGCCGCAGGCGCGGGCGCGGCAGGCGCGGGAGTTGCGGTGCCGGGGCCGGCGGCC
>NZ_JBVAYX010000051.1:0-7812 GCF_055412825.1 Pseudarthrobacter linnaei
CAAAACCTTCAACACCGAAGCCGTGAAAGCCGACATGCTCGTCGGCATCGCCAAGATCACCGTCAACACCAAGTAACACCCACCAGAAATACCTGCCGGATGCATGGTCTGCACCGGCGGGAAGTGCCACGGTTCCCCGCTTGGGGTCCGTGGCACTTTTCTGTTCGCGTACCCTAGGGAATCCCGGGCGAAGCGCCGCTGCGGGAACCATAGCTTTGAGAGGCGATTTACATGACTGGAGCCATGGTTGATGTCGTTCTGCCGTGTTTGAACGAGTTCGGCGCCCTGCCGTGGGTGCTGTCCCGGATGCCGGAGGGGTACCGGGCCATCGTTGTCGATAACGGTTCGACGGACGGGTCCGCCGAACTCGCGGCGACTCTGGGCGCCCTCGTGATCCATGAGGGCCGGCGAGGGTTTGGGGCGGCCGCCCATGCCGGCCTGCTCGCAGCGACGGCAGACGTCGTCGCGTTCTGCGATTGCGACGGCTCACTCGACCCGGCGCAGCTGCCGGGTCTGGTCGCCCCCGTCGTCAACGGTACCGCGGATCTGGTGCTTGGCAGCCGTCAGCCGCAACGCGGGTCCTGGCCCCTTCATGCCCGGATCGCCAACGTCGTCCTGGCCTGGCGGCTCCGGCGCCTGACCGGGGAACGCGTGACCGACCTTGGGCCGATGCGGGCAGCGCGACGCGTTGAGTTGCTGTCCCTCGGGCTGGAGGACCGCCGCAGCGGCTACCCGCTGGAAATGTTCCTGAAGGCAAGTCTGCGCCAGTGGAGAATCTTGGAGTTGCCCGTCCCGTATGCCCCCCGTACCGGCAAATCCAAGGTGACCGGAACGGTGCGCGGAACGGTGACGGCGGTTCGGGATATGTCCGCCCAGCTCAAGTCCGTCGCGCCGGCTTCGTCTTCCGGACCGGTCCGGAAGACTCCCAGCAGCGAATGACGGTTATGAGCAAGAGCGTGGATCTTACAGTGGCCATCATCGCCAAAGAGTGCCTGCCGGGCCGTGTGAAGACCCGGATGAGCCCTCCGCTGAGCCCCGAATGGGCCGCCGCCCTGGCCCAGTTAAGCCTGAGCCGGACCTTGGATACGGTCCGGCTCCTCCCGGTACGGAACCGGGTGCTGGTCATGGACGGAACACCGGCTGCGGCGGACGCCGCAGGCTTCACCGTCGTTCCGCAGACAACCGGAGGGCTGGATGAACGGCTTGCCGCCATCTGCGACGCGGCCACCGGTCCGCTGCTCATCATCGGCATGGACACTCCGCAGTTCTCGGCTGACCACGTGGCGCCGCTCCTTCACGACTGGTCCGTGGGCGCTCCAGGTCATGACGCCTGGATCGGCCCGGCCACGGACGGCGGATTCTGGGCCCTCGCGCTGCGCCGCCCCGACGGGGCCTTGATCCGGGGAGTGCCGATGTCCACTCATACGACGGGGTCACGGCAACTTGCCCGCCTGCTGGCCCAGGGCCTCCGTGTCGGGACGCTGAATGAACTGGCGGATATGGACCACTTCAGGGATGCGCTCAACATCGCCTCCGCGATACCGGGAACCACGTTCGCACACGCTGTCCATGACGCAGCCCAGGGTCTTCAGCACTCACTGCCCCTTACCGGTGTCCTGCCGTGACGGCCACCGGCGTGGCATCAGCCACTCACTTCGGCCAGGGCCACACGGAGCCCTATGCCAGGGCGCTGGCGGACGGATCCGGCACCCTGACCCTTCGTCCGGACGTCGACCACACGGCAGCCCCAGTGGACTTCGACGTCCAAAGTTGGTGTGGGGAAGCCAACCTGCTCGAACGTTCGCTCCTGCAGAGCCTTCAGGGACCGGTTCTGGACATCGGCTGCGGACCAGGCAGACTTCTGGCTGCCGCCCAGCGAATGGGCCTTCCCGCGCTGGGGATCGATACCAGCCCGGAGGCGGTCCGCCGGGCGCGAGCCCGCGGCGCCAGTGCCTTGGAACAATCGGTGTTCGCTCCGGTACCGCAGACCGGCCTTTGGCAATCAATCATTCTGCTCGACGGCAACATCGGCATCGGCGGCAGCATCACGACCCTGCTGCTCCGCTGCGGCCAGCTCATCGCTCCGCATGGGACTCTCCTGGTCGAAGTGGAGGCCGACGAGGACCTGGATACCGTCTACTCCGCCGTGCTGGAGGACTCGAGGGGAAACCAGAGCGAACCATTCCGCTGGGCACGGACGGGAAGCGTGGGTCTCGCGTCCCGGGCACAGCGCAGTGAATGGACCGTAGCCTCCGTTCAACGACTTCAGGGCCGCGTCTTTTGCCGGCTCTCCCCCGGCACCAGGCCAGACAGGACCGCAGTGTGACCGTCGCTAAACCTTCGCCGCCGGCCGACGGCGCGCAACGCTCCAGCCTCACGCTGGGCGTCACGCTGACGGCGCTGGTAATGATCCTGGCGGGCTTGCTGTGGTGGATGGTCGTCCCCCACAACCCCTTCGAATCTGCACCCATTGTCGGCACCTTCCTGTCCTGGGGTGTCCTCCTTGGGGCTGCCAGTCTCCTCCGGCGCGTCCCCGGACGCCGCTTGGGTGCCGTCATCACCGCGGGCACTGTGCTGCTGGGTCTGGTTGCCGTGAGCGCTCCGCCGCGAACCAGCAACGATTCCGCCCGGTACGCCTGGGACGGGATTGTCCAAAAGGCGGGCATCTCCCCCTACTCGTACGTGCCCGTCGATGAGACCCTCGCCGATCTTCGGCCGGAGTGGCTGTTCGCCCCCGGTACCACCGATGACGGGGGCCGGCCCGTGTGCGCCAAGGACCTGTTCGGGACGGATTCCGTCCCGGCCTTCGGCTACCCGTCGGGAAGTCCGATGTGCACGGCCATCAACCGGCCGCACGTGCCCACGATCTATCCGCCCACTGCAGAGATCTACTTCTTTGGGGTGCGGGCCTTCGTCCCGGACTCGGTTGGATACCTGCCTTTCCAGCTCGGAGGCCTGCTCATCAGCGTGGCTGTGACGCTGATGCTGCTCGGCGCCCTGGCCAAACGCGGCCTGCCCCTTCACCTCGCCGTAGTCTGGGGCTGGAGCCCATTCGTGCAGCTGGAGGCTGTGAACAACGCCCATGTTGATCTGGTCGGCGGTGCCCTGATCCTGGCCGCCGGAATGCTGTTGACCGGAGGCAAACCGCTGCGCTCCGGGATGGTGTTCGGGGCCGCCGTGGCCACGAAACTCATTCCGGTCATCGCCGCCCCTGCATTGTTGTTCCGGCGCCCGGCGCGGTTCATTGCCGCGGCGCTGGCAACTTTCGTCATCCTTTACGTGCCCTATCTGGCCGCTGCCGGGGCCGGAGTCCTGGGCTTTCTTCCCGGCTACCTCAAGGAGGAGGGTTATAGCCAGAGCGGCGGGACCCGCTTCGGGCTGGCGCAACTTCTCTCCAGCGGAGCCTGGCCGCCGGTGCTCAGCGTCGCGGCGCTGGCCGTCGTCGCGCTCTTCGTGCTGCGGCGGACACGGACCGGGAATGTCTGGGAGCACCAGACCCTCATGATTGGACTGACGTTGCTTATCATCAGCCCCAACTATCCTTGGTATGCGCTCATGCTGTTGCCGTTCATTGTCCTGAGCCGGCGCTGGGAGTACGTCGCCGTCATCCTTGCCCTGGACGCCATCTACATGCTTCCGCTCAAGGGCCCCTTCAGCCTTCCGCTGCATCAAACGGTTCTGATCCTCGCCGCTATCGCCGTCTCGGCCGGTGTCTGGTGGCGGAGGCGCCAGGAACTTCAGCTGGCGGCCCTCGCCGGCCTCGAGTCCCCGACGCCGGTTCCTGCTGGGAGGACCCCGTGACCAGCCCCCCTCCTCTCCCACACCCCGCTCCCCCAATGACAGGATTGCACCATGGACACAGCACTCACCGGCACGCCACAGGCGCGCATCGGCATCATCGGCGGTTCCGGAACCTACCAGCTCCCCGGATCGGCGGTCCTGGCCACCCTCGGCGTTGACACCCCGTACGGTCCACCCTCTGGTCCGGTGACTCTTGCCGACGTCGGCGGACGCACTGTGGCATTCCTCCCCCGCCACGGCGGAAAACATTCACTTCCGCCCCAGAAAATCAACTACCGCGCCAACCTATGGGCGCTCAAGAGCCTCGGCGTCGAAGCCATCCTTTCCTCCTCGGCCGTGGGCGGCCTGAGGGAGGGCTTCGGCCCCGACACGTTCGTGGTGACGGACCAGCTCATCGACCGCAGCTGGGGACGCGCGGACACCTTTTTCGACGGGACCGTCGTTGACGGCTTCCCGTCCGCCGGTGTCCAGCACGTGCCGGCCTCAGAGCCTTTCTGCCCCACCCTGCGTGCGCACGTGGCTGCCGCCCTTGAAGCACACAACATTGCCTACGTCCCGCGGGGAACGGTGGTTGTGATCAACGGACCACGATTCTCCACGAAGGCCGAGTCCGCCTGGTACGTCACCGGCGGTGCTGACATCATCAGCATGACCCAGTACCCCGAACCCCTGCTGGCCGCCGAACTCAACATGGGTTTCGCCAATCTGGCGTTCATCACCGATTCCGACACCGGGCACGACGGCTCGGAACCGGTCACCGCCGACGCCGTCTTCGCCCGGCTGAAGAATGCCCAGCACAGTGTCCTGGCCGTTCTTGAAGAGACCGTCGCCGCCATCAGTGAGGACTACCGCGCCCGGCCGCTGATGGATCAGGAAGCGGTGCGCCGGATCATGGCGCTCCCGTCTGTCCGGGACATGGCGGACGCCAGATGAAGCTCCTCATCACCGGGGGTGCCGGGTTCATCGGTTCCCACGTCGTCGACGACGCCCTCGCCAAGGGCTGGTCCGTGCGGGTCCTCGACTCACTGGACCCCGGACTACATCCCGATCCGCCCGTCTTTGCCCCCCGGGTGGAACTGATGCCCGGTGACGTGACAGACCCGGCCACGGTCGATATGGCATTACGGGGTGTCGATACGGTCTGCCACCAGAGCGCGAAGGTCGGACTGGGCGTCAGCTTCGCCGACGCACCGGACTACATCCGCAACAACGACTACGCCACGGCCGTCCTGCTGGCCGCCATGGAACGCCACAGCATCACGCGTCTGGTCCTGGCCTCCTCGATGGTGGTCTACGGCGAGGGCGCGTATGCCGATCCCCGGACCGGGCTTCCCGTCCGGCCCGGGCCCCGCGCCGAGGCTGACCTGCGCGCCGGTATTTACGATCCCCGCGACCCGGAATCCGGGGCAGTCCTTGTCCCGGCCATGGTCACCGAAGACGCCGCCCTGGATCCCCGGAACGTCTATGCCGCCTCGAAATTGAGCCAGGAGCATCTTGCTGCCTCGTGGGCCCGGAGCACCGGCGGCTCGGCCATCGCCCTTCGCTATCACAACGTCTATGGTCCAAGGATGCCCAAGGATACACCGTACGCCGGAGTCGCGTCGTTGTTTCGTTCGGCGCTGGCCCGTGGCGAGGCTCCGCGCGTGTTCGAAGACGGCGGCCAGCGGCGTAGCTTCATCCATGTCCGGGATGTCGCCGCGGCGAATATCGCCGCCACGGAGTCACTGTCCGGCGCCGGCAAACCGGGTTTCCGGGCCTACAACGTCGGTGCGGACGAGGTACGGACGATCGGTGACGTCGCCACGGCGTTGAGCGCCTTCAGCGGCGGTCCTGCGCCGGTAGTGACCGGCGAGTACCGGCTCGGCGACGTCCGCCACGTCACGGCATCTTCGGAACTGATCAAAGCCGAGCTTGGCTGGGCCCCGAAAGTGGCGTTTGGGGAGGGCATGCGGGAGTTTGCCACCGCTCCCCTGCGCGGCGAGCCGGTCTAACCAGGTCAGGCAGGGCGATAAGGGGTTACCGGCGCCCGACGGAACAACTTCCATAGCGGGCCCCGGACCCCCAAGGTCAGGGGTCCTGCTGTTGTGCCGTCCTGCTTTTGCGCGGGCAGGTTTCCTTGGCGGAAGGACCCCTGTTGACAGCGGTCCTGGCCAGTCGCCCGGTCAGGGGCTGATGGTCCCTGACCGGCCCCGGCGTTCCAGGACAACGATGGCGGCAGCGGAGGACAGGGCCAGGACTACCCAGAACCACACCAGGTTCACGGCGTAGTCGGCCTCCAGGACCGTGGCGGATTGCGCCACGGACTGGGCCTTGAGCAGGATCCCCGCCAGCAGGGTCACCAGGGCGCCGGTGAGCAGGGCACCGCGCAGGACGGCCGCGGACCGGGGTTGAAGTTTCGCACCTGCCCGGGTCAGGCCTGCCCCGGCGAGCGTAGAGAGCGGCACAATGACGCCGTCGTGGATGAGGATGGCAACGGCCATCCATGTCAGCAGGCCGATCAGCTGCGACGGACCCAGTTGGGTGGGCAGCCCCAGCAGCCCATAGCCCAGAATCGTCACGCCCGTGACCCCAAGCGCTCCTCGGGCGGCTTTGACAGTCAAGGACGTTTTCACAGGACCTCCACAGTGTGTAACCACTTGGTCTGGAGCACTCCGGGACGGCCGGGGGCGATGATTCTAGCCGGGTAGCCATGGTCCAGATCGAGGACCGAACCGTTGAGTTCCAGGGCCACCAGCGTCTTCTCGTCCCGGGTGTATTCAGCCGGCATGTTCATCGTGCGGTAGGCACCCTCGGGCTCCAGACTGGTGAATCGGAGTTCGGAACTTGCGGGGGCGCCGACGGCGGCGAGCAGGTCCTGGACGCGGACGCCCCGCCAGGTAGCTATCTGGCTCCACCCTTCGACGCACGCGATCGGCAGTTCGTGGCTGTGCTGGGGCAGCGCCCGGAGCTCATCAAGGGTGAAGGACCGGCTGGACGCACCTGAGTTGACCATGAGCGCCCAGGTCGGGGACTTCGCAAGTTCGGTCACCTTGGCATCGGCTGCGGTCCGGTTCACCGGCACCCCTTGAGGGCCGGTCCCCATCTTGCGTGGGGCGAACAGGTTGGCCGGTGCCAGCCAGGAGAACGACTGTCCCGCTGTCGTTACGACGACGGCCCCGGTCGCGGCTGCGACCGCCGTCAAGAACGCCCGCCGCGACCAGCGTCCGGGACCTGCCGCGCCGACGTCGGAAGCGGGCTCGACGTCGGCAGCGGTGCTGTCGGGCGCGGCAGGCCCGCCGACGGCGAGACCCCTTAATGATCGCCGACGCCAGTGAGCCGCAATGACCGGGAGTTTGACAGCAATGTGCAGCAGGAGCGAGCCCCAGATCACCCATGCCAGCCAGTAGTGGGTTTCGCGAAACGGAAACGGCCATGGATACCACTTGTAGGTATTGATCAGGCCGGTGGTCAGCTGCAGCAGCGATGAGGCGATGAACAGGGCAATGGAGGCCCGCTCGAGGCCGTGTGCCAGGGACTTTACCGGTGGCCACGTCAGCAGTTCCGGATAGACCGACCAGAGCTTCGCCAGCAGCAGCGGAATCGCGGCGATACCTGCCGTCACGTGCAGTCCCTGGGTGAGCTGGTAGATCCAGACAGGACTGGTGGGAAAGAACATCCATGAGGGCGGATTTTGAAGTCCGTGGCTGAAAAGGCCGGTGAGAAAACAGATAGTGAAAGTGATCCCGAGCCAGCGGCCCAGGACAACTGTCAGACGTGTGCCGCGTGTCGGCGAGGCAAACTTCGCTGCCAACGCCTCGGTGATCTTTTGCCCGTCAAGCTTTTGCATGTCTGGATCACTGCACCATTCCTTGGCCGCCAGGGACCACTCTAACCGCCGAACCGAAACGCCACGGACCCCCAAGGTCCGTGGCGTTCTCGGCTATTTCTGGTGGGTGTTACTTGGTGTTGACGGTGATCTTGGCGATGCCGACGAGCATGTCGGCTTTCACGGCTTCGGTGTTGAAGGTTTTG
>NZ_JBVAYX010000052.1:0-6252 GCF_055412825.1 Pseudarthrobacter linnaei
TCGGTTCTCACTGACCATCGCACGATGGCTCACTACGTCACCGGAGCAACGCGCAACTGCGGAGATCTACACCACTCCACGGGACGTAACCCGGGGCACTTCGTCACCCACAGCCTCACCACGCGAAGGGGTGCACAGGCGGACGGTTGTTTCCAGCGCGCCGAGAAGGCAGCGGGACGTATTCGCGCTTAGCACCAAATATTTAACCACCCACCGATTGACAACGATGGCAGGGAAACCCCCGCCAAGAGAGTTAGGAATCATGACCATTCACGCAGCGCCCGATCGCCTCGTCATAGCCGTTCAAACACGAAAAGAATTGGATTCCTCCTTGGACAGGGCGCTGGATCTCTTGAAGCCCGCGGCAATGGCCGAACGAGTCGGCATCCTAGTAACGAGGCTCGCCCCGGGCCTCTACGAGGTGCGGCTAAACGCTGGACTGCCACCGGGCACGGCAAGGGAAAGCTGGGGACCGTCCCTAATTGACCAAGATAACGGCGGTGTCTAGGCGATACGACCGTCAGCCTGAGGTCCATTTGAAGTCTGCTTCGGGAGAGAACCCAACCGGTCAACCCACAGCTAACAACGATCCCGTAAGGCGGTTTGTGCACCAGATGCCTTCGGCGGTCTCGCCACGTATGCGTTCATGGGACAGTCCCGAAAGGGAGACCGTGGCCTGGTGCAAACCGCCAGGCCGGGCGAGAAGTCAGCCACAAGCTGAGCGCATTCTCAAGACGGAACGAGGTGGTAAGCAGGCAAACGCGTGGGACGTCGACGATCTGCGTCAGGCCGTCCGCACCGACTCGAGCGGTGGGGAATACAGCCCGCTATTTCTATGGATTAAGTTCTGGTCACAAGGTGGCTATGCATGCATGGCGGAGCTGGACGCGTTCTTTCACGGTTTGCACGCACTGTCAGACAATGACGCGGTCGTGTTGGGCTTAGTCGTCGACGAACTCCAACGCCCCTGACGATACGGCACAGTTTATGTACCCTCCATCCTCGCGCAGCGGGAGCCCCAGGCGTCAGGTCAAACTCGCGAACTTAGAACAAATGAAGCAGCCCCGTTCCACCTATTTCCAACGCCGATAATGGACCTTATGTAAGGTTGTCAATATGTCAGGACAACTAATTCCTCGATTCAAGGCTACCAGCCCTGCCTCTCCTGAGGCTAGACCCGCGCATCTCAACGCCCCGGACTGACCAGTCATTAGGCAGGTCGAAGGAGGCTCCGCACTTGTCCAACAGGCTGTTGGACTATTTGAACGGGCAGGCTGGCACTGGATCCGCGGCGGCCACCATAACGCCGCCACCAGGAATACAGCTATACAAAATATCCGATATCGGTGTTTCCAAATTCCCGGGGGAGAGGCACTCGGTGATCAAAGCATGGCGATTCGCCGGTGTAATTTCCACGTATGACATCGAGGACTTTTTCCCGCGTCAGCCGTACACCGACGAACGGTTAAACGCGGAAACATTTAGCGTCGCGGTCGTGCCTTGCTCTGACGGCGGATCTCGTTGCGGGTGCAGGTGAGGCGGAATAGTTGAATTCGGCCCGCTATGGATGATCTTCCAAGACCGCCGCAAAATCCTCCCGACTCCTCATCTTTCCCACAATTTGCCATTGCCGTGTCATGTGACCGTACTGCCCCGCGAGGATGAAGGGGGCGACGCCGGCCTCACTGGCGAGGGCTTCGATAGCCCGTCCGCTTCGGGCATTTCGAAGACGCTCTTTCAGGTCCGACGAAATGAACAGTGTGGATGCGAAGTTATTGGCTTCTGATTCCTGCGCGTCAGCGTCATCGTCCACAGTGTTGTCGAGGTCGATGTAAGTAGCGCGTTTGGGGTGTAATAACACGTGCGCAACTTCGTGTGCGAGAGCGAACCAAAACGAATCAAGACGCTTTGATCGGCCAGTTAGGGCTATGAGCTGCCGCCCGTCGTCCAACGATTTGGAAGCTCCTGAAATGCGTGTTCCGCTGATCTCTTCAACGAATACGAGCAAAACACCCGCTTCCGCGAATAGCTCCTGAGCGCGCGTGAAACCAGTCTTCGTGTCGAGTCTCGTCAGCCCCGGAAGTTGTTTTGCAGCTGCTCGCAGCAGCTTCGGTGAATAAGGTTGAGCGTTCTTCGCCAGCCTAGATGCCTTGAGTTCGGCCAGTCGAAGCCAAACTGCTGTTGAGTACGGCTCTACCGTAAACGCCTGGCTGCGTTTGAAGCTCGCTACCGGCTGCAGTCGAACTCGATCGAAGGCTTGTGGGTCGGATACCTCGAACCAGCGAACAAGCTTATCAACGCGAGCGGCGACGTCATCTTGCGCGTCAATAACGCCTTTCTGCAGCAGTGTAATCAAGGGGAATTTGGACAGCCAGGAACCAAACTCGCTTAGGGCCTCTTTGGAAGCGCGTACCGATGCGGCCGCACGCCACACGGCCTCCGCTTGTAGCCAGAGAGTTGCAGGAATACCGAGTGAACGCTCGAAAGCAATTGCTGCATCAGGTGTTAGAGGAACATGCCCCTTGATGATCTGGTTAACGTGCTTGAGGCTCAGGCTCGTTCGCGCAGCGAAGTCTGTTTGAGTCATTCCGCGGTGCTTCAGTTCATCCGCAAGAAGTTCCCCTGGGGACAGCAGCCAGCTAGGGGTGAACTCTGCAGGTGTGGTGGGTGTAAAAGTCGTGGGTGCCATGTGAGATGTCAGTCGTCAGCTTGCGAGCCGATTTACCGAACGCTCGCGCTCGGTAAATTCGTTAATGCGGAGACAGCGAATCGTACCCGCAGTCGTAAGGGCGTCGTCAATCGAGTGAACGGGAATAGGAAGCCCGTCCGGGGTCAGCAACGTAGTGCTCATGTCGATCTCCTCATGTCGGATGGTCAGCCCGCCTTCGGGGCTTCCAGTGCACGGCAAGTATGGCTCTCTGATTCTGAGGCGGCTTGCTGACGGAAGGGATACCAGTATCCCGACAAGCGGTAGTAGCCAATTCGTCGTAGTTCCCGGTCAGCCTTCTGCCGACTGTCAATCTTCAGGCCGTGGGCAACGAGACGATCAATCTGCTGGCCGACAGTCAGGAACGGCTTGGTATAGGTGCTAGTCACTAACCAACAATAGATATAAAACTGGCCGTCTCCCCTTGTCGGAGATGACGGCCAGTCGTGATGCTCTCATTGTACACACCATGTTTGAAGCTTCCCGAATCGTTCTCGTCCTTCATCCGCCCTTCGAAAATCAGACACTCAAAGTCCGGGCTGACCACGGCGGCGAGTTTCCGCATCAGACCTAGCGTTCGAGCCCGCCACGTTCCAGTGTCCTTCCTTTGCCGCCCTGCCTGGCCATCTTTGAGGTCAGGGCCAACGGGGGCTTCTGCGCGACGGCCGCCGTCGCCGGCGCGCCCTGGTACTTGTCCGCCAGGAGGCGGGAGTTGACGGCTTCGCGGTCGCTCTTGCCTTCGAGGCTTTCGGCCAGCTGCTGGCGTCGTTCTGAGGAGTCCCACGCCGGTTCGCCCTTGGCTGCCCGGTCCTGGCGGTTGGCGCCGGCAACGGCTGCGCCGGCCACTACTTCATCGGTGCGCGCGGCCGATGCTTTGGTCCGTTCACTTTCGGCTTCGGAGCGGGCCTGCTGTGCCCGAGCGAGTGCCTCGGACACGGATGCCTCGTCCGCTCCGGTGTTGTTCACATCGATGCCGTAACGGCTCTGGACCTGTTCGCTGATTTTTCCGGATGCCTGGGCGGCTTCGGGGTCGTAGGTCTTCCATGCCGTGGCTGTCTCGTGAACCCGTTCGATCATTTCGGGGGTGGCTTTGTCCCACCAGTCCTCGCGGCCGACCGGCGCCAGCTGGGCCCGGGCGGCAACGCGCTGGGCGTCGAAGCGTTCCTGCAGCTCCCGCGCCCGTTGTTCCTCTGCTGCGGCGATGGTGCGCTGTTCCTGTTCGCGCATTTTGGCAAGCTGCTCTCCGATGCGGCTGGCAACCATCAGCCCGGTACGCATCGCCCCGTCCACTGCATCTTCCATTCCGTCTGTTTCGCTCATGCTCTTCCCCTATCGCTCGATGCCTGGATTGTTCTGCCGGTGGGTCTCTTCGGTCCGTGACTGGGCCCCCTGCAGATGCGCTGCGTCCGGTCTGGTCAGAACGGGAGGCAGCGGTGATCCGCCTTGTGAACGTTCGACCAGGAGCCTTGATATAAGGGCTTCCTCGGACGCTTCCGGGTGCTGTTGGCGCAGCGTCTCCATCGACATCGGCTGTGCCTTGAGTGTCTGTGCGGTGGCGCTGGCTTCGACAACCTTGCTGGCCGCCCGGACAGCTGTGGCCAGTCCCCGGACCCGGCGCAGATCGTCGGTGGCCTTGTGCATGTCGTGGATGGCCCGTGCTGTCTGGGCGAGCTGACGGAACATGAGGGCATAGGCGGCGCGGTCACTCTTGGAGGTCGCGGCCAGGAGGATCATGGTGGCCCCGCGTGCCGACGGCAAGGACACTGCCGGGCGTGCCGGGTAGCGGCGCAGTTGGGCGGACTTGGCGAGTTCTCTGGCGGCGTCTGCCAGCGGTCCTGGCGTCGGTTCGATCCGCTTGGACCATGCACCGAATGCGGCGGAAGTCTCGCGGGCTGCCTGCGCCCAGGCGGCATGGTCATCGTGCGGGGTGGTGGCCAGTTTCTCCCGGAGGGAACTGACGTCGTTGGCGTACTTGCTCCATAGCTCAGCCGATGGCTGCAGCGTCTCCCGGCCAAGGCTTACCGGCCGGCGGTTGCGCGCCGCAGCGTTCCATTCCGCGACAGCGGAAGCCGCTGACTCCGGGCTGCTCTCCCACTCTGCCCGGAGCTTGGGCAACGCCAGGTCACGTCCCAACGAGTTGCCGCCGAACCACACGGCGCGTTCTCCCTTGCGCGGGCGCTCGGCCACGGAGTAGCCGGTCACGACGTCGGTACGCCCAGCCGCGTAGCGGGGGCGCACGAGCATGCCCTCCTGGCGTGCCCGGCGGACAAACTCTGCCTCATCTGTCGATGCCCCGGCACAGACGCGCACCTTGCGGGCGAGGCTGTGACGCTCGACTTCCGGCAGTCCCTGACGGATCGCTTTGGCCTGTTCGGCCGGGGTGAATCCGCGCTCGGCGCGCAGGGTCCCGACAGCGTTCAGTCCGTACTTCTTCTCCAGTGCCCTGGCAGCCTGCTGGGATTTGTAGTTGCTCTTCCAGCCGTTCCATTTGGTGCCGTCGTCCCGGACCATGCTGGCCACGATGTGGATGTGGTCGTTGCCGTTCCTACTCAATCCGTGACGGACCGCAACCCAACGGGCGGGGGCCTTTCCGCCGTCCTCGGTGAAGTCCATTTCCTTCATGAAGTCGTTCGCGATGGCGCCCCACCGCTCGTCGCTAAGCTGACCTTCTTCCGCGGCCAAACTCAGCGAGCAGTGGAAGACGTGTCCGCCGTCTACTTCGGTGTCGAAAAACTGATTGGCCCGGTCGAGCGCATTGGCAATATCCAAGGCAGCATCGCGGTTCAGTTCGTTGTCATCGTGCCAGGCCATGAGAGCCGAATCGCCCGCGACCAAGTGCGGTTCTTCGTGCTCGTTTGCCCGCCCGGGACCCGCGAGGTAGATCATCAGACCCGCCATGCGGTCGCCCTGGGTAATGTTCGGAATCACGAAGAAACTACCGCCCCGCCATATCGGCAAGCTGACGGTCAATCCGGATGATGACAGCCCGTGCATGGGCAATGGAGGCGGCCGCTTCTGCCGGCACTTCCCCCGTCGCGTTCGCATGCCGTGCGATCTGGTTGATGTTGTTCGCCACGGTACCGACAAGACGCTGCAGCGTAGAGAGCTGCATGAACTGATCCCGCCGCTCCGACGGATTTTCTGTCCCCTCGCTGAGCGCCGCCTCGATCAAAAGCCGCGGGATCGTCACGCGGTGCTTCTCCGCCAGGGCAAGGAGCTGGGCTTCTTCTTCGGGGCTGACCTTTACCTCGTGACGGTGCATCCGGCCACCGTCAACATTCGCCCGCCGACGACGGGACTTCCAACCGGCGAAGCCGTTGCTTTCTGCCACTTGTCCCGCCCTTCGAATTTGCCAGCGCAGCGACCCGGAAACCCGTGACCACACTGCCAAGTGTGCCGCATCCGAGACGACAAGTCGAGGATCGAGCTAACTTAGCCGGGCTAAATTACCAGCTTGCTCCGCGGTTCAGCCTTTGCTCCGCGGTTCAGCCTTTGCTCCGCGGTTCAGCCTTTGCTCCGCGGTTCAGCCTTTGCTCCGCGGTTCA
>NZ_JBVAYX010000053.1:0-6120 GCF_055412825.1 Pseudarthrobacter linnaei
TCGATGGTGGCTCCGCCGGGGTGAAGGATGTTGCCGGTAACGCGTTGGCCTCGCCCAAAACGTGGACCTTCACCACGGCTTCCGCAGGCGGCGGCGGCACGCCGGAGACCGTTACACTCACGGCCACCGCTGACAGCTATGTGGCAAGCGGCGCGGCGGGGACGAACTTTGGCACGGGTACCGTGCTGAGTGTGGACAACAGCCCGGTGGAGGTCACGTACTTGAAGTTCGACCTGTCGGCGTACGCGGGCAGGACGCTGGAGAGTGCGACGTTGCAGCTGCGTAGCGCCGGGAGCGGCTCAACGGGTACGCAGAACGTCAAGCTGGTCGCTGATGACGGCTGGACCGAGGGTGGGATCACGTACAGTAACCGTCCGGCGCTCGGCGCCAGCATCGGAACGCTCGGTCCGACAGCAAGAAATGCCAGCTACAGCGTTGCGCTGACGGTCAGCGGCCTGACCGGTGAGCTCGGCCAACAGCTCTCCCTAGGTATGGACGCCAACAGCAGCGACGGCCTGGACCTCAACTCCAAAGAGGCCGGCAGCACGCTCGCACCCAAGCTGGTGCTCACGCTGAGGAACTAGGCGGATACTCGACAGGGCCGACACCGTCCAAACCGTCCAAATCGTCCGACCGACACCCCCAGACAGGGGGCGACCATGCAGACCGACCTCGGTGACGACTGGACGCACCAATGCGTGGTCGGGGAGGTGAAGGTCGCCCGCTGGAGGTATTGGGTATCCGCCCTGATGCCCCCCTGCCGTACTGGGGCTGGGGCAGCATCCCGGACCAGTACGGGCGCCGATGGGCTACCGACGACGGGGAGCCTGGCGCCAGGGAAACCGGGCCGGCCGCACCCGATGCTGCTGCACGGGTGGCCCGCACAGGTGCAGGTGCCGGGGCTCGACTTGTCCGAGCTGCGTGAAGCCATCGCGGCAGGAGATGCGGCTCGCTTCCTCGCGGCGGTCACCGGACACGACATCGATGATGCTCTGCAACAGGTGGGGGCCGGCATACCGATGGAGCTGGAGCAGCGACGCCAGGAAACCGAGCCGGTGGCAATGTCGGTCATCAACAGGCTGACTTGGCGCAGCGGCGCTGGTGACCGGCTGCTGGCCGAGGACCTGCTGGCCGGTCTGCGCCGCGTGCCGCTGACAGGCCGAGTGGTGCCGGTAGACCTGGGCATGCTCAGCACCGTGCTGGAAGGGGATCCCGAGCTGTCGACCGGTGGCTACGTCGACCTGCGCACCGGGCCGGTGTTCGACGACAGCGCCACTGACCCGATGATGGTCGGGGAGGACGCCGCCATCAGCGTGGAGGAGGAGCCGGGTCGTTGGCTTCGATTCAACTGTACCGGTTCGCGGAACGGCTGGCGGGACATGGCGGCCTTCGCCGAGCGGCAGCACGATGAGACCCTTCGAGAGCGGCTGGAGCGGGCGATCGAGGGCAAAGGTGCCTTCTGCCGGTTCCGCGACCTCGTCCACGGCGAGAACCTTAGCGAACAGTGGTATGCCTTCTCCACGGACCGGCCAGATGGGCCGTGCCCGCGAGTTCCTCGCTGACAATGGCATCCGCGTGGGCTGACGAGCCGGGCTTGGTCAGCGCCGGCGAAGACCGTGCCGCCCGCCGCATACCTCAACCGTGGAGCAGCTGAGTAGGCCGATCGTGAGGTCGAGTTCCGGTCACAGGGTCGTCCCAGTGCAGGTTCCCGAAATGAGTTCGTCCTTTGTAGGAATTTGGTTTGTTGGTGGGGGCCGGTGTGTCAGATCCGGGTGAATCTTCTTAGCTGCGGCCCGGGGCGCCGTTGGCGGGAGCCGTTGGCGTGCCTGTCGGCGGCGTTCCTTGACC
The DNA here is from genome assembly GCF_055412825.1 of Pseudarthrobacter linnaei. Lineage (NCBI taxonomy): Bacteria > Bacillati > Actinomycetota > Actinomycetes > Micrococcales > Micrococcaceae > Pseudarthrobacter > Pseudarthrobacter linnaei. Next base: position 1,849 of record NZ_JBVAYX010000053.1, read on the forward strand.
TGCCGGTTCTCCTCCAGGACGCGGTAGAACGTGGAGATTGAGCATAAATAGATGCCTGCATCCAGGAGCCGGGCATAGATCTGCACCGGCGGCAGGTCGATGAAATCCCTTGAGTTCACGGTCGCCAGGATGTGGGCGCGCTCTGCCGCTGAGAGCTTATTTGCCGGTGCAGGGGCAGGCAGCGGGTCTTCCGCCGGGGTTCGGACTTTGCGGGTCGCTGTGGCCCTGGGGACCCCGGCAATCACGGCCGCTTCCCTGGTTGGGATGTCCGCGCCGGTGAGGGCGGTGTAGGCACACATCAGGGTTTCTTGTACCAGGGCTGCTGCTCCGCGCTTTCGGAGATATCCTCTAAAAGCAGTCGTGCTTTTTCCATAATCGACAACGCAGCCTCAGTCCGTGCCAGCTTGCGTTCACTAACCTCCAGCTGCCGGCGTAGACGACCGATTTCCGCCTGTTCAGCAGTCGGTTTGCCAATCCTCTCGCCAGGCTTTTTCCTTCGAGCACGCCGGCGCCGCGGAGCTTGCGCCACTCGGTGATCTGGGAGGAGTACAGGCCCTCGCGGCGCAGGTATGCCCCGCCGCCGGTGCCGTCGTCGCAGGCCCGCTGGTAAGCGTCCAGGTAGGCCGGTTTTTGTGCCGGGGTGAACGACCTGCGAGGGGTCGGGCCGCCGGAGCGGGCCCAGTTTTACTCATGGATCTATCTTCCCGCACCGGGGAAATCGTGGAGATAGACATCGGTGATGTTCCTGATTCTCGCCCTACAGATTAAGCGAAGTTGCTATGAGCCGCTGGCCTCATCCAACCCTGACGCGTAGGGGTTGCCGGAGGCCGGTGGCTTCCACAATGGTGCCTACTGGCACGCACACTGACTCCAGCGTGGCAAGTATCTGCAGCCTGACAGGGTCCCCCAGGGTCTGGGTCAGAGCCGCCAGCTTCCGGGCGTCGTGGATTCCAGGGAATGGTGACAGGCTGGGCGGGTCGTGGGTTATGCCTGCTTCTGGGACGGTGGCGTAGGTGCTCATGCATTTATCGACACATCTAGATGGATAGATATTCCAGGTGCTGGTGAAGGCCGGCTGATTCACCACGAGCGACACCGTGCGATCACAGAAAGCCGCCAGATAGCGCCAAGGTCCACATAGGACTCAGGGGGCCTGGTTCAGGTCCTTTTCTCAGTTCGATTCCCTCTCGAATTCCTTCGTTTGTCAAGAACGACGACGCGCCGTTGCGGCAGCAAAGCGACTGGTGCAACTCCGCCTGTCCTTACCGCATCACGCAGCCGGGCGGGACAATACAGTCATGAGACTGGAACTGCTCCATATTGCTAAGTGTCCCAATTCCGTCAAAGCGTACGAGCGACTTGAAGCAGCTCTGACCGCATTGGGTCGTACCGATGTCGAAGTTCACATGCGCCTCCTAGAGTCCGTAACAGATATTGAGGGCATCGGATTTGCGGGTTCACCGACGATCACTGTCAACGGATCCGACGTCTTCCCGGATGGAGCATCCGCCAGCGATTTGGCCTGCCGTATCTACAAGACGCCCAATGGCTATGCCGGCCTGCCCACGATTGACCAGCTAACGGAGGCTCTCAGGAATAGTGGACTCTAACTCCACCACCTGCTCGTGCTGCGGCAGAGTGATCCAGCGTCGGAAATAGCCTGTCCTTGGGTCTGGGCCTTCCTATAGCTGCCAGCGGTGTGGCCGGTGGGTTGCCATCCGGCTCCGACCGGATAGCCCCGGACGACACTGAATACGGCGCTGCACGTGTCTGGGTAGTCACTCCACGCTTCTTACCGGACTTCGATCGCGCCCATCATGCCGAGGTCCTCGTGGTCCAGGATGTGGCAGTGGTAGGCCGAGCGGCCGCGGAAGTCCTTGAAAGCCACCCTGACTTTCACACGGCCGTTGGCGGGTACGTTCACCACATCCTGCCAGATGGGGGTGTTCGTCCCTTGGCCGTTTTCCTCGATGATTTGCATCGGCCAGACATGCAGGTGGAACGGGTGATCCATGGGACTGGTGTTGATCAGCGTCCATTCCTCCACATCCCCGGCCGCGACCGTTGTGTCTGTCCTGGCCTCGTTGAACTCCCTGCCGTTGATGGTGAAACGCATCATGCCACCGCCCCCACCCATCCCCATGCCCATGCCGGCGGCCAGGACGATCTGCCGGCGGGCCGCGACGGCGGCGGACCGCAGGTCTCCCAGCCCCTTCTGGGCCGGCACGGCCGCCAGGGCCGCGACCGAATCGCCGGCAACGCGAAGGGTGGCGAGAGCGGCGCCGTCCGGCTGATCTGAAGGGTTGCGTGCGCCCGATCCCGGTCCCATCACTCCCGGCATGCTTCCCCGGTTCTGGTAAAGCGCGCGCAGCACGGCGTCTCCGGTCGTTGTGGTCACGAGAAGATCTGCCCTGTTTCCCGGCGTCAGGAAAAGTTCATCCACCGTCTCGGGTGTCGGGAAGCGGCCGGAGTCCATGCCGAGGAGCTGCAGCTGCTGTCCATCGAGTCGTAGGCGGAGGTAGCGGGACACGCACGTGTTGATGATGCGCCACCGTTCGCGTTGTCCTGGGCGGGCACTGAATTACGGGTTGCTTTGGCCGTTGACCAGGATCAGTTCACCCTCCCGGCCCATCATTCGTTCCATTGCCGGGACTTCCGGGATGTTCCCCAGGCCGTCCAGGGTGGTGTCCGAAATGACCAGTACCCGTTCCGCACTTGCCTCGATGGGTTCAGGGTCCTCGACGATGATTGCTCCGAAGAGCCCGGCGAAGATCTGATCGGCGACCATGCCGTGGTGGTGGGGGTGATACCAGTACACGCCCGGGGGATGGTCCTCGGGAAGTTTGTATTCGTAGTCGAAGGTGCCGCCGGGGTCCACCGAGACGAAGACGTTGTCCCCGTTGCCCTCGGGGGAAACGTGGAGGCCGTGCACGTGCAGGTTGGTGGCCTGGGTCAGGCTGTTGACGAGCCCGATCTTCAGGACATCGCCGGCGCGTATGCGAAGTGTCGGGCCGGGGATGCTGCCGTTGTAGCCAAGGGCCGCGGCCTGACGGCCTGCCAGCAGTATCCGTCCGGGTGCGGCTTCGAGCCGTACCTTCAGCTGGCCGTTGGTGCTCCGTTCCTCCGGAGGCTGGGTCAGTTCGCCTCCCGTAACGGGAGTCGTCTGCGAGGTCAGGGTCCAGATCAGCCCGGCACCGCCGGCCGCTGTCCCCGCAATGCCGAGCCCTCCCAGCAGCACCGCCTGGCGGCGGCTGATGGGCTTCACTACGGGCCCTCACCGAGCACCTTGAGGTGTTCGCGGTATTGGTCTGCGGTGAGTTCTCCTCTCGCAAAGCGTTCGTCGAGGATCTGGCGGGCCCTGCTCCCTCCGGCAGGCGGCGGCCCGCCTGGCCCCGGGGGGCCCGGAGGTCCGTATCCATTACGGACGCCGCCGCCAAAGACTCTGACGGCCAGTAACACCAGCAGCGCGATCCCAATGAGTAGCAGAGGAATCCAGAGCCACATCCATCCCATGCCTTGTCCGTAACCCCACATCATGATTTGTGCCTTCCCTTCAAAGAATTATTCCGAGTCTTCGCGCGGCCTCGGCTGACAGGTAGAGTCCGAGGTCCCGGTCCATTCAGGCCGGTTTTCTACGCACCGCAACCCCCGGTGGTAGGCCTCGGCGCAGATCCTGCAGGGCTCGTGTGGTTAGGAGGCGTCGGCGGGACGGAACGTGACTCCGCCGTCGGTGGATAGGACGAGCCCGCTGGCCGTGGCGGCCCAGATCGACGGGTCTGCCTGCGGGCCTTTCACTGCCGCGACAGCCTGGACCGTGCCTTGGATTTTGCCCTTTCGGGTCCAGGTCGCGCCGGCGTCCGCGGAGGTGTGGATTGTCCCGTCGGGTTCAATTCCGACTGCCTCGGCGGGGCTGGCGAAAGCGGCGAACTGGACTACGGGTGCGGAGTCCACGGTGGTCCAGGTCTTACCGCCGTCCGTTGAGCGGCGGATCCCCTGTGGGGTGGTTGCCAGGACCGTGTCGCTGGTGGGGTTTCCGGCGAGGGCGGCCGGGACGAAATCCACGGCCGCCGTGGTCCAGGTTTTCCCGTCCGGGCTGGTGCGCAGTGCGCCGTCGAAGCCGACAATTCCGGATTTGGTCGCGGTGAGTGCGTGGAAGTCGGATTCGCCCTGACGGGAGAGCTTTTCCCAGGTCTTACCCGCGTCGGTGGATCTGATCAACCCGAGCGGGTTGGCCAGGTCGGAGCCTTCCCCGGGGTGTCCGGAAGCGTAGAG
>NZ_JBVAYX010000054.1:0-6029 GCF_055412825.1 Pseudarthrobacter linnaei
CTCTACGCTTCCGGACACCCCGGGGAAGGCTCCGACCTGGCCAACCCGCTCGGGTTGATCAGATCCACCGACGCGGGTAAGACCTGGGAAACGCTCTCCCGTCAGGGCGAATCCGACTTCCACGCGCTCACCGCGACCAAATCCGGAATTGTCGGCTTCGACGGCGCACTGCGCACCAGCCCGGACGGGAAAAACTGGACCGCGGCGGCCGTGGATTTCGTCCCGGCCATCCTTGCCGGGAACCCCACCAGCGACACTGTCCTGGCAACCACCCCACAGGGGATCCACCGCTCAACGGACGGCGGTAAAACCTGGAACACGGTGGACTCCGGACCAGTGGTCCAGTTCGCCGCTTTCGCCAGCCCCGCCGAGGCGGTCGGAGTCGAACCCGACGGGACCGTCCACACCTCGGCAGATACCGGCGCGACCTGGACCCGAAAGGGCAAAATCGACGGCACGGTCCAGGCTGTCGCGGCAGTGAAAGGCCCGCAGGCCGACCCGTCGATCTGGGCCGCCACGGCCAGCGGGGTCGTCATCTCCACCGACGGCGGAGTCACGTTCCGTCCCGCCGACGCCTCCTAACCACACGAGCCCTGCAGGATCTGCGCCGAGGCCTACCACCGACGGTTGCGGTGCGTAGAAAACCGGCCCGAGTGGACCGGGACCTCGGACTCTAGCTGTCAGCCGAGGCCGCGCGAAGACTCGGAATAATTCTTTGAAGGGAAGGCACAAATCATGATGTGGGGTTACGGACAAGGCATGGGATGGATGTGGCTCTGGATTCCTCTGCTACTCATTGGGATCGCGCTGCTGGTGTTACTGGCCGTCAGAGTCTTTGGCGGCGGCGTCCGTAATGGATACGGACCTCCGGGCCCCCCGGGGCCAGGCGGGCCGCCGCCTGCCGGAGGGAGCAGGGCCCGCCAGATCCTCGACGAACGCTTTGCGAGAGGAGAACTCACCGCAGACCAATACCGCGAACACCTCAAAGTGCTCGGTGAGGGCCCGTAGTGAAGCCCATCAGCCGCCGCCAGGCGGTGCTGCTGGGAGGGCTCGGCATTGCGGGGACAGCGGCTGGCGGTGCCGGGCTGATCTGGACCCTGACCTCGCAGACGACTCCCGTTACGGGAGGCGAACTGACCCAGCCTCCGGAGGAACGGAGCACCAACGGCCAGCTGAAGGTACGGCTCGAAGCCGCACCCGGACAGATACTGCTGGCAGGCCGTCAGGCCGCGGCCCTTGGCTACAACGGCGGCATCCCCGGCCCGACACTGCGCGTACGCGCCGGGGACGTCCTGAAGATCGGGCTCGTCAACAAGCTGACCCAGGCCACCAACCTGCACGTGCACGGCCTCCACGTTTCCCCGGAGGGCAACGGGGACAACGTCTTCGTCTCGGTGGACCCCGGCGGCACCTTCGACTACGAATACAAACTTCCCGAGGACCATCCCCCGGGCGTGTACTGGTATCACCCCCACCACCACGGCATGGTCGCCGATCAGATCTTCGCCGGGCTCTTCGGAGCAATCATCGTCGAGGACCCTGAACCCATCGAGGCAAGTGCGGAACGGGTACTGGTCATTTCGGACACCACCCTGGACGGCCTGGGGAACATCCCGGAAGTCCCGGCAATGGAACGAATGATGGGCCGGGAGGGTGAACTGATCCTCGTCAACGGTCAAAGCAACCCGCAATTCAGCGCCCGCCCCGGACAACGCGAACGGTGGCGCATCATCAACACGTGCGTGTCCCGCTACCTCCGCCTACGACTCGATGGACAGCAGCTCCAGCTCCTCGGCATGGACTCCGGCCGCTTCCCGACACCCAAGAGCGTGGATGAACTTCTCCTGACGCCGGGAAACCGGGCGGACCTCCTCGTGACCACCACGGCCGGGGACTCCGTGCTGCGCGCGCTCTACCAGAGCCGGGGAAGCATGCCGGGAATGATGGGGACGGGGTCCGGAGCGCGCAACCCTGCAGATCAGCCGGACGGCGCCGCACTGGCCACCCTCCGGGTAGCCGGCGAACCGGTCGCAGCCCTGACGGCCGTGCCTGCTCAACAGGGGCTGGGCGACCTTCGGTCAGCCGCCGTCGCGGCCCGCCGTCAGATCGTCCTGGACGCCGGCATGGGCATCGGCATCGGCATGGGCGAAGGCGGGGGCGGGGGCGGGGGCGGGGGCATGATGCGTTTCACCATCAACGGCAGGGAGTTCAACGAGGCCAGGACAGACACAACGGTCGCGGCCGGGGATGTGGAGGAATGGACGCTGATCAACACCAGTCCCATGGATCACCCGTTCCACCTGCATGTCTGGCCGATGCAAATCATCGAGGAAAACGGCCAAGGGACGAACACCCCCATCTGGCAGGATGTGGTGAACGTACCCGCCAACGGCCGTGTGAAAGTCAGGGTGGCTTTCAAGGACTTCCGCGGCCGCTCGGCCTACCACTGCCACATCCTGGACCACGAGGACCTCGGCATGATGGGTGCCATCGAAGTCCGGTGAGAAGTCGCATCGGCCCACCCTGATGCCATCACTGCCTTCCACCGTTGGGAACAACCTCTGATGGAATCAACCGTGGGATGGGCTCAACGGAAAACTGCGATTCATCACCGGCGAGCCGCGAAGTGGGCCCAACTCAGACTGCAGAACCGGTCCCCACTCAAACCGCCATAAACAGGTAAAAATGTCAGTCTGAACGGAGCCCACCAGGACGGCCCGAACGGTATCCGCCTGAACGAAACATCGGACCGCAGACCCATCACAGCCCCGGTCCCGCTGGGCCGACGATGCCGAACCGCAGGAAGTCATGCCTGTCGCAAGAAGCCATCGTCCTCCGCAAGATCGGCACACGGCTCTTGAACGAATCCCGGTACCGTGATGCCGCGGGAGTGGGCGGACATATACCGAGCCACGCTGGTCCTCCCCGGCCCCTTCCTATTTCCCTAGCAAGGGCTCCCGGCGGTCCCTCTCGAGACATGAGCGGGTTTTCATCGAGGACCGTTTGTTGGCACGATCAGTCGTCGATCTATCGCCTTGGGGCTTGGGCAATGAAGGATGCCGGATCGACGGTCTGTCCGTCGACCATGACCTCGAAATGGAGATGGCAGCCCGTAGAGGCACCTGTCGTACCGACCCCAGCGATCTGCTGCCCCTGCGCCAGGACTTGCCTGACGGAAACACCGATGCTAGCCAAGTGGTTATAGGTGGTTTTCATACTATTCCCGTGGTCGATGACAATCCGGTTTCCTCCGCCATACGGACTCCAGCCGGCCTCGGTCACCGTACCGGCGCCGGCAGCGAAAACCGGCGTCGCGCACGCTCCGGTCAGATCGATACCTGTGTGCATTTCGCTGGCTGCCCCGGTGATGGGGCTGACCCTCAACCCGAAGGGGGAACTGACCTTCATCGATGCCAGCGGTGCCCGCAAGCCCTTCGGCCCGGCCGCTGTGGCAGCGTCCACACTTGAGCCCGCAGGGACTACAGGCGCCGGGACCGTTCCCGCGGGCCGTTCCCGCGCAGCCGGTGCAGGAGCGGGCTGGGAGGTCACTGCCGGCTTGTCGAAGATCAGGACCGCGCCGGGCGCTGCCGAGACGGCGGCTTCCACGGGGGAAGCTGCGGTTGCGGCGGCCCGGTCCTGGGACGTGGAATGGGCACCCGGATCCGCGTGGGCGGCCGAAAGTGCAGTGAGGGCAATCATCCCCGTCACGGCGGCCGCGACACCCAGTTGTTGGCTGCGGAGCCGGAATGTCGGCTCCTGTAAAAATGGAACGCGGCGGGGTTTGGAGTCGGGAACGGCACGGCGACGGCCGTGGCTGGGCTGGGCAGACAAGATAGTGGTCCTCTCGACGCCGGCGAAGTTAGCTGTCGGATTCGGACGAGTGGACTGTCCGGCCGCTCTGCGGGTCGCGTTCAACGCGCGGTCGCAGGGTCGGCTTCACCCCAGGCGCATCATGGCACACCGTAAGTGGGTCCTCCGCCCCCGCCTTGAAGAGATCAAAGGTCACTGACCGCCGGCGGGGTTTGGCGAAGCGGTCGTATCCATACCCGTTGAGGGTATGTTTCTTCAAGCGTAGCGAACGGTTCGCATAAGTTACAAATTCGTTATATTTGACCGGCGTCGATCACCGCAGGGAGCCAGCGCCCCGTGAGTCTGCGCTTGGGCGCCGGCTTTTGAACGCGCCTGATGGTTTGTAGCGGAAACAGTCGTATTTGGCAGGATTGACTCAGGGCTGCTTGGCGCGGACTGCTGTCGCGCGGACGTCGAAAAAGCCATGGCTACAAGCCGGTCCAACTGAGGAACGCCCACCGGACCAGCCGACCCGCCCGACGGCTCTCGCAAACGAAGGATTTCAAGAACAGGTTGATTTGAAAATCGCGGCGTTCCCAGCGAGCTGTTGCAAACGGGCATCTTTCTGCGGAAAACCGCCGTTGAGACGAAAACCCGAGCTCAGGGCCGGTCGTTCTCACAAATAGTTCTCAAAACGGTACAGTCGAACCAACGCACCGGACTGAGTTTTGAGAAGAGAACACCCCGTGACAGCACACCGCATCGGCTACGCCCGAGTCTCCACCCGGGACCAGAACCTGGGCTTGCAGATCGACGCCCTAAAGAAGGCCGGATGCGACAAAATCTACGAAGACACGATCAGCGGCACCAAGTCTCACCGCCCCGGACTCGACCAGGCGCTGGACACCCTGCGCGACGGTGACACCCTGGTGGTGTGGAAGCTAGACCGCCTGGGCCGGAGCGTGAAAGACCTCCTGGACTTCGCCGGCGGCCTAAACAACCGCGGGGTAGGCTTCGTCAGCCTCACCGACGCGATCGATACCACCACGGCTTCCGGGCGCTTTTTCTTCAACGTGATGGCATCCCTGGCCCAGATGGAACGGGAGCTCATGGTCGAACGCACCCAAGCCGGGCTGCTGGCCGCGCGCGAACAGGGACGGGTCGGCGGCCGCAAACGCATCATGACGGAAGCCAAGATCCGCTCAGCCCGCAAACTACTCAACCAGGGAACACCGCCCCGGGAAGTGGCCACGAGCCTCGGCGTCTCCGTCCCGACGCTCTACCGGTGGGTCCCGGCAGCAGGCGCGACGGCGCCTTCGACGCAATAGTCGCTGCTGTTTGGTGCAGGCGACTTCTGAAAAGTGACGGTTGGTGCAGAGGACTATTGAGCGGAATGCAATTCCGTGCAGGGGACTTGTGACATCTCCATGTCCGTACTCGCCTGCACTACCCCGGAATTCCGCGGGAGCGAGTGCAGACGACTTCTGAAAACGACATCCTCGGTGGTCCTAACGCGCCCCGACAAGCCGCACCACCGTCTCAGTAATCGATCGTATTTGAGATACTTGGGGAGACGACCCGACCGACAGACGGCCGGATCAGCCAGACAAGAGTGCCAGAGTCTTCAGGCCACCAACTGGGGATACTCATCTCGGGTCGGTAATCATCCAGCTAATAGCTGGCAGCCCTCTGTTCTGTAAGGCTGATGAACTGGGTATTCTCATTGGCAAATAGGTTGTAGACCCTCTGAAGAACCGGTCGCCCTGGCAGATCCCTGGCTAGGAAGGCCAACACGTCCTCCCCCAACTCGATCACGTACTCGCCGCAGAGTTCAACGACGAAGGGAATTAAGCCTCGGCGGTGGCGACGTCGACACGACAACACACATGGGGTCGATGCTGTTCACGGTCATGGCCGCTCTCGCGCAAATAGATCACGAGATCAAGCGCGAACGCGTCACCGACTCCCTCAGCAAACGCAGAGAAGCTGGGAAGGACCTTGGCGGCCGACCCCGCCGGGTCACCGACGTCGAAACCCAGAACTTGCCGGCGCCCGTCCGCGGCCACGCCGAAGGCGACCACGATCCCCTGCGACACGACGCGGTGCCCGATGCGGGCCTTGCAGTAGATGGCGTCGAGGAACACATATGGGTGTGGGCTGCCGCGGAGATCTCGGACAGTGGGCCCCCTTAAAATGGGGGTCTACCGAAAGTAGAGATCAGCATGACCGCATCACGGAAG
>NZ_JBVAYX010000055.1:0-5787 GCF_055412825.1 Pseudarthrobacter linnaei
TGTGTCTGTTGTTTGAGAACTCAATAGTGTGCCAAGTTTGTTGATACCAATTTATTGTATTGAATTGGTTGAATTGATCAGGCCTGCCACCCCGTGGTGTGGTCTGGTTTTTACAGCTGGTTTCAAATTTTGTGCAGCCGGCACGTCCCGTTTTCCCGGGGGTGTTGGTTGTGTCTGTTTTACTTCAACGGAGAGTTTGATCCTGGCTCAGGATGAACGCTGGCGGCGTGCTTAACACATGCAAGTCGAACGATGATCCCAGCTTGCTGGGGGATTAGTGGCGAACGGGTGAGTAACACGTGAGTAACCTGCCCTTAACTCTGGGATAAGCCTGGGAAACTGGGTCTAATACCGGATATGACTCCTCATCGCATGGTGGGGGGTGGAAAGCTTTATTGTGGTTTTGGATGGACTCGCGGCCTATCAGCTTGTTGGTGAGGTAATGGCTCACCAAGGCGACGACGGGTAGCCGGCCTGAGAGGGTGACCGGCCACACTGGGACTGAGACACGGCCCAGACTCCTACGGGAGGCAGCAGTGGGGAATATTGCACAATGGGCGAAAGCCTGATGCAGCGACGCCGCGTGAGGGATGACGGCCTTCGGGTTGTAAACCTCTTTCAGTAGGGAAGAAGCGAAAGTGACGGTACCTGCAGAAGAAGCGCCGGCTAACTACGTGCCAGCAGCCGCGGTAATACGTAGGGCGCAAGCGTTATCCGGAATTATTGGGCGTAAAGAGCTCGTAGGCGGTTTGTCGCGTCTGCCGTGAAAGTCCGGGGCTCAACTCCGGATCTGCGGTGGGTACGGGCAGACTAGAGTGATGTAGGGGAGACTGGAATTCCTGGTGTAGCGGTGAAATGCGCAGATATCAGGAGGAACACCGATGGCGAAGGCAGGTCTCTGGGCATTAACTGACGCTGAGGAGCGAAAGCATGGGGAGCGAACAGGATTAGATACCCTGGTAGTCCATGCCGTAAACGTTGGGCACTAGGTGTGGGGGACATTCCACGTTTTCCGTACCGTAGCTAACGCATTAAGTGCCCCGCCTGGGGAGTACGGCCGCAAGGCTAAAACTCAAAGGAATTGACGGGGGCCCGCACAAGCGGCGGAGCATGCGGATTAATTCGATGCAACGCGAAGAACCTTACCAAGGCTTGACATGAACCGGAAACACCTGGAAACAGGTGCCCCGCTTGCGGTCGGTTTACAGGTGGTGCATGGTTGTCGTCAGCTCGTGTCGTGAGATGTTGGGTTAAGTCCCGCAACGAGCGCAACCCTCGTTCTATGTTGCCAGCGCGTTATGGCGGGGACTCATAGGAGACTGCCGGGGTCAACTCGGAGGAAGGTGGGGACGACGTCAAATCATCATGCCCCTTATGTCTTGGGCTTCACGCATGCTACAATGGCCGGTACAAAGGGTTGCGATACTGTGAGGTGGAGCTAATCCCAAAAAGCCGGTCTCAGTTCGGATTGGGGTCTGCAACTCGACCCCATGAAGTCGGAGTCGCTAGTAATCGCAGATCAGCAACGCTGCGGTGAATACGTTCCCGGGCCTTGTACACACCGCCCGTCAAGTCACGAAAGTTGGTAACACCCGAAGCCGGTGGCCTAACCCCTTGTGGGAGGGAGCTGTCGAAGGTGGGACTGGCGATTGGGACTAAGTCGTAACAAGGTAGCCGTACCGGAAGGTGCGGCTGGATCACCTCCTTTCTAAGGAGCACCTACAGTCACCTTGCCCCGTGTATGCGGGTGTGGAGGGGTTGTCAGGAGTACGCCCGTTGCGCAGACGCTAGTTCTGCGGCGGGTGCTCACGGGTGGAATATCAACGAATAGCGGCCGCCGGTTTTTCCCCGGCACCCAGTACGGATTTGCTTGCCTCTTTGGGGGTGGTGGTCCTGGAACGGTGTGGGGGAGGGTACGGGCGGTTTAGTGTTTGGCACACTGTTGGGTCCTGAGGCAACAGGACCATGTTGTCTGGTTTCTGCTGGTTTCCCTGCGGGGGAGCGTGGGCGGGGGTCAGGTCGTGTGGGACTTGTGTTTCTGGTTTCCTGGCTGCGCCGAGCGCACACGTATGTGTGTGGGGTGTGTGGTACGGGGTTGTTGTTTGAGAACTACATAGTGGACGCGAGCATCTTTTATAAGAAGCAATTTCCAAGATATATGAACCTGGATCTGTGCTGCTGTTGTTGGTTGTGCCTTTTGGGGTGTGGCCGGTGGTGGTGGTGTGGTTTCCGTGGTTCTCTCGAAAGAATAGCGTTTTATTGATCTTTTGTGGTCAAGTTTTTAAGAGCACACGGTGGATGCCTTGGCATTAGGAGCCGAAGAAGGACGTAGGAATCTGCGATAAGCCTGGGGGAGTCGATAACCGGACTGTGATCCCAGGGTGTCCGAATGGGGAAACCCCGCCAGGGGCGCGAGCTGCCTGGTGACCCGCATCTGAACACATAGGGTGCGTGGAGGGAACGCGGGGAAGTGAAACATCTCAGTACCCGCAGGAAGAGAAAACAATAGTGATTCCGTCAGTAGTGGCGAGCGAACGCGGATCAGGCTAAACCGTTCCATGTGTGATAGCCGGCGGGCGTTGCATGGTCGGGGTTGTGGGACTTCCCATTCTGTCTCTGCCGGGACAGTGGGGTGTGTAGTACAGGCATAGGTGAACGGTCTTGAAAGGCCGGCCAGAGAGGGTGTGAGCCCCGTAACCGAAATGTTGTGTACCGCCCGGGGAGTATCCCAAGTAGCACGGGGCCCGAGAAATCCCGTGTGAATCTGTCAGGACCACCTGATAAGCCTAAATACTCCCTAATGACCGATAGCGGACCAGTACCGTGAGGGAAAGGTGAAAAGTACCCCGGGAGGGGAGTGAAACAGTACCTGAAACCGTGTGCTTACAATCCGTCGGAGCCAGTCTGATTCTGGTGACGGCGTGCCTTTTGAAGAATGAGCCTGCGAGTTAGTGTTACGTCGCGAGGTTAACCCGTGTGGGGAAGCCGTAGCGAAAGCGAGTCTGAATAGGGCGTTGCAGTGGCGTGATCTAGACCCGAAGCGAAGTGATCTACCCATGGCCAGGTTGAAGCGACGGTAAGACGTCGTGGAGGACCGAACCCACTTCAGTTGAAAATGGAGGGGATGAGCTGTGGGTAGGGGTGAAAGGCCAATCAAACTTCGTGATAGCTGGTTCTCCCCGAAATGCATTTAGGTGCAGCGTTGCGTGTTTCTTACCGGAGGTAGAGCTACTGGATGGCTAATGGGCCCTACAAGGTTACTGACGTCAGCCAAACTCCGAATGCCGGTAAGTGAGAGCGCAGCAGTGAGACTGTGGGGGATAAGCTTCATAGTCGAGAGGGAAACAGCCCAGACCACCAACTAAGGCCCCTAAGCGTGTGCTAAGTGGGAAAGGATGTGGAGTTGCGAAGACAACCAGGAGGTTGGCTTAGAAGCAGCCATCCTTAAAAGAGTGCGTAATAGCTCACTGGTCAAGTGATTCCGCGCCGACAATGTAGCGGGGCTCAAGTACACCGCCGAAGTTGTGGATTTCAGATATTAGCTAAGCCGCCCCTTGTGGGTTGGTTCAGGCGTCTGGAGTGGTAGGGGAGCGTCGTGTGGGCAGTGAAGTCGCGGTGTAAACCAGCGGTGGAGCCTACACGAGTGAGAATGCAGGCATGAGTAGCGAAAGACGGGTGAGAAACCCGTCCGCCGAATGATCAAGGGTTCCAGGGTCAAGCTAATCTGCCCTGGGTAAGTCGGGACCTAAGGCGAGGCCGACAGGCGTAGTCGATGGACAACGGGTTGATATTCCCGTACCGGCGAAAAACCGCCCATGCTGAACAGGGGATACTAACCGCCCAAGACCTGCCCGACACCCCTTGTGGGTGAAGGGTTTTGGTGGAGCGCGGGACCTGATCCTGGGAGGCAAGCGTATTAACAGGTGTGACGCAGGAAGGTAGCCGAGCCGGGCGATGGTTGTCCCGGTCTAAGGATGTAGGGCGAACGGTAGGCAAATCCGCCGTTCATGATGCCTGAGACCCGATGGGACTCCCGTAAGGGGGGATTCGGTGATCCTATGCTGCCTAGAAAAGCATCGACGCGAGGTTTTAGCCGCCCGTACCCCAAACCGACACAGGTGATCAGGTAGAGAATACTAAGGCGATCGAGAGAATTATGGTTAAGGAACTCGGCAAAATGCCCCCGTAACTTCGGGAGAAGGGGGGCCCCCATCGTGATGGACACTAGCTGTCCGGAGCGTGCAGGGGCCGCAGAGACCAGGGGGAAGCGACTGTTTACTAAAAACACAGGTCCGTGCGAAGTCGCAAGACGATGTATACGGACTGACTCCTGCCCGGTGCTGGAAGGTTAAGAGGACCGGTTAGCCGCAAGGCGAAGCTGAGAATTCAAGCCCCAGTAAACGGCGGTGGTAACTATAACCATCCTAAGGTAGCGAAATTCCTTGTCGGGTAAGTTCCGACCTGCACGAATGGAGTAACGACTTCCCCGCTGTCTCAACCATAAACTCGGCGAAATTGCAGTACGAGTAAAGATGCTCGTTACGCGCAGCAGGACGGAAAGACCCCGAGACCTTTACTATAGTTTGGTATTGGTGTTCGGAGTGGCTTGTGTAGGATAGGTGGGAGACGTTGAAGCCCGGACGCCAGTTCGGGTGGAGTCATCGTTGAAATACCACTCTGGTCACTTTGGACATCTAACTTCGGCCCGTAATCCGGGTCAGGGACAGTGCCTGATGGGTAGTTTAACTGGGGCGGTTGCCTCCTAAAAAGTAACGGAGGCGCCCAAAGGTTCCCTCAGCCTGGTTGGCAATCAGGTGTCGAGTGTAAGTGCACAAGGGAGCTTGACTGTGAGAGAGACATCTCGAGCAGGGACGAAAGTCGGGACTAGTGATCCGGCGGTACATTGTGGAATGGCCGTCGCTCAACGGATAAAAGGTACCTCGGGGATAACAGGCTGATCTTGCCCAAGAGTCCATATCGACGGCATGGTTTGGCACCTCGATGTCGGCTCGTCGCATCCTGGGGCTGGAGTAGGTCCCAAGGGTTGGGCTGTTCGCCCATTAAAGCGGTACGCGAGCTGGGTTTAGAACGTCGTGAGACAGTTCGGTCCCTATCCGCTGCGCGCGCAGGAAATTTGAGAAGGGCTGTCCTTAGTACGAGAGGACCGGGACGGACGAACCTCTGGTGTGTCAGTTGTACTGCCAAGTGCACCGCTGATTAGCTACGTTCGGATGGGATAACCGCTGAAAGCATCTAAGCGGGAAGCTCGCTTCGAGATGAGATTTCCATACACCTTGTGTGTGAGAGGCCCCCAGCCAGACCACTGGGTTGATAGGCCGGATGTGGAAGCGAGGACTAACGACTCGTGAAGCTGACCGGTACTAATAGGCCGATAACTTACACCACACACCCCCTTTCGTGAACGGATTCAAAAGACGTTCACACCATGAAAAGGGGTAAAAGATAACAAGACTGCTTGCGTCCACTATGTGGTTCCCAAACAACAAACCCGTTGCTTGAGGAACAAAACCACAACTAAACAACAACACCACAGTTGTAACACCAGATTTCCCACCACCACACCCCAGGGCGTGCGTGGAACGGGAGCAAGGGTTACGGCGGTCATAGCGTGGGGGAAACGCCCGGTCCCATTCCGAACCCGGAAGCTAAGACCCACAGCGCCGATGGTACTGCACCCGGGAGGGTGTGGGAGAGTAGGTCACCGCCGGAACATCATTAAACGGTCGAGAGCCCCAACCACACGGTTGGGGCTCTCCCGCATTTAAC
>NZ_JBVAYX010000056.1:0-5242 GCF_055412825.1 Pseudarthrobacter linnaei
AGAGCGCACCACACCTCACGGGACTTCCAACGCACCCCGGTCCGGGGAGCCGCAACCAACGTGCCGGTCATCGCGCATCCCGCCTGACGCGTCGAAGGACAAAGATCAGCCGGATGCCGACCGCTGTGGCCCCGATGGAAAGCACCACCAGCCAGGCAAGGGCCATGGCGCTGGCGCCCCTGTCGGCGGCCCACAGCGCCGAGGCGCAGAGGGCGACTCCGAGCGTCACGCCGACCACAATCGCCTCCGTGTAGCGACCGCGGGCCCGGCACACGGCGTTGTAGGCCTGCAGCACCGCGTACGGCACCAGCCCGGCCGCCAACCACCGCAGAGCACCGGCCGACGAATCGGCGTACCGCTCCCCCATCAGACCGAGCAACGGGTGAGCGAGGATGACGAGGACGGCGGCAGCCAGACCACCTACGGCCAGCGACCAACGGAGACTCGCCCAGGTGGTCGACACCAGGCGGTGCGGGTCCCGGACACCCTCGGAGAACTGGACGATGCCCATCAGCATCGGAGCGGAGTAGGCGGCCCAGGCCATCATCCATGCGGGATACCAGTAGGCAGCTGCCTCCGGCGCCACCATGTGCGCGAGCAGGAGCGGCAGCACCAGCCCGGGGGCACGCTCGGTGAGGGTGAGGAGCTGGTACGGAAGGCCTAGCGCCAGCAGCGAACGGCCGCGCGTCCCGCGCAAGGACGGCCGCGGCCGGTAGCCGACCAGTCTTCGCAGCTGGACCGCACCGACGACGCACGCCACGGTCGTCCCGAGGGTCCAGCAGGCCATCAGTACGTCGGCGGAGACGCCGTGCGTCCACAAGGCCACGACCGCCGCAGCCCCGAGTGAGACCCCACCGCCCAACGTGTACCTCGCCGTCGCGCTGGCACCGCGTCCCAACGCCACGAGCGCCTGGTCCAGCACGATGACCAGGGTCCCGGTGACGGCAGCCACGAGGAACGTGAGCCAGAAGAGAACCGATACCAAAGCCGTGTCGGGCATCAACACCGACTGCAGCACAAGGTAGCCGAGGGCCAGCACAGAGCCGGCCACCCCCACGATGGCGAACGCGGCGTCCAGCACCCGCGCGGGCGGCTCGCCCCGCCCCACCGCCACGATCACGGCCGACCCGGCGCCCAGCACCGCGAGCTGCGTGCAGATCATCACCGCCGAGACCGCGGCCATGGTAAGCCCTACCTCACGGTCTGACGTCGCGCGCGCGGCCACGACCCAGAAGGCGAAACCCGCGCCCGTCTGGGCGGCCTTGGCGACGACGAGGCCGAGGGAGCTGCGCAACGCGGAATGCCGGACGGTCGAGGCGTCCATGACAACGGTCCCCCGCTCAGCGCTCATGACGCAAACCCCTCGCCATGGCCGTGTAGTTGTACCAGCAGAACGCCGCGTAGTAGCGCAGCCACCGAGGCTGGCCCCCGGCGAGGCTCAAGGCGCTGCCCCGGACTGCCGCGGCGGCCGGCAACAGCGCCAGCCTCGCACCGCGCCAGCCGTGCTTGCGGACCATTCGTCCCAGA
This sequence comes from Pseudarthrobacter linnaei, assembly GCF_055412825.1. Classification (NCBI taxonomy): domain Bacteria; kingdom Bacillati; phylum Actinomycetota; class Actinomycetes; order Micrococcales; family Micrococcaceae; genus Pseudarthrobacter; species Pseudarthrobacter linnaei. The sequence continues at coordinate 1,528 of NZ_JBVAYX010000056.1, forward strand.
CCCTTTCCGTCCATGAGGAACTGGTCGAGTGCGAAGTCAAAGTCGTCGGCGGCGAAACGATGTTCGACGACGACCCGGCGTGACACCGCCGTTCGCAGCCCTGACTCCCGCATCCGCCAACGCAGCTCGATGTCCTCCCCCGACTTGAACGAGTCATCGAACCCCACGCCCAGCATCAGGTCTCGGTCGACCACCGTCGCCACAAGCCCGAACCAGTTGCGGCTGCGACCGGTTCGATGGTGATGTGCCAGCGCCTGCCCCCAATATCCCGGTCCAGCGACACTCTCCAAACCGGCCTGGAGGGCGTCGTAGCCGCCCTCCACCAACTCCGTGAGCAGGTCAGCGACCCCCCCGGGCCCGAACACGACGTCGGCGTCGACGAGCAGGACCCAACGGGTGTTGCTGCTCCGCACACCAAGCGTTCGAGCCCATGGCAGGCCGCGGCCCTCGTCGCTCACGACCCGGGCACCGGCCGCGAGGGCCAGGTCGACGGTGCGGTCCGTGGAGCATCCGTCCACCACGATGATTTCAGCGACACCGGACTGGCGCAGGGCCTCCAGACAGCGCGGGAGCAGAGCTTCCGCATTGCGGGCCGGAACGACCGCGGTTACCTCGGAAGGGCTGTGACCCACGGTGTCCACCCCCTCAGATCTGCTCGTCAAGGACCGACGGTAGCAGCTCCTCGAGGTACCGGACGATGTCGTCCGACGCCTCGTCCGCCGAATACGCGGAGGGCACCTGCAGCAGGTGGCAGGGACGTCCGTCGAGCGCCTTGCTCAGCACGAGCCCTTTCGCCGCGAAGTGCTCGCGCCACGGGAGGACGGACGTGGCCGCCAGGCCGGTCACGACCCGCTGCGAAAAGCCCGCCATCTCGATGTGGAAGTTGCCGAGCATGCGGTCGACCATCCAATCGGTCGTCCGCTCGACGATCCGAGACCGGGCGCCCTCGAAGCGCTCGATGTAGATGGCGGCCGCGAGCGGGGCTGTGGTCGTCACTTCACGCCCCGGGAACGCGGTCCCCGGATCGACCATGCGGTGCTCCGGTGACCATCGCCGGGAGAAGTCCGCGAGGCGCGGATAACGGATGACGTACGGGTGCACCACCGTGGTGAGACGGCCGACGCTCTCCGAGAGCCCTGAGGGGACCAGGGGCTTCCGGACACCTTCGAACAGATGCGGGTAGATGGCCCGGTGGTGCGGCTTGATGAACATCGGCTTCGCGTAGCCGAGCAGCGTGGCGTCCTCGGCGAGGAAGGCCCAGTCGTCACCCATGAATGACCATCCCTCGCGCCGCATCAGCTTGGCGGCAGTGCTCGTCTTACCGGTCCCTCCGGCTGCGGGAAGCGCGATCGCGTGACCCCGGTACGCCATCGTTGCCGCGTGGATCATGCCAGCTCCTCGACTGACCATGGCGGCATCGAGCACAGGGACCACGGAGGTCAACAGCTCGCCCGGCCCGTGAATGCGCCACTGCTCTGCGTCCCTCACGACCTGGACCCGATCGGCCTGGAAACGCACGCTGTTGTCCGTGTACGCGAGCTCGTGCTCTACCAGACCCGCATCCGGCATCGGCTCCAGCCGGTCATCGACGACGATGTCGGCCGGCCGCTCGGTGCCGGTGGCGAAACACGCCAACATGCTCTGGAGCTGGGCCGCTGCCGGCGCCTCCGCGTCGACGCGAATCATGACGCGGCCGTGGATGTCGAAGTGTAGTGCCTTCGTCTTGGTCTTGGTTTTGGTCTGCATGGTCGTCCCCTGTCTGAGTGGTGTCGGTCGGATGGTGTCTCCGCCCCGGCGACTAGTCCATCGAGTGCCCCTAGAGGGATTCGAAACCCCCGGCCGAGTGACTCTGCCCGTATTGACCGTATGACAGGCCGGCCAGGTAAACACCAGTAGTGATTACTCGCTTTTGCATCGCCTCCTACGCTTTTACATCGCGTCCTACGTAGTACGGAATTTCGTGGTCCCGCCAGGGCCAGGGGTGTGAATCGCATGGGGTTTGATGGAGGCATCGATGACCAGGAGGAAGGATTCCCAGGCAGCACAACGGAAGTACCCAAACGGGCTGCGTGAGCGCGCCACACGGATGGCCATTGATCCAAGGAAAGACCCTGCGACCAGGACCGGCGCGTTCCGCCGGAAAGGTGAGCAGCTCGGGGTGAATCCAGAGGCCTTGCTGGCTTGGGTGAGCGGGCAGGGTCAACGAGGGCCTGCATCCAGGAACGAGGATGGCGGACTCGGACCGGATCAAGGTCCCCGCCGGAGTCAGCCAGGGCAGCCAGCGACCGGGAGCCGGGGAAAAAGATCGATCGCATCCATGCCGGGAACTACGGCCTCTACGTGGCCCGAAAGGTTTACAGGGAGCCGCACCGGCAGGACGTCCCGGCGGCGCGCTGCGCCGTCGAGCGCCTGATGCGCCAGAAGGGCCTGCGCGGGGTCACCGGAACAAGGGGCCGCGGACGACCAAGCCGGCACCGGAAACCTGCAGGCCCGCAGCCCTGGTCGAGGGCCGGGTCCCGGCTACGGCGCCGAACCGGCTGGGGGTCGGCGGCAGGCACATCTCACCGCACACGCTGCGGCACTCGACCGCGATGCGATGCACCTGCTGTAATACGGAACGGACCTGGCCACCATTGCCGTGCGCGCGTGCAGCCCCGGCCGGTGCGCTGACAGCTGGACGGCTCAGCCGCCGTCCGGACGCCAGTACCGCAGCCCGCCGCTGGTGGTGCCGTCGCCGGCGACGTCGACCATGGCGTACGGGAACGCCCGACGGTCCGACTGGTCAGGTCCGTGACCGCGGACGTCCGAACACCACGTGCCGGTATTGACGTACCGGGTGGGGCACTCCTCGATCGCCGACTCGAGGGCCCTGTGGGTGTGGCCCGAGACGTACCAGGCCACCCCGGAACCGTACGTCTCGAGGGTATGTGCGAACCGGCCCGCTGCAGCAGGAGCCTCCTCGCTGGCGACTCTGCGCCCGGCGGCTGCGAGCACCATGCGAGTCGCGGCGACCGGGAGCGCCGACACCGTCCGGAACCGGGACAGGCGCGCCAGGTCCCGAACGGCCACCCCGTCGAGCGCGAGCCGCAGGGACTCGGTCTGCAACAGCTCCTCGTACGCGAGCTCCCGGACGCGGCGTTCCGCCAGCTCGGACGCCAGGCAGGCCCGGGCAACGGCCCCGGCACGGCTCAGGCGCGACCTCGACGGATGGGCGTTCCAGGCAGCGAGCGGTGGTAGGTCGAGCTCATCGGTGCCGTTGACCGCCGCGCGGAGCACCTCGGGCATCCGGTGCAGCGCGTGATGCTGGTGCCCGTGCTCGGCCACGAGCACGTGGGGTACATGCAGGAACCACGGGTGCACCCGGACCCGCGTGGGCTCGGCGGGTGACAGCAGCGCCGACAGGCGGGCGGCAACCGAGGGCCGGGCCAGCTCCACATCGTGGTTACCGCACACGAAGTGCAGCTGCACGCCGCGCGCCGCACACGCCTTCAGCGCCCGGAACGTGTCGCCGTGGCGGGCGAGGATGGACTCGAGCCGGGCCAGGCTCTCGTCCTCGGCCAACCCGACCAGCTCGAACGTGTCACCGACGAAGGCGACGTGCTGCTGCGGACCGGAGGCTGCGAGCACCTCGCGGTGCAGGAACTCGGGCAGCACTGTGCCGGGGCGCCGGGGGTCCTCGTCGGACACGCCCAGGTGGAGGTCGCTGAGGAGCCAC
>NZ_JBVAYX010000057.1:0-3560 GCF_055412825.1 Pseudarthrobacter linnaei
TCGCGCGGGGCACGATCACCGTAGGGCTTGCGGTCACGGTCGCCGCCGCCGCTGTAGGGCGGCTTCCGGTCACCGGCACCGCCGCCACTGTAGGGTTTGCGGTCACGGTCGTTGGAGGAAGGACGGTCCCCCTGGGCGCCCCGGTCATCCCGGGAACGGTAGCCGCGGGGATCGCCGCCGGAGTTGTTGGTGCTACGGAATCCACCGCCGCCCGAAGTGCGTCCGCCGCCAAAGTTGCCGCGGTCATTGCCGCCGCGATTACCGTCGTTGTGCTCAGCCATGCTGGATTCCTCCTGTTATGAGCTGACCACTGGCGCAATCGCAGCCGCTCTGTTCCGTGTTTCGTTCCTACGCAACCCGAAATCAAGCGCTTCGAAGTCCGTACATCTCATCCAATTCTAGGCGAGTCCCTTCCGCCCGGCTAACGGCAGGGACTGTTTCGACCCTCCCGGTGACAAGCCGGCTCCTCAAGGTTCGTGCGGAAGTGAATTCCCGGATGAGTGTCATGCCGACGTCCGGACGGCACTGATCATGCGAACAACCGACCTGTAATCAGTCACCTTGCATCAAGCGCCTCAAACAACAACTTCAAACCGGATGTTGTGCAGGCCTTGGAATTCGCCTCGGGAGCCGGGACCGTCTCGACGCGGCGATCAAGGAACTTGCCTACAACAGCCAGTACACCCCCGTCGTCAGGAACCTCGAGTGCCTGCGCGGGGTCTCCACGCTGACCGGCTTCGGCCTGGCCGTGGAAATCGGCAACTGGCACCGCTTCACGGGCCAGAGCATTGGCGCCTACCTCGGGCTGGTCCCTTCCGAGCATTCCTCTGGACAGACACGATCCCAGGGCTCGATCACCAAGACAGGCAACGGCCACGCCCGCAGGCTGCTGGTTGAGGCCGCCTGGCACCACCGCCAACCCTATCCACACCCGTCCAGCCTCATGCGGCAACGATGGGCGCAGGCCCCGTCCGCCGCCCAGGCCCGGGGAAACGCCGGAAACCGGCGGCTACACGAACGCTGGCTGGTCTATCTCGAACACAAAAAGCGCCCCGTGATCGCGAACGTTGCGATCGCCCGGGAACTGGCCCGCTGGTGCTGGTCGCTGGCGACTATGCCCGCCGACCACGGCCAGAACCACACAACCCTGGCCAGATAAAACGTGCCGGCACGCTCCGACGGAACTGTTCGTTGCAGCGCGTGGAGCAAACCCGCGCCAGCCCTATGAGCAGCCAACTACAGGGCCACGCTCGACTCTAGACCCGCGGTAATCTCCAGCCGACCACATCGTCCTGCGGTAACCACCCCGCGTATATCAGAGTGACCGCGCCGTCGCCAACGGCACGCTGGACACTTCCAGACAGGACATGCCGGCCCACAAAAGGGTGAACACCAGGACAACCCAGCCCTGGAGCCTCCACCCACCGAAGCGGCCCCAGTCAACAGGCCGGGACCGCTTCCCCACGCAATATTGACAATTACACGTACATGTCAGGGCCTTAGCCGGGAGCAAGGCATCAGCACGCCCGATTGGGACCAGCCGATGGGAGAAACCTGAATGGGACGTGTCTCGAAGTCTCGCGCCCCGACGCATGCCTCGAGCGACGTGCGCACTCCTTCTCGCCATGACGGTCCCTGCTCTCTAGCCACCTGTGTGGGAAAGTAGGAAGTGGCCAGAAGAACAGCAAATGCCACAAGGACTCCTGCTGATGCCCGGGGCCGGGTGCCCTGCATGGAATCTGCCAGTAACGGAAACAGTGCCAGAGCGAACATCGCCGGTATCGCCGAGTACCTGGTCAGAATGGACGCAGCCCAGTCGCTTTCCGTGAAGTGGACATAGTCGAACTGAGCGCCCGGATTTGCCACGAGGCAGGCAGCCCATACACCGAAGGACGCGGTAACGAATAGCAGCGCCAGAAGACGTTGCTCATGTCGGGCTCTCAGCAACAGATATGCTAACGCGGCGATAATTGGAAGAAAAGCAAGTATGACCGGACCTGCCCCGAAATTGACAATGCTGATTCCCATATTGCGCGACGATCCGAAGAAGACCACACCGGCCACATTGATAAACCAGCCCACTAAAACCGACATAGGGTCCAAGGGATGACCGTTGTTCGGGCTTCGCGGATAGAGGACTGTTGTGTAGATCTGGAAGCCAGCACCGATAATCAGGCCAGCCCGTGCCGGCCAGAACGCCTTACGCCGGATATGCAAAAGTGCTAAAGGCAGGAACACGACAGATATCACTTCAGTGAGCGCCGACAGAAGAGCCGCCAAGAACAGAAGGATGCCTTCGGGTCGGCTTCGGACCGGCTTGAGTAGGAGCCACGGTGTGAGCCAGAGGAGATACCAATGGATATTTGCCGTGTTGCCGAGAATTTCGTATGGCCCAACGCTCAGGAGCACCGGAATTGCCGCCCAAGCAAGTCTCACCCGCACGTTACTGCTAAGTGCGGAGGAGCAGTGGAACGTCAGGTAGGCAACGACGGCAACGACAAGGCAGGAGATGTAGGCCAAGCCTACAGCGAAGTCTTCCACCGGAAGGAAGCGGACGATCACCGCTCCCAACAACCGCGGCAAAACGTGCAAGTAGCCTTCATACGGGGCAAATATTGAGCTTGGCCCGCCGCCGGAGAGGGCTTGGCGAAGGAATTCAGGACCGTCTTCCGCCCATACGGTATCCCAGACGGATTGCGGCAGCCTGAAGAACGAAACAAAGGAAGTGGCTGCGATAACTAGAACGGCGATGGCTGCACGAGTGGCCGTTACTGTCAATCGAATGTCCTCCCTGTTAATGCACACCAGGACCGCACCCCCACGTAGGGCTCTGGTCACTGCAAGTGTGCTCGGCCATCAAATATAGCCCACTGGACCGTACTATTTCGCCGTAATCTTCCGATTACAGGCTATAGCCGCAACATCTCAATTGTTCTCGTCTGTCCGGCCGCGGCAGGCGAATCGTCAGACCATTACGATGACTATCCGACTCGCAGGAACGTGCGCTGGCTCGGGGCGACCAGTCCAGCGGTGGATCCTTGCATTTGACGGCTACCTGAAGGCCAACGAGTTCGCTAGCTATGATCTCTTGGCGTCGCAACGTCCCCCAAGCAGAGGTCGTCCCCCTCAAAGGCTACAGCTACCGACTCAGGAGCCACCAGATCGAATCGCTGCACCCGACAAGACCGGAAAATACGGCAGGGTAGCCTCGCCAACGCGGCTCAGTTCTCAGGCCTGTATTTCCTAAGTACCCCCTGTAGTGGAGGGTGGTCGTCGTTAACGGAGGCTTTGGGAGGGACCGGGGTGGTTCCGGTTTTCGGCTCGACGTCATGGCCGCGCGAAAAGGATCTCCGCCCCCCGGTCATCACGACATCGATGACCTGGCTGGCGCTGGCACTGGCAGCCGAACGCGCTGGCGGGACTGATGATCATCAACCGCACAATGGCAATCACCACGAACCGTGGGGTACGGTTTGTGGGTTAAATGCGGGAGAGCCCCAACCGTGTGGTTGGGGCTCTCGACCGTTTAATGATGTTCCGGCGGTGACCTACTCTCCCAC
>NZ_JBVAYX010000058.1:0-3408 GCF_055412825.1 Pseudarthrobacter linnaei
GCCTCGTTCGCCCCGCCGCGTGCACGCATCTCGAACCAGTGGCCCAACAGCACGAAGGAGGTCAGGACGGTGGCGGCTTCGTAGAACACTTCCCCGCCGCCGGTGAAGGTGACCCAGACGCTGTAGAGCCATCCGGTACCCACGGCGATCGCGACCAGGACCATCATGTCCAGGGTGCGGGCCTTCAGCGCCCGGTAGGCGCCGTCGAAGAAGATCCAGGCGGAGTAGAAAATGACCGGAAGGGACAGGATCAGGGCCATGACGTCGTCACGAAGCCCGAACGGGGTCGGTGCGGTGAAGCCGAACATGTCCCGGCCCATCGGGGACCAGAGCGTCACACCCACTGACAGGATCGCTGCGACCAGGAACCGGTTGCGCATGTCCTTGACCATGTCATCCATCGACATTCCGCCGTGGTGTCCGCCGTGGCCCATCATGTCCTGCGGGGTCCGGGGCAGCGCAGCGTGCGGGCCCGGGCCGTGGCCGGTATGGCTGTCCGCCGGAGTATGGACATGGCCGGGGTGGGGTTCCGCCATTTCCGGCGCATGACCGGCGTGCATTCCCTGGTGATCCGGCTCCGTCGGGTGCACATGCTCCACCGGACGTGCTGCACCCGGGTGGACGTGCCCGGACGGCTGGCCTGCGCCGGCCTTGCCGGCGGTGTCATGCCCCGCCGCGGGGGTGCGCGCTGTTTCTTCCATCGGGTAGCAGACGTGGTCGGGGACCGCTTCGCCCCGGCAGTGGTATCCGCAGTCCCGGATCCATCCGGAGATCTGCTCCACGGAGGTCACGGACGGGTCAAAGCTCACGGTCGCGGTCTGGGCGACCGGGTTCGCATCGACGGCGGCGACTCCGGGCCGCCGCAGCAGGACGTGTTCGACGACCGTCTTGGAGGTGGCCCAGTTCAGACCGCGGACTTCCACGACGGTGCGTTTCAGAAGCGTAGTCATCGCTCCTCCTTCTACGCCGGGACTGCCCGGCAGGATGGCCGGATCAGCAGGCAGCCTGTGGCTGTTGGCCGGTGCCGGTTGGTGATCGGGTGTGGGCTTGGGGTCGGAAGGCAAGGTGCGTCCTTTGGCAATGAGGGAATCCGGGGAGGGCGGCGGGCTCTGTCCACCCGTAGCCGGACCTTCATTGCGTATGGGCTTTCGCCCGGGACGTCGTTTTCCGGTTATGCCGAACATATACCCCCTAGGGGTATGCGTCAACGTCTGTGCCCTGGCATGGCGGCGGATGAAGTTCGGCGTCTCTGGCGCCCTATCAGATGTAGCCCCGGACGCCTTACTGCCTCCTGACGGCGTGCGGGCGCACGAGTGCCCTTGCGGTTCACTATCAACCCGCCCGGCCTACCGCATCAGAGTCTTTGGTCCCCTTGCCTTGGCCTCGCCGGCCGTGGATCAGATGGCCGCTTTCCCCGGGAGGAGCTGCAGGCCGGGCGCGAGCCTGGTCCAGGGGTCAAGCGGGAGCCCGCAGATCCTTTGAATCACGCCACACTGTCCCCTCCGAGGAATAGGGATAGCAGGATGGCACTATTAACTCTTGCGCCCCATACCCCCAGGGGGTATCCTTGGAGTGTTGTCAGTGACGTGGTTTGTCCGGGCCCCAGGCCGCTACAGCCGTTCAACCACAACATCCCCCTTTATCCCTCGCTTCGAAGGAAAACTGACATGTGCGGAACAACCGAAACACGTACCCAACTCCCCCTGGCCTCCAGCGCGGAACACGGCTGCAGCTGCTGCGCCCCCGCGGCCGAAACGCAGGCGGCGGCGCCGGCCGCCGGAACGCCGGAGGCTCAGGCGTCCCGCACGCAGTACGCCTTGGAAGGGCTGACCTGCGCGCACTGCGTCCAGACCGTCGAGAAGGCCGTGTCCCGGGTATCCGGGGTCCAGTCAGCGGCCGTAGAACTGGTCCCGGGCTGCACGTCGCGCCTCAGTGTCACCGGCACCGCAGACCAGGAGGCGCTGACTGAGGCCGTGCGCGCCTCCGGCTACGTCCTGACCGGCGCGAAGTAGCGTTCCACGGTCCATTGGCTGCGGCGATGCCTCGCTACCGGGTGTTCAGGGATTCCTGGGTGTTCAGTGGCCTCCGGTGTGCTCGCTAGTGTGGCCCGGGGTGGGTACCGGGCCCGGCGTCACGTCGCCTCCGGTGCCGCTGATGGCCGGGCCGATGACAAACGCTGACAGGGAGAACATGGCGGCGAAAACCAACAGTCCCAGCGCCGGCGCGATCCAGCTGCCAAACCGCCGGTAGAGGCGGACCAGCATGGGAATGGATGCCAGAAGCCCGAGTGCCCCGAACAATGCGGTGCCACCGGAGCCGGCCACCAGGGCGGTTCCGGCGAGCAGACCTATGTGGTGCAGGACGTGCGGAAGGAGGCCCATGATCAGGCCCACCGCTCCGACCACCGTGTGCCACAGCGCGTGGAGCCTGCCCCGGACGGTCCGCCCCGGAACGGCTCCGCCGTCGGGACCGGCCGCCGGATACCGGTGGGAGGAGTGGTCACCGGTCACAGCCGCTGCTTTCGCCGGAGGGGTCGCCTTGCGGGTCAACGGATCACTCATTCCTCGCCGGCGGACCGGGACCGGTTCCGGACCACGAGCACCGGGCAGGGTGCGTGATGGAGAACCTGCGTGGACACGGAGCCGAGCAGCAACCCAGTAAATCCTCCGAGACCACGGGAACCCACAACCAGCAGGTCAGCGTTCCCGGCGGCCCGCAGGAGCACGGCGGCCGCGTTTCCCCGGACAACCTCACCGGTCACCATCACGCCCTCGCTGTCCACGCGCTTCAGGGCCTCGTTCTGGAGCTGACGCGCGGCCTGAGGGAAGACGTCCGGGTCCCAGACCATGCCTTCCATGCCAACGGTTGCGGGCGGGAACTCCCAGGCGGTCACGGCCCTCACCTGGCCGTTGCGCAACCGGGCCTCCGTGACTGCCCATTCCAGGGCAAGGCGCGACGGGGCAGAACCGTCCACCCCGGCCACGATACTGAATACCCCGTCGCCGCCCACGAGCGCCGCCCTCCTCCAAGTCCTGCAACTGTTGCCCTTAGTGTGGTCCCCCCAGGGTTTTACCCGCAAGATCGTACGTCCCCACCACGTGCACCGGCCAGTGGCGGAAACAGAATCCGGTGCAGGATCGTTGTACGGGTAAGTGCACTGCCGCCGGGCCGGTAGCCTTGAAAGAGATAGCCCGCCACAGGAAGGAAGGACCGTCATGACCGCACCGGCACACGCCGCCGCGATCGCGTTCCTTCGCCGTGCGGGCCTGCTTACCGCGGTCCTGGCCCTTATCGCCGGGATTTTCGGCATGCACGTCATGACCGCCACCCATGCCACGCACTCCCCGGCCACGGCGGATGCAACCGTCAGCGACCATCACGATTCTTCCCCTGCCGGCCTCGCGGGAG
>NZ_JBVAYX010000059.1:0-3052 GCF_055412825.1 Pseudarthrobacter linnaei
GAGGCCTACCTGCACGGGGTCTCCACCCGCAAGGTCGATGATCTGGTCAAGGCGCTCGGGGCCGAGACCGGGATCTCCAAGTCCGAAGTTTACCGGATCTGTGAGGACCTGGACCACGAAGTCGGCGCGTTCGAAGGACCGGAACCTTTCGGCCATGGACTACCCGTACGTTTTCCTCGACGCGACCTACTGCAAGGCCCGCGTCGGGCACCGGGTCGTGTCCCAGGCCGTCGTGGTTGCCTTCGGTGTGGCCGCGGACGGGCGGCGGGAAGTCCTGGGCTTCGACGTCGGCAACAGCGAGAACGAGGGATTCTGGANTGTTAGCGGCCATGAAAAACTGCCCGTAGGCGGCCACGGAACTGCCCACTGACGGCCATGAAAACTGCCCGTCGGTGGCCATGAGATCTGCCCACTTCCTTACTGACCCTGCCGCTTAAGCGGCGGGAGCCTCTCCCCGGGGTTTGATGACGGTGTCTAGTCGCACCAAAGTCGCCCGGGAAGAGGCCCTAATGAAGTTTGACGGAGAAATCATGGAAATACTTGCTGCGTATGATTTGACCGGATCGTTGCGCGCCGCCGCGGAGCTCACCGGCTGCTCGCACCACACTGTGGCCAGGCATGTTGCTGCCCGTGACGCTGGCCAGCCGATCGCCGAGCCGGTTTACCGGGGCCGGGTCACGGATGCGTTCCTGCCCAAGATCGAGGAATGGATCGAGGCCTCCAAGGGCAGGATCCGCGCCGACAAAGCCCACGAGAAGCTCCTGGCCCTCGGCTACGAGGGTTCGGAACGCTCGACCCGCCGGGCCGTCGCGCAGGTCCGTGCTGCCTGGCGTCTTGGCCATGTCCGGGTGCACCGGCCGTGGATCACGGAACCGGGCATGTGGCTTCAGTACGATTTTGGTGACGGCCCCGTGATCGAGGGGAAGAAGACCGTTTTGTTCGTGGCCTGGCTGGCGTGGTCCCGCTTCAGGATCGTGATCGCGCTGCGGGACCGGACGGCGCCGAGCGTGTTCGCCGCGCTGGACCGCACGTTCCGTGTCATCGGCGGTGCCCCAACGTATGTATTGACCGATAACGAGAAGACCGTGACGGTGTCCCATATTGCCGGGGTCCCGGTGCGCAACCAGCAGACGGTCGACTTCGCCCGCCACTACGGGGTGACGGTGTTGACCTGCCAGCCGGCTGACCCGGCGTCCAAGGGCGGCGTGGAGTCCTCGGTGAAAGTCGCCAAGGCCGACATCGTGCCCACGGACACCAACCTGCGTGCCGAATACGCTTCCTTCGCCGAGATCGAAGCGGCCTGCCAGGCGTTTATGGACGAGGTCAACCATCGTGAGCACCGGGCCACCCGCCGCAAACCAGCCGCGATGCTGGCCGAGGAGGGACCGCGGTTGCACCGGATCCCGGACACTGCGCACACCGTCGCGTTCGGGCTCTCCCGCACCGTTCCGGGGAACACGCCGATGGTCACCTTCGAGAACGGGCAGTACTCCGTTCCGGCGTATCTGCTCGACGCGCGGGTGTTCGTCCGGGCCCACGGCGCCGGAGCCGACGAGCAGGTCATCATCGTCCACCACGGCAGCCAGGGGCCGGTGGAAGTCGCCCGGCACCGGCGCGCCCGGCCCGGCAGCCCGGCGATCAATGACGCCCACTTCCCGGACCACCGGCCCAGGATCCCGGGTGAGTACACGGCGAAAGCCAGGACGGCCGCGGAGGCGGAGTTCCTTAGCATCGGGGCCGGCGCCCGGACCTGGCTGCTCGAGGCCGCAGCGGCGGGCACGGCCCGGATGAACGTGAAGATGGCCGAAGCGGTCGCCCTGGCGAAGATCGCCGGGCAGTCCGAGGTCGATCAGGCCCTCGGGACCGCGGCCATCCATGGCCGCTTCGCGAACAAGGATCTTGCCTCGATCCTGAACGCCGCAACCACTCGCACCACCACCCATGCTGCCGGGGAGACCCGGTCCTTGACCCAGGGCACCGCCGGGTGGGCGGCGATCGGCCGACCACCCGTTCCCGCCCCTGTTGACGGCGCCCTGGAGGAAAGCGCATGAGCCCGGTCCCGACCACGGCACCCGTGCTGGCGCCGGAGCTGGAGGCGCTGATGCGGCAGCTGAAGATGCCTCATGCGCGGGCGTTGGCGCCGGAACTGATCGCGACCGCCCGCGCCCAGCGCTGGGAACCGGCCGAGGTCATCAAGGCCCTCTTCGTCGAGGAAGTCGCCGGCCGGTCCCGGTCCATGCTCGCCACCAGGCGCAAGGCCGCGGGCTTCCCGACCGGGAAGACTTTCGACACCTGGGACCCTGCTGCCTCCTCGATCCCGGCACCGACGCAGCAGGCGCTGCGTACGCTGGAATGGATCGGGCGGAAGGAAAACGTCGTGATCTGCGGCCCGTCCGGCACGGGCAAAACGTTCTTCCTCGAAGCCCTCGGCCAACAAGCCGTCGAGGCCGGCCTGCGGGTCGCGTGGTTCCGTCTCGAGGACCTCGGCGCTCTCATGCGAGCCCACCGCTCCGATGACAGCGTCACCAGAGTCGTCGCCCGGATCCTGCGCGCAGATTTGGTGGTGGTCGATGACATAGGACTCTTGCCGGTCGGAACCGACGCGGCCGAGGGCCTCTATCGCCTCGTCGATGCCGCCTATGAGAAACGGTCCATCGCGGTTTCCTCAAATTTGCATCCGGCCGGCTTTGACGAGCTCATGCCCAAAACCCTCGCCACGGCGACGGTCGACCGGCTGCTGCACCACGCGCACGTCTGCCAGACCTCAGGAGAATCGATCCGCCTCAGCCAGGCACTGGCCGGAAAAGGAGTCACCCCCATGAACTAAACCCACACCCCAACATGGCCAGCGCCACCGAACACCCGGTGGGCAGATCTCGTGGCCATGAGTGGGCAGTTTTCATGGCCACCAGCGGGCATTTTTGCTGGCCGTCCGTGGGCACAAACTATTGGCCATTGACACTGGTGATCTCCGACGCCCACAGCGGCCTGAAGAAAGCCATCGGCACGGTGTTCCAGGGCGCGGCGTGGCAGCGCTGCCGCGTGCATTTCA
>NZ_JBVAYX010000060.1:0-2995 GCF_055412825.1 Pseudarthrobacter linnaei
ACCGGACCGTTTACGCGACTAAATCACAAGCCCGGAGCGACGTCATTCGCTATATCGAGGGGTTTTACAACAGCCGGCGCCGTCACTCCGCACTCGGTTACCGGCGGCCCAACGAAGTCCACTATGGTTATCAACAGCCAGCCTTGGCAGCGTAGAAGAAACCACTCAATCCGCTGCCCGAAATCCCCGCAGCAGCCCAGTGGCGCCGCCATCGTTGATGGCCGGGGCCGCCGCTGTTGCCTGTGGTTGCGTTGGGTAAGATTGGCCGGTGACCTGGTTGATTTTGATTGTGCGGCTTGGGCGGGCCGCCCCCCGCTATCGACGGCGCGTCTTCCCTATGTGATGCTCCTATAGTTGTCAATGCCCCTCGGCAGTCTCTTGTTGCTGCGCAAGCCAGCTTCTGTAGTCGCGGGCGAGGGTGTCATCGCGGCTGAGTCCGCGTTCGATGCGGGAAAGCCTGCCTGGCCAGGTGCCGAAGTGAATTGCGGCGGCTTGGAGGGTGATCCACGGGCACGCGTCAGATACGGGAATCAAGCTTTCGGGCATGGTCAGTGAACTCACCGGGGTGGGGGCCCTGACCACGGCTGACACCACCCGGTGTCGGGCATCTTGAGTAACAATGCAGCGTCGAAAACACGGGAACCGTTCAGCAGGCAATCATCGGTGTCATTACGCCCCGGACAACGAGACAGAGCCGTTAGCGCCGGATCCTGTTCCATTGTTCGCGACGGGCCGGGCACTGGACCCAAGACGACTTGAGGTCGACATTCCGTAGCCTGAAATCTGTTGTGGCGCATCGGGCTCCTCCGCGCCTGACTCAGCCCGGCGTGCCGAGCCGGCTGCGGGTATTCCGCAGTCCGGCTGCTCCTGGGGAGTCCCAATCACTGGTCAGCAAAACATGTATTTTGCAATCGAAGCTATCTAGAGAATGGCGAGCCCGTACCCGAATCCCCAAGCCACCGACTGGGGCCACTGCTTCGAAGCCTGTTTGGATATTAGCGCTGCTTCTTTGACCTGCCGGTTAAGCGCTCCAACCGCATTGGCTCGAGACCATAGGTAACGAGAGAGACCAGCAGTGCCGCGAAGGCGACGTACGCAAGAACCGGAAGACGTAAGTGGAGGGAGTGTAAACATGATTGCACCTGGCGCATGCCCGGGCTGGAGGAACGTGACCCCGAGACACCGCTGTATGTAAGGGCCGGTTCATTGACGGTCTGCCGCTCATTTGCGGTCCTCCTCGGGGAGCCGCTCGAACTCAGCGGAGACCGGCCCGGCGGGCCTAAAAGCTGAGTACGGTAAAGCCTTCCTTGGCATACGCTTCGATCTCGGCGCCGGCGGCGAGGAGTTCGATGGGACGGTCGGCAAATTCCTCGGCCAGACCGAATTGCTCCACCTGAGCGGAACAGGCCGTAGGTTTGACCCCTGAGTCGATGAGGTCCGCGAGTTGCTGGTCGGCCGCTCCGCTGCCGGCGAGTTTCACGCCGGGGCCGAAAAAGAGGACGCGCACGTCGGAGCCGCGGCTCATTTTGAGGCGGCTCGCCATGACCAGCCCGGGAAGGCCTCGGTCCGCCGAATCAGTGAGGATCAAGAATGCAATCTTGGCAGGGTTGGTGGATGTCATGGGCAGTGCCTCCTAGAAGTCGTTATGCCAGCCGGGCGGCGAGCATCGTGTCACACCTTACGCTCAGGTCTCGACGCGCAGGCGTCGGCCTGCTACTTCCGGGCGGTCGGCCGCAAGGGCGCGCAGGCTGTGCGGGCCCGCCCGGGGCAACAAGGGCGGCACCATGCCGCCTAGACGTCCACCGGCACAATTCCGTTGCCGGTGACTGTGTCGTTGAAAATCAATTCAGCGATATCGATGGTTGCCGCAAACATAATATACCCCCATGGGTATCGATGCTAGAATCGCCGGATGACCAACAGATATCTCGTGTCCCGTAACCGCTTTATCGCGGCCGCTCCGGAAACCGTCTTCGAGGTGCTCGCCACACCCGCGCTGCACAGCGTGATCGACGGTTCCGGCACGGTCAAGGGCGCCCAGCCCCGCGGTCCGGAACGGCTTGCCCTCGGTGCGAAGTTCGGCATGGAAATGAACGTCAAGATGGACTACAAGGTCCTGAACACGGTCTGCGAGTTCGAGGAGGGCCGACGGATCGCCTGGCAGCCCTTCGGCGGCCACATCTGGCGCTACCTGCTGGAGCCCTCCACCGATGCCGCCGGAAACCCTGGCACCCTCGTCACGGAGCAGTGGGACGCCCGCGAAGTCCGGGCACGGATCCTAATGCGCCTGGCCGGCTACCTCCGCCGGAACCCGGCCAGCATCGAGCAAACCCTCGCCAAGCTCGACGCCTATCTGGCTCCAAAAGCCGCACCGGGCTCCGCCGCGGCCTCGCACCTGCCCCACTAGGGCGCGTCTCCCAAATCCTGGTCTCGTGAGGCGGATGCTTGAGGGGTGTCTCGTACTTCCGTTTTGACCGAGTTCTTCCGGCCGATGGCGGCTCAAGGCGCCGCTGTTCCGGATGCTTGAGTACCTCAACCACCGAACACGACCGTGAAGTCGCCCGCGTCATACCCGGGCGTCAGCGTCGGCTCCGGCCGCGGTCCGGCAAAGTGCTCCTGTACCTTTTGGAAGACCTCGTCAATCCGCGGCCGCAGATACGGTGCCATTGATGACACCCGCCGGTGGCGGGTCACGGCCATCACCTTGGACAATGTCAGATTCGGGTCCGTCACCATCCGGTCGATGGTCGTAGGCCGGCAGATCGTGCAGCGACCAATCCGTTCCAAGCGCCGAACTGAACCACAGGCAGTGAAAATCCGCTAGGACCTGCCTGTCGGGACTGCGGTGTGCGGAGGCTCGGCGCCGGCCGTCAGGCAGCCATCCTGGCCATCTGCGCGGGGACCGGGGTGTAGGTGGTGCCGTCGCGGAGCATGGCCCAGAGGACGTTCAACCTTCGCCTGGCCAGGGAGAGCATGGCCTGGATGTGGGTTTTGC
>NZ_JBVAYX010000061.1:0-2801 GCF_055412825.1 Pseudarthrobacter linnaei
AGAGCGCACCACACCTCACGGGACTTCCAACGCACCCCGGTCCGGGGAGCCGCAACCAACGTGCCGGTCATCGCGCATCCCGCCTGACGCGCACGCTGTTCTCCGTGTACGCGAGCCCGTGCTCAACCAGATCCGCATCCGGCGTCGGCTCCAGCCGGTCATCGACGACGATGTCCGCTGGCCGCCCGGTGGCGAAGCACGCCACCGGGCTCTGGAGCCGGGCCGCTGCCGGCGCCTCCGCGTCGACGCGAATCATGACGCGGCCGTGGATCTCGAAGCGCAGTGCCTTGGTCTTGGTCTGCATGGTCGTCCCCTGTCTGGGTGGTGTCGGTCGGATGGTGTCGGCCGTGTCGCCGGTGTCCGCCTAGTTCTTCAGCGTGAGCACCAGCTTGGGTGCGAGCGTGCTGCCGGCTTCCTTGGAGTTGAGGTCCAGGCCGTCGCTGCTGCTGGAGTCCATTCCAAGAGAGAGCTGTTGGCCGAGCTCACCGGTCAGGCCGCTGACCGTCAGCGGAACGTTGTAGCTGGTGTTGGTCGTTGTCGGGCCGAGCCTGCCGATGCTGGTGCCGAGCGCCGGACGGTTAGTGTACGTGATCCCGCTCTCGGTCCAGGTGTCAATAGCGACGACCTTGACGTTCTGCGTACCCGTTGACCCACTCCCGGCGCTACGCAGCTGCAACGTCGCACTCTCCAGCGTCCTGCCCGCGTACGCCGACAGGTCGAACTTCAAGTACGTGGCCTCCACCGGGCTGTTGTCCACACCCAGCATGGTGCTCGTGCCGTAGTTCGTCCCCGTCGCCCCGCTCGTCACATAGCTGTCAGCGGTGGCTGTGAGGGTGACGGTCTCCGACGTGCCGCCGCCCGCGGGGGCCGTGCTGAAGGTCCACGTCTTGTCCGCCGCCAACGCGTTACCGGCAACATCCTTCACCCCACTGGAGATCGTCGCCGTGTATGTCGTACCGGCCGCAAGATCCGCATCCGGGTTTAACGTCGCAACTTTGTTCGTGGTGTCGTACGACACAGCGGCCGCTACCGGCGTTGTCCCCGATGTCAATTTGAACGTCGCCGACGTAACCGTCGACGCATCCATCGCCTCCGAGAAGGACCCGGTCACATTCGCCGTCACCGCCACACCAGTGGCACTAGCCGCCGGAGACGTAGCCGTCACCGTCGGGGCGGTCGTATCACCGCCACCACCGCCGCCGCCGGGTTCGGAGAAGTGCCAGTACCGGCTGGTGGCGTTCACATCGGCGAGCAACAGCAGACCGCTGTTGGCCGTGCCCCGCGCCGCACTGTTGAGATTTTGTTTCGTCGACGTCACGTTGTGGACATACTGGTCGGCGTCCACGATACGAGCCGTCTTCGTCGTGGTGAAGTTGATGTCGCTCAGCGGCGTGGACTTCTCGTAGATCGCACCGCCCGAGCTGGTGCAGACACCAGCGTTCGTCGTGCCACTCGGCTTCGGATAGGTGGCAAAGGTACGCAGCCTCTGCGTGCTCTCATCAACCAGGACGGTCACCCGGTTCGGGCACTCCGCCACTGTCGCGATCGTGTGCGCCGACCAGGTCGTGCCATTCAATGCCAACAGCTGGATCAGCGGCTGAGACGCCGACGTGAAGGACGTCTTAATAGCGGCGAAAACCCGGCCACCCGAGGAATCCATCCACTTCAAGTTCATGTGGTCATCACCGCTGCGCTGCCCCTTCACCGCTGCCACAGGAGCGGACCAGGCGGTGTTGGACGCCCCATCGACGTGGTAGCTCCAGTACATGCCGTCGGTGGAGTCACCGACCTGCCGGCTCCACATCACACCCATCTTGTCGTCGAACGCGATCACCGCCGAGGTGTCGTCCACGGACACGTTGCTCAAGGACGCAGGATGCGCGAACGGCGTCCCCCACGTCTTGCCATCCGTGCCAGTGACATTCATATAGATCCGGTTATTCTCCGGCCACGTGGCCCACACCCGACCAGTCGAGTCCTTGTCGATGGTCAGGGTCTCAACGCGGGAGTTGTTGATCTTTGAAGAACTCAGCAGCGTGTACTTCGTCTTACTCGGATCGTAGCTGTAACGCCGCATCGTCGTCGGGTAGTTCGGCTCAGCTGGCCGACCGTCGTTGACGAACCGATAGCTCGCCACAAACAACGTCGTCCCGTCCCACATCACGTCATGATGAGTGTTCGCCCGCGTGTCCGTCGCCACACCCGTATCAACCCACGAGCTCGTCGCGGAATTGAACCGGAAGATGTGAAAATCCGAGCTGGCAGTGTCCCACAGGTTCCCCCACCAGACCCCGTCGTTGAACCACAAAGCACTCGTTGCCCGCTTCGTACCTGTCGGCGTCCCCGTCCCGGAATGCGACGGGCCCTGAACCCCAACATCACCCGCAGCAGCCGACGCCGCAACCGGTACCACAACAACACTCAACGCAAGCAGCAGCGCTGTCAGTAGTGCTGCCAGCAGTGCACGGAGCCGCGGATTCCGCGACCCGCGTAGCCGCAGACCAGCTGTCCCCTCGCGCACCAGAGCGACTCGAAGTCCCTGCTCCTGGCGTCGGATGGAACACCGGTTGCTGACTCGGGCTGCGACCAAAAGGGACGCCGCCGCAAACCGTCCTACCGCAGACGCATTGAGGTTGCTCATGTTTTCATCCTTCCGATGTTCAAGCTGTGGAATTTTGGCGGTGCCGCTCCACCGCGCCCCAGGCCAATCCGCGGACGGCCGGAAATTGAAATCGAGCACTTTAGGCTCCTTTCGCCATGGTGATGACGCTTAGCGGATCGGTGGGTGTGCGGGCAAAACG
>NZ_JBVAYX010000062.1:0-2489 GCF_055412825.1 Pseudarthrobacter linnaei
CACCTCGCGGTGCAGGAACTCGGGCAGCACTGTGCCGGGGCGCCGGGGGTCCTCGTCGGACACGCCCAGGTGGAGGTCGCTGAGGAGCCACCACCGGGCCGCGCGGCTCATGCGAGCAGTCCCAGCACGCGTGGCAGGAAGAGGAGCAGGTACATCGTCCACATGACGGCGACGACCCTGGGGCTCACCGTCAGGCCGAGGATCCTCGGGCGTGGGGGCTGCCCGGTGTCTGCTCCGGCGCGTCGGACCTCGAGCGCGACGAGGGTCACGAGCAGGACGGCAGTCGCGAGAAGTCCCGCCAGATCGATCATGATGCGGCCTCCTGCCGTGCGCGTGCCATGCACGCGAGGATGGTGATGACGCCCATCGTAACGACGCACGCCTGCCAGGACCACACAGCGAGGTAGAACATCGCGGTGGACACTGCCGTGAGCGTAGCGAGGCCGAGCGCCAGGACGAGCAGCGCGCCGAGCGCGAGGTCGGTCACCTGCGTGAGTCGGGCCAATGCCTGCCCCGGGAGCAGGACCAGGACCGCTATCGCGGCGACCGCCTGCAACGGTGTCGGCAGCCCGATGAGCGTCACCAGTGACAACGCGAGGGCCGCGAGACCGAGCACCACGGTGGGCCGGCTGACGCCGCCGCCGCTCATGGCGTCACCCGGTACACGCGTGCGTCAACGTTGCTGAACGCGAGCTCCACGCCGTCCTGCGCGCTCAGCCACTCCTCCAGCTCGTCGAAGCCGCGCGTGCTGCTGGAGCCCTGGAGCACGAGACTGGCCTCCGATGAGCGCGTGAGCAACACGACGGCACCGCCAGGGCTGTGTCGGGCGTAGTCGTACACGAGTGGGCCGCACGTCGCCGTCGACAAGTCAGACCGGCACATGTCATCGATCGTCCGGGCCCGGTGTTCGAGGTAGGCCTCGCTGCGCCACGGCGTCGGGTGGGCAGCCGAAATGATCGTCGAGCCGGGCGGCGCGAGGCGATGCACGGCGGCGACGGCGGCGATCTCATCGTCGGTGAAGACGTCATACTGGGCATTCCCGAACCGGCCCGTGACGGTCAGCACGGCCAGCAGGAAGCAGGTCAGCGCCAGGGCCCCCGCGGCCCGGAAGGAAGGGCGTGTGCTGCCGTCCGTGGGAAGCAGAACCGAGCACGCCTGCAAGGCGATGAAGGGCAACGCGAACAGCGAGACGCGGATAAGCATCTCCCCGCCGTACAACTGCGCCGGGAAGAGCAGCAGCGGGGTGACGGCCAGGAGGACCACCCTGATGTCCAGACGTCCCCTGCGCCAGTCCCGGACCGCCCCCGCCGCGGCAAGCGCCCACAGCACAAGGGTGAGAACAATCCGGACCTGCACCACGAGCACGTGCCCAGCGGTCCCGCTCAGGCGGTCGATGACATTCGCCTCGGTCGCGGCCTGCAGTCCTGCCTCCGCCAAAGGGGGGTTCCCGATGAGGTAGGCACTCGCGGGATAGACAAGCCAGAGCGTCAGCACAACTGCGGTGATCAGGGGCAACCGGCTGGGCCAGACACGCCCGCTCAGAGTCAGAGCGATGACGGCGATGAGCACCATGAACGGCGTCAACTGATGGCTCGCGGAGATGACCGTGATGAGCAACAGGGCCACCACCAGGGCACTCACCCGATGCCCCGGCCGGGACTCGGCGGGCGACCGCCCCCGCCACCACGCCACCAGGTCGGCGCGGTCGGCCGGCGACCGCCCCCGCCACCACGCCCCCAGACCGGCGCGCCGGTCACCGCGCAGAACGGGCACCCGCGCGGCCAACGGACCCACGAGCAGCGCGACCACGACAAGGTACAGGAAGAAGCCGAAGGCCTGCGGAGACAGGTAGTCCTGGTCCTGCCAGTTGCCGAGGCAGAAGATCCAGAGCACGAGCCAGCGCCGTCGCGGATCGCGCGTCAGGAAGCCCGTCAGCACGCCCAAAGCAACGAGCCACAGACCCATGTTGACCACCGGCGCCCACAGGGCAACGGCCACCGGATCAAGACCGGTCGCCCCGAGCACCGTCGCCAGCAAAGCAAAGAAACCCGGCCAGTTGAAGTACGCGTCGATGTCCGGATCGATCCCCGGGGCGCCCGCGAGGGCATCAGCGATACCGAGATGACGGAACGCAACCTCACCCCGCGGAACGTCCGCCACGAAAGCCGCGGTCCCGAAAAGCACGAGCACAAGCACCAGCAACAGCCACAGCATGACCGCCCGGCGCGCCGGGCCCGCGGCATCCCCCCGCAACGCCACGACAAACGCGACATTCAGAACCAGGACCCCCACCCAAAACGGGTAGGGCAGCACCCCGACGAGCCCCAAATCGCTGTTCACCGGCACCGCCACCGTGGAAGCAGCCCCCACGGCAAGCACCAACGACACGACCCCCGCCAGAGCGCACCACACCTCACGGGACTTCCAACGCACCCCGGTCCGGGGAGCCGCAACCAACGTGCCGGTCATCGCGCATCCCGCCTGACGCG
>NZ_JBVAYX010000063.1:0-2414 GCF_055412825.1 Pseudarthrobacter linnaei
CTTCCGTGATGCGGTCATGCTGATCTCTACTTTCGGTAGACCCCCATTTTAAGGGGGCCCACTGTCCGAGATCTCCGCGGCAGCCCACACCGCGCCTCGCCGTGCGCGACGGCGTTCTGT
The DNA here is from genome assembly GCF_055412825.1 of Pseudarthrobacter linnaei. NCBI lineage: Bacteria > Bacillati > Actinomycetota > Actinomycetes > Micrococcales > Micrococcaceae > Pseudarthrobacter > Pseudarthrobacter linnaei. Next base: position 121 of record NZ_JBVAYX010000063.1, read on the forward strand.
GCTTTCCGGAGTCCGGGCCTCCGGGCCTCCGGGCCGAGAATTGGTGACCCGCGCAGCGCGCCGGGTCCGGGCGAATTATGGGAACAGGGCGTCGACCAATGCGCCGAAAAGTAGCGCTAAGCCATTGTCGGATGGGGTACGGTAACGATCGTTTTCAAGACGGTCCGGGAGCGACTTGCTGACGGCCTGAATGTCAATCAAAGCTTCCGCAGCCCCAAACATCGGCGGCGTAGCTGGCAGGCTTGGCAACTGAGCGGTTCACAGCCCACACGGTTCACACAGCCAAATTATCGGGGCGGAACATCCCGCTGCATCCCGCAAGCTGACAGATGTGTTGAAGGACCGAGTTTTCCGGTCGCGGGCCATCTCTGGTATTCCGCCGTGGCACAGCGGTTCCGGGTTTGTGGCGAGGGGTCATCGATGGCGTGATGGATCCGGCATGGCGCGCGGTTCCGAACGCTGTGCGCGGTTACGTCCGCCCTCGGCGAGCCCATCCGGATTGAATCCCTGGACACCGGCCCGGAGGTCCTGCAGGGACTGGACGGGGGAGAGATGAGTCAATCACCCGCGGCGACTGGAACGTTTACCTTAACGCCGAGGGAACAATCATCAACCTTCCGCCGAACCTGCGTGCGAGGCATCTGATGCATGAATGCGGGCTGGACCTCGCCGGCACCGCCCGCGGACAGCCCGTCCTCCTGGGCCGCGACGCCCACGGCAGGGACGCAGACGTCCCGGAGCATCTGGTCCGTCTGGCAGAAGAGCTTTTCGGCGCCCCGCTGGCAGCCTAGCGACACCGGGCGTTCGTCCGGGAGGCCTGATCGGTCCTTTCAGTTCCGTCATGATCGGCCCGTGGCGGAAGCGCTTTCCTTCATTCATGAACGGATCGTCGCACGGTCCCGCCGCCCCGCCAAGGGTTCTGACGGGATGGACGTCGACGGGTCAACGGCCCGACGGGAGGCGCACGGCGGCTGCTTCGGCCGGAACGGGCGTATTGTGCCCCGGCGGGCGGTATGCGGCCCGGACCGGTGGTTTTCCTTGCGAGCTTGCCGCGGCCTGGTTTTCCCGGGCCAGAAACGCGGAGAGTTCCCCGATGGTGCTCATCAAGGGGGCAGGGAAAACGACGGTGGTGTTCTTGTCCACACCGATTTCGACTAGGGACTGAAGGTTGCGCAGTTGCAGGGCGAGTGGGTGGGCCATCATGATGTCGGAGGCGTCCCCGAGGGCGGCGGCGGCGATGGCTTCGCCTTCGGCGGCGATGATCTTGGCCCGCTTCTCTCGCTCGGCTTCGGCCTGGCGGGCCATGGCGCGCTTCATGCTCTCGGGCAGCTGGATGTCTTTGAGCTCGACGAGGGTAACCTCGACGCCCCACTCCAGTGTGAGGGCATCCAGGATCTCCCGGATATCGCTGTTGATCCGCTCGGTTTCGGAAAGCGTCTGGTCCAGGCTGTGCCGGCCGACGACTTTGCGCAGGGTGGTCTGGGCGATCTGGTTGATGGCTGCCGAGACGTTTTCAATCGCCACGACGGACTTCACGGCGTCGATCACCCGGTAGTAAGCCACCGCGGAAATATCGACGCTCACGTTGTCCTGGGTGATGATGCCCTGTGACTGGATCGGCATGGTCACGATCCGCAGGCTGACCAGCGGAAGGCGGTCGATCACGGGGATGATGAACCGCAGCCCCGGCATCCTGACGCCGGTGACCCGGCCGAGCCGGAAGAGCACGCCCTGCTCATACTGACGCACGATCCGGATGGACATTTTCGCCGCGATGAACAGCAGCACGATGATGATTCCGGCAACAACAAAGTTGGTGGGGTCCATCAGGATCCCTCCTTAGTGTCCTGGGCCGGGTCTGTCGGCGCCGGTCCGGCGCCGGGACACGGCCGTTGTCCTATTGTCCCATCAACCCAGGGAAATGTGCCCGCGGATCCGCCGGCAAAAGCCAGCGGAAGCACCCACCCCGCGGGATTGGGGGAGACGGCCCATTAGTGCCATGACGGGTCCCATCTCCCCGGCCGGTTTAACGACATGACCGGCAGTGCCACCGGAGCCCGGGGAATAGGTGGACCCGACCATGGACGGTCCTGCAGATTTAGGGGGACCGGCGCCGGTGTTTCGCGGCCGGGACAGGTCCGGACGGCCCGGTCCACGGGAAGCAGGGCCCGTCCCGGAGTGTTAAAACGGGTAAGGAGTCCTGGGCGGTTTTTAGGGGTCGTTGCAACACCGCTGGTGGCTAAGTAGTTATCAGTAGATCACGCAGGCGCTCGGCCGGGGTATCCCAGCCGAGC
>NZ_JBVAYX010000064.1:0-2017 GCF_055412825.1 Pseudarthrobacter linnaei
CTTGCGGCGGGCTCTTCCGGTGCGCAGCGCAGCCTGGATTTCGCGTTTGAGTCCGCCCCGGGCCTGCAGATAGAGCGACTGGTAAATCGTCTCGTGGCTCACGCGCATCTCCGGGTTGTCGGGGAACTCCTCGACCAAGGTGTTGCTGATCTGTTCCGGAGACCAGCGTAGGGCTAGCCCAAGGTTTTCATGGCGGGTCCGTCGGGATGGCGTGTTAGTCAGGGAAAGGGTGCTCTGAACTGGGAAAATAGTGGTTGTCGAGACCGTTATTTGCCGAGCGAAGGAGCACCCTTTCGATGCAAAAGTCTACCGCTGTTTTTCCGTCCTTTCCGGTCACTTTCACCGGCCAGTCGCTGATCTCCCACGCCGGGGTCACGGTACTCGCCGGCTTCATGGACGCCCTGGGTTTCGGCAGGCTGTGCGAGGACAGGCTCGGTCAGTTTGTTCCCTCCGGCGCGAGACACCGGCCTGGCCGGCTGGTTGGTTCGTTGGCCGCGATGCTCGCCGCCGGAGGCGAACATGCCTCGGATCTGGACATCCTGCGTTCCTCACCCGGGGTCTTTGGTCAGCTGCCCTCGAACGCGACCGTCTCCCGGTTCTTCGAACGCACCGTGGCCAACCCGGAGCTGTTCAGCTACGGATTCGAGACCCTTACCCGGGAACTGCGCACCCGGGCCTGGGACGCCGCCGGGGATCGGGGCCCGGCACTGACCGCGACGGCTGCGGATCCGCTGATCATCGACCTCGACGCGACCTTGGTGACCTCGCACTCCGATAAGGAAAACGTCGCCGGAACCTACAGGGGTGGCTACGGGTTCGCCCCGTTCATCGCCAGCATCGATTACGGCGGCGGCAACGGTTCCGGGGAAATCCTCGCCGCCGTGCTGCGGCCCGGCAACGCGGGAGCGAACAGCGCCGAGGACCACATCCGGGTCTTCCACACGGCCGCGGCCCAACTGCCCGAGAGCTTCTTCACCGAGGCCGGGGCCCTGGCCGGGGAGACGGTCCTGGTCCGCACCGACAGTGCCGGTGCCTCACGGAAGTTCCTCTGGCACCTGCACAGCCTCGGCGTGCAGTTCTCCACCAGCTACGCCCTGCCGTTCGGCAAAGCGCACATGATCGACTGGACCACCGACAAACAGTACTGGCAGCCGGCCCTGGACCAGCACGGGAACGACCGTAACGATGCGTGGGTCATCAACGCCACCGACGTTGTTCCGCTCACCGATTACCCGCCGGGGACCAACCTGTTCCTCCGGGCCGAGCCGCTGCACCCCGGTGCGCAGCCGACCCTGCTCGATGTCGACGGGCACCGGATCACCGCGTTCCTGACCAATTCACCGCGCTGGCACGGGCCGTTCCTGGACGCCAGGCACCGCGCCCGCGGCCGGTGCGAGAACCGGATCAAGACCCTGAAGAACACCGGCCTCGGCAAGCTGCCGTTCTTCGACTTCGCCGCGAACCAGGCCTGGGCCAACATCGCCGCCCTCGCCTTCAATCTGGTCTCCTGGCTCCAGCTCGCTGCCTTCCCGGACGGCCACCACGCCAAAGCCTGGGACATCAAGCGCTGGCGCTACCGACTCTTCGCCACCGCCGGGAAAATCATCACCCGCGCCCGCCGCAACCAGCTCCTGCTCCCGGAAACAGCCCCGGAAAAGGACCTCCTGAAACTTCTCCTGGAGAACACCGCCCGCCTCAACAACGGGCCCGTTTCTTCCACCGGCTGACCGTGGACCTCATCCTGTCCCAACGAACAGCACGAACACCGGAAGTGGAACCGGCGCCAACCCAGACGAACCAACAGGCCACACCACACTGCCCGAAAACAGAAAACAACCGCCCACCAGCCGCCGCCACAAATCAACGGCCATCAACGATGCACCCCGACCGTCTTGGCTGCCTCCCGCCGGCCCGCACCGGCCGTGCCAGCCGGAAGTACTCCTCACGCCTGGCACGGCCTTTAGCCTTGCCCGCGATGCCTGCCTTGGACATCCACTGGTAGCAGGTGTTCTGGTTC
>NZ_JBVAYX010000065.1:0-1926 GCF_055412825.1 Pseudarthrobacter linnaei
ACTTCGAGAAGGGCTCCATCATGTGGTCCCCCCTCTCCGGCGCCGCCCCCATGACCCTCGGCCCGATCCAAACAGCCTGGGGACAACAAGGCTTCGAAAACGGCCCCCTCGGATACCCCACCAACACCCAAACCTGCACCACCAACAACACCACCTGCACCCAGCAGTTCACCGGCGGAAAAATCACGTGGACATCCTCACGCGGCGCCTACATCGGTTAAGTGCCCGGGGCACGGCCGCCGACCGCAAGGTACCCCCGCCCCGCACCGGGAGGTCCCCATATCCGCTGGTTTACCGCAGGACCGATCCACCGTAGGCGCAGGAAATCCCTCCCTTCCACAAGGGATGGGCAAATTCACCCCGGCTGTGCGGGCCGCGGAAAACCAGTCCCTAGACTACTTTGACTTCCCGGTCTCCCTGCGGGAGCTCCCGAACCCTGCTTCGCAGCCCCGCGTACTTTGAAGGAAACAATGAAATTCAGACGGATGTTCGCAACGCATCTCTGTGCAGTCCTCCTCTCGGCGGCAACATTAACCGGGCTCACGGCTGCGCCAGCTTCGGCGACCAGCCCGCCGCCGGTCAATGGCGTATCCACCCCGGCCACCGCGCCGACGGTCGAACCGCCTGGTGTTGAGCAGACCGGCGGTGCACCGACTTCCGTCCACACGTTTCAAACCCCGCCGTCCTCTGGTGCCAAAGGGGCAGCGCCGCGGGCCCTGAGCACCGAGGCTTATTCCCTCGCCCGGTCCGGAGTCATCAAGGTGCGGCTCGTGACCGTGCAGCTGACCGACGTCAAGGCAAACATCCCGATGGACTCGGCCGTCGCTGCCGTGCGGGCCACCAGCGACTACTGGGAGAGCATGTCCAACGGACGGCTCTCCATGAGCGTGGCTAGCACCGAGACGCACACCAGCCGCAGCGCGTCGTCGCGCCAGCGCTACCCCGACATGATGAACACGATCACTAACGAACTCGGCTGGGTAGTAAGTCCCTACACGGCCCTGGTGGTCTTTGTCTCCTCCCCGACGCTATCCGACGGCGCTTACGGTGCCGGCTGGAGCTACAACGGGACCAGCGGACGGGTCATCATGCCGCAGCCTGCATCCTTGACCAGAAGCGTCCTGACCCACGAGTTCGGCCACGTCCTTGGCCTCATGCACGCCAATAGCCTCGAATGTGGCAGCGGGAGGCAGGACGTCGCCACGCGAGCGGACGGCTCCTTCACCGACGGGACCTGTAAGATCCGCGAATACGGCGACACGATGGACCTGATGGGCGTCTCCCAGTCCACCCAACCGACGATCAGCTCGACGTTGTGGGATTTTGGCGGATTCGGCACGGGACGCGACATTCTGAACGTCGGAAAGGCCACGAACTCCAGTAGCTACAGGCTCACCGCCTGGGCAGGACGGGCCGAGAACCGCGCCCTCAAGTTCACTGACCCGGTGAGCGGGGAGGTCTATTACCTGGAGCTCAGGCTCCCGGTCGGATTCGACCGGACAACAGCCGTTAACGGCAACCGCGGAGTCAAAATCGTCCAACAGTTCGGGTCCGGTTCCCTGGTCCTGATGCCCGACACCCGGCGCTTCGCCGGCTACTACAGCGACAACCATGCCTGGCAGGCAGGCCAGACTTTCACGACGCACGCCGGCACCAGCGTGACCATCAACTGGATCTCCGACAGTGCCGCTGGTGTGACCATCGAAACGACTCCGACTGCCGCGGTGAAGGCGATTGCGGAGTTGACGTCGGCGTCGTCGTCGTTGGGTTCCGCGACGTCGGCGATTTCGTGTGGCCTGCGTGGCGGCGGCTGTTTCCAGGGGTTCCAGAACGGCGTGGTCATGTGGTCCCCGGCGACCGGCGCGCAGCCGAGCCTGATCGGACCGATCCGTGAGGCCTGGGCCCGGAGCGGGTACGAAAACGGCA
>NZ_JBVAYX010000066.1:0-1621 GCF_055412825.1 Pseudarthrobacter linnaei
GTGGCGGCGGCCCTGGTGTTCAGGGCCGCCGCCACAGGGTTGCGGTTAGGTGCTGGTGGTGCCGGTCAGCTGGCGGGGACGGTTTCGTGGGCCTGCTGGTGGGCGGTCCAGGCGTTGTAGCTGCCGTCGAGTTCGACGACGTCGTAGCCGGCGCGGCGCAGCGCGCTGGCCGCGACGGAGTTCCGGACCCCGCTTTGGCAGTAGCTCACGATGGTGCCTTCGGCCGGGAGTTCGTCCAGGTGCCACATCACGCGGCCGCCGCTGAGCTGGTGGGAGCCCGGGATGTGCCCGGCTTTGTGCTCGGTGCGGTTGCGCACGTCCAGGATCATGCCGGCCTCGAAGCCCTGAAGCTCCTCGGAGGAGATCAGTTTCGGGGTGCTGGTGGGCAGCCCGGCGAAGCCGGTGACGTACCCGGCGACCTGGTCGATGCCGACCCGGACCAGGTGGTCCCACATGTCCTGCGCGGTGTCCTGGTCCGGTGCGAGGAGCACCAGCGGGTTCTTGTCGGTTTCCGGGTTCACGACCCAGGCGCCGAAGCTGGCCACGGACTTGCCGGCCGGGACGTTCAGGGACCCGGTCACGGTGCCCTCGTGGACCTGGTCATTGGACCGGGTGTCGATGAAGGTCAGCGTGTCCGCGGCCAGACCCTGCGCGACGTCGGCGAGGTCCAGTTCCTGCAGCGGGGCGCGTTCTCCCATCACGGCAGGGCCCTGACGGTTCTCCCGCTTCATCCTCCCGAAGTACGCGTGTGCGTCGGGCTGGCCGTCGAGGAGTTCATCGACGAAGCCCTGCTCGTCGTTGGCGGCCAGGTACGGGCCCCACCAGGCGTAGAGGCGTTCGTAGCCGACCGTGGAGGACGGGATCGCACCCAGGGCCTTGCCGCAGGCACTGCCTGCGCCGTGCGCGGGGTGGACCTGGACGTAGTCCGGGAGGGTCAGGAACTTATCGCGCAGGCTCGCGAAGAGCTGCTTCGCGCCGACGAAGCGGGTGTCGATCCCGCCGGCGGCCTCGTCCAGCAGGTCCGGGCGGCCCAGGTCCCCGGAGAAGACAAAGTCACCCGAGAGCAGGTAGCCGGCCTTCTCGCTGAACGCGCCGTCGGTGACCAGGAAGGACAGGTGTTCCGGGGTGTGGCCCGGGGTGTGCAGGGCCTGGATGCTGATGTTGCCCAGGGTGATCGTGTCGCCGTCGAAGAGCCGCTCGCCCTCGAACCCGTACTGCCAGTCCGGTCCGCCCTCGCCCGAGACGTAAATCTTCGCCCCCGTCGCCGCGGCGAGCTCCCGGGTGCCGGAGAGATAATCGGCGTGGATGTGGGTCTCGGTGACCGCGACGATCTTCATGCCGTTCTTCGCCGCCAGCGCCTGGTACACCGCGATATCACGGCGGCCGTCCACAACAACGGCTTCGCCCTTGGCCTGGCAGCCGATCAGGTAGCTGGCCTGGGCAAGGTCCTCATCATAAATGCGTTCCAGAAGCATGTGTTCTCCTTCGTAAAGAAATGGGGTGGTGAGCCCCGTCGACTACTAACAACAATAATACCCCCGGGGGTATCCTGCAAGTGGGTTACCGGCGAGCTGGCGCCAACGGATTGGCGCCAGCGGGTTACCGGCGGATTGGCGCCAGC
>NZ_JBVAYX010000067.1:0-1589 GCF_055412825.1 Pseudarthrobacter linnaei
CGGAAGTAATCGGCGCCTCGATCAACACCACCGGCACGATGCGGGTCCGGGCCACCAAAGTCGGCGCCGACACCGCCCTGGCCCAAATCGTGGCCCTCGTCCAGGAAGCCCAGAACTCCAAGGCACCAGGCCAGCGGCTGGCCGACCGGGCTGCGTTCTGGCTCGTCCTGGTCGCACTGATCGGCGGAACCCTGACGTTCGCCGCCTGGCTCGCCCTCGGCGCCGGAGTCCAGACGGCCCTGCTGTTCGCGATCACCGTCGTCGTAATCACCTGCCCCGACGCCCTCGGACTCGCCACGCCGACGGCCATCATGGTCGGCACCGGCCTCGGCGCCAAACGCGGCGTCCTGTTCAAGAACGCCACCGCCCTGGAAGTTTCTGCCCGGATCGACACCGTCGTGATGGACAAAACCGGCACCCTGACCAAGGGCGAACCGGAAGTCACCGACGTCGTGGTGGAGGGCATCGGCGAAAACGAGCTCCTGGCCCTGGTCGCCGCGGTGGAGCAGGAATCCGAACACCCGCTCGCTGCAGCCGTCGTACGGCACGCGCAAGAAACAGGCGCACCCGTCCTGGCTGCCTCGGACTTCCTCAACGTTCCCGGACACGGGGCGGGCGCTACCGTGGACGGGCGCCGGGTGCTGGTCGGCAACCGCAGACTTATGGCCAACGAAGGCATCGACCTGGGCCCGCTGGCCGCCGTGCGCGATGAACTCGCCGACACCGGACGGACCGCCGTCCTCGTCGCCGTCGACGGCAAGGCCGCGGCGGTGATCGCATTGGCGGACGCTGCGAGGGAAACCGCGGCCGCCGCTGTCGCGGCCCTGCATGAAGCCGGGATCGAGGTCGTCATGCTCACCGGGGACAACGAAGCGACCGCCCGAAGGATTGCCGGCCAGCTGGGCATCGACACCGTCATCGCCGAGGTGCTCCCAGGAGACAAATCGGCCAAGGTAGCCCAGCTTCAACAGGCGGGCAAGAAAGTAGCCATGGTCGGCGACGGCGTCAACGACGCCCCGGCCCTGGCCCAGGCCGACCTCGGCATCGCGATCGGCGCGGGCACCGACGTGGCCATTGAAACAGCCGACGTCGTGCTCATGCGCTCGGACCCGCTGGATGTCCCCATCGCCCTGCGGATCGGCAAAGGAACCCTGCGCAAGATGCGCCAGAACCTGGGCTGGGCCGTGGGGTACAATGCGATAGCCCTGCCCATCGCAGCAGGGGTCTTCGCCTTCGCAGGTTTTGTCCTCAGCCCCGAGATCGCGGCCCTGTCGATGTCCGGATCCAGCTTCCTGGTCGCCGTCAACGCCCTGCTGCTCAAGAGGCTCCGGCTGCCCCGGCCGGAAACACCCGAGGCCACCACCGCGCATGCTGACCGGCCGCTGGCCCCGGCCGGGAACCGCTGACCGCACAGAGCCATGGACATCCGCCTCATCTTCCGTGTGCTGTTCCTGCGGGCCGCATGGCGGAGACGGGACCACTGGGATGCGGCCCAAATCACGGCCCATCAGGACCTCGCCCTGCGGGAGCTGCGCCGCGCAACCTACGCCGGCTCCGAGTTCTACCGGCGCCATCACGCCGGCCTGCAC
>NZ_JBVAYX010000068.1:0-1586 GCF_055412825.1 Pseudarthrobacter linnaei
CTGCTGTGGTGTGCCTCCGTGCTGGCCTACCTGGCGGGCATGCCGCAGCTGGCCATCGCGATCGTCGTCGTGATCCTGGTGAACGGGGTCTTCGCCTACATCCAGCAGGAGCGCGCCCAGCATGCCGCCTCCAAGCTCCGCGAGCTGCTCCCGGCGATGGTCTCCGTCCGCCGGGACAACCGCATCATCAAGGTCCACACCACCGAGCTGGTGCCGGACGACGCCGTCGTGCTGGTGGCCGGCGACCGGGTGCCGGCGGACCTCCGGCTGGTGCTGGCGGCCGGCTGCTCCGTGGACGAATCGATGCTCACCGGTGAAAGCGAGGCGCTCGCCAAGGTCCCCGGCGACAGCGTCTTTGGCGGGACCTTCCTGGTCAACGGCCAGGCTGAAGGTGTGGTCGCGGGAACCGGCGGGAAAACCCGGCTCGCTGAAATCGCAGCCCTGACGGGAAAAGTGGAGGCGCCGCCGAGCCCGCTGGCGCGGGAACTGCAGCGCATCGTCCGCATCACCGCCACGATGGCCCTGGGCATTGGTGTGCTGTTCTTCGTGCTGTCCCTGCTGGTCGGAATCTCCTGGCGGGACGCCTTCCTGTTTGCCATCGGGGTGATGGTGGCGCTGGTGCCCGAGGGCCTGCTGCCCACGGTCACGCTGTCCCTGGCCGTCGGGGCGCAGCGGATGGCGCAGCGCAATGCACTGGTCCGGAACCTGGAGGCGGTGGAAACCCTCGGCTCCACCACCTTCATTTGCACGGACAAGACCGGCACACTGACGCAGAACCGGATGAACGCCGTCGAGGTCTGGACCCCTGCCGGGGTGCTCAGTGTCATCGGCGCGGGCTACGGGCCGGAGGCTGAGGTTACCGGCACGGGAGCCGGGGAGGCGCAGCACCTCAGCTCCGCCGCGCTGGCCGCGTCCGTGGGCCGCGCGGTGCTCCTGAAGGGCAAGTGGGTGGCAGAGGGCGATCCGATGGAGGCTGCCATTGCCGCGCTGGCCGCCCGGCTGGCAGGACCCGGGCCAGGTCCGGCGGAACCGGAGGTCTCGCACCGTTTCGCCTTCGATCCCCGCCGGCTGCGGGAGTCCGCGATCGTCGGCACCACGCTGTACGTCAAGGGCGCCCCGGAGTCCGTGATTCCGCTGTGCGTGCACGGCGGCGGCGACGCCGGTGAGGCAGCGGGCGCCGCCCGGGCGCGGGAGATGGTTGACCAGATGGCCTCCCACGGGCTGCGGGTGCTGGCCGTGGCCGAGCGGACCCTGCCCGGCCGGCCCGGGGCCAGCTTCCGACTGGAGGAGGCCGAGAGCGAACTGACGCTGCTGGGGCTGATCGGCCTGCACGACCCGCCCCGGGCCGAGGTCCGCGTAGCCCTCGAGGCGGCCCGCGGGGCCGGCATCAAGGTCGCCATGGTCACCGGCGACCATGCCTTCACGGCGGCCGCCATCGCCCGGGAAACCGGGCTGATCGGCTCACCCGAGCTGGTCCTGGAGGGACACAACCTGCCCGAGGACGACGCCGTCCTGGCCGCGCTGCTGGACCGCGACGGGGTGGTGGTCAGCCGGGTCACCCCGGAACAGAAACTCCGGGTGGCCCG
>NZ_JBVAYX010000069.1:0-1385 GCF_055412825.1 Pseudarthrobacter linnaei
AGGAGCCGGTTGGACGCTCCTATGTTTGTCAACCGTGTTCAGGCGCCGAGGATTTGGCCGTGGACTCCATAACGCGGTAAAGGTGCCGGGCGAGGGTGCGCTTGAGGCAGCGGCGGATATCTCGGTGGGTCTTTCCTTGAAGGGTGCGCCGGGCTTCGTAGGCGCGGGTTTCTGCGTGGCACCGGATGCGGGTGATCGCAACTGTATGCAGGGCCCGGTTGAGGGCCCGGTCTCCGCCGCGGTTGAGACGGTGCCTGGTGCGTTGGCCGCTGCTGGCTTCCAGCGGTGCGACTCCCGCCAGCGATGCGAATGCCGCTTCGCTTCTGACCCGTCCGGGGTGGGACCAGCTGATGAGCAGCTGGGCTGCGACGACCGGTCCCACGCCCGGTTCGGCGAGCAGCGCCGGTCCCGCCGGATGTTCCTGGACGAGACGGGCCAACTCGGGATCGATATCCGCGAGCTGGCCCGTCAGGAACCGTATGCGCGCGGTGATCGACTGCAATGTCAGCACCGTGATCCGGTGTTCGACCGTGGCAGCCGCGGCGGTGACCGTGCTTTCGATCAATGCCAGCTGGGTGGCCAGCGGGCGGCCGCGCAGGGGTGCCCGCAGCTGTTCGGGTGCGACCACGATGAGGCTCTTGAGTTCGTTGATGGCCTTTGTGCGGCTGACAAGCACTGCCTGGCGGGTCGCTGACAGGGCCCTGATCGCTTCACGCAGCCCGCGGACGCGGGGACTGGACTGGTGCTCCCGGGCCAGCGCGGTCCGGGCGGCCCGGACCGCGTCGAGCCGGTCGTTCTTGGCGCCGCGGGCGCGTTTGAGGGCTCCGACTTCGACGACATCCTCACCCGCCAGGGCCAGTTCCCCGGCGAATCCGGCGGCGAAACTTCCTGTTCCCTCCAACGCCCAGACCCGGCGGCCAGGGGCGTGTTTTCGTGCCCAGTCGAGCATGCGGGAGTATCCCGGACCGTCGGCCGTCGCCTCGATATGGGCGCGGATGCTGCCGGTGGCTGTATCCAGCACCGCCAGGTCGATGGTGTCCCGGTCCGGATCACCGCCGATCACGTAGTCATAGTCCTCTGCCAGTGTCGTCATTGCTTTGGTCCTTTCATCAAGCTGGCGGATACGGTTCACGCCGAGCCCGGAAAGCAGATCATTCACCGCGGCAACACTGTGACGGGTCACGCCTTGAGGCGGACAAGCTCCTAATCAAGCCAGAACCGGTGGCGGGTCAGGCCGGCGCCGGCAGTTTCAGGGGGACACGTCAAACGGAAGGCACGCGCACTCGCGGCCAGTATTCTCGGGAGTCACCTCTTCGCTGCCGACACCCACCCTTCCGGATCAGCCCTTCCCGGGCCACCTCCATACTCACAGTGTTCTCGTTGGA
>NZ_JBVAYX010000070.1:0-1211 GCF_055412825.1 Pseudarthrobacter linnaei
CCTTGTTGTCCCCAGGCTGTTTGGATCGGGCCGAGGGTCATGGGGGCGGCGCCGGAGAGGGGGGACCACATGATGGAGCCCTTCTCGAAGTTCTGGAAGCATCCGCCGTTTTTGAGTCCGCAGATGATTTTGTTGGTGGGGTATCCGAGGGTGCCGTTTTCGTAGCCGGATTTGGCCCAGGCGCTGCGGATGGGGGCGGAGGTGATGGGGTGGGCTCCGGTGGTGGGGGAGAACATAATGGAGCCCTTTTGGAAGTTCTGGAAGCATCCGCCGTTGCGGAGACCGCAGAACTGGTCGGAGGTGGGGTATCCCAGGGATCCGCCTTCGAATCCTGATCCGGCCCAGGTGCTCAGGAACGGGCCGAGGTAGACGGGGCGGGTGCCTGTGGCGGGGGAGGACAGGACGCTGGCGTGTTCGAAGTTCTGGAAGCAGCCGTCGTCCTTGAGTCCGCAGGTTAGGGCGGAGGTCGGGTAGCCGAGGCTTCCGTTTTCGAAGCCTGTTCGTTGCCAGGTGCGGAGCGTTTCGCCTGACAGGGCGAAGGCTCCCGCGGCGGGGGAGTACATGATGACGCCCTTTTGGAAGTTTTGGAAGCACCCGCCGCCCCTAAGTCCGCAGACCTGGGCGCTGACGGGGTAGCCGACTTCTGCGGGCCGCCAGGTGGCTGCCGCGGCTCCCGGGATGGCCCAGCCGCCGTCGGCGCTGGACCAGGCGGCCGTGCCGCCCTGGAATGCCTGGCTGCACTGGGTTGATGTTGAATTGCATTGTTGTTTGCCGGTGGGATAGCCGAGCGTTCCGCCTTCGTATCCGCTGCGCTGCCAGACCTGCTGCACCGGGCCGGGGATGATTGTTTGGGCGCCGGAGGCGGGGGACCACATCACGGTGCCGCCTTGGTAGTTCTGGAAGCAGCCGCCTCCCTTGAGGCCGCAGACGGCGTTGGCTGTGGGGTACCCCAGCGGGCCGTTTTCAAACTTTTCCTGTTGCCAGAGGTCCCGGATTCCACCGAACGTGCTGAGCGCGGCGCCGGAGGCGGGGGACCACATGATCGCACCGCCCTGGTAATTCTGGAAGCAGCCGTTGTCCTTCAGTCCGCAGATGATCCCGGACGTCGGGTAGCCCATCGTGCCGTTTTCGTACCCGCTCCGGGCCCAGGCCTCACGGATCGGTCCGATCAGGCTCGGCTGCGCGCCGGTCGCCGGGGACCACATGACCAC
>NZ_JBVAYX010000071.1:0-1189 GCF_055412825.1 Pseudarthrobacter linnaei
GCGGAGTGACGGCGCCGGCTGTTGTAAAACCCCTCGATATAGCGAATGACGTCGCTCCGGGCTTGTGATTTAGTCGCGTAAACGGTCCGGTAGACACGCTCGTTTTTCAGGGCCGAGAAGAACGATTCGGCCATGCTGTTGTCCCAGCACACGCCGGTGCGTCCCATCGAGGAGCGCATGCCCAGTCCGGTCACCAGTGCCCTGAAATCGGTCGAGGTGTAGACGCTGCCCCGGTCGGAGTTCCAGATCGCGGACGGCTCGATCCGGGTCGTCGCGGCGGCGTTCCTGAGCGCGTCGGCGACGAGCTCGGTGCGCATGTGATCGGCGATGGACCAGCCGACGACTTTCTTTGAATAGCAGTCGATGACGGTGGCGAGGTAGACGAATCCTTGCCAGGTGTGGATGTAGGTGATGTCGCCGACGAACTTCACTCCGGGGCGGTCGGCGGTGAAGTCGCGGTTGACCAGGTCGGGCATGGCCGCAGCGGCCTCAGCGTCAGCCTCGGTGGTGATGCGGAACGGGCGTGGCTGGCAAGCCACCAGGCCCTGGTGGCGCATGATCTGCCGCACCAACTCGGGAGAGCACTCGGTCTGTTCCGCGGCGAGATCGGCGTGGATCCGCCGGTACCCGTAGGTACCCTCGGACTCCTCGAAGAAGTGCTCGATCCGCGCGGTCAGGCCCTGCCGGCGTCCCGAGGTGGCCGATTGCGGACGGGTAGCCCAGTGATAGAAACCGGACGTTGAGACGGCCAGCCAGCGGCACATTCTCACGACCGAATTTAGATTGGCGGGCTCAGCTTTTTGGGAATCGATGAATTCATACTTGCTCACTACCGCTGCTCCCGCGCGAAGTAAGCGCTGGCTTTTTTAAGAAGGCAGTCTCCGCCCGCAGCTCCTGATTTTCGCGCTCGAGCTCCTTTAGCCGGGCCCGTTCCGGCCGTCAGATCCGCCTCCGTGGAGCCGTTGGCCTCGCGGTACTTGACCAGCCAGTTGCGGAGCGTCTCGGGGCCGACACCATACGCGGTAGCCACGTCCCTGATCGGCTTGGACGTGTTGATCACCTCGCGGCACAGCTCGTCCTTGAACTCCTGGGGAAATCGCTTCCGTGATGCGGTCATGCTGATCTCTACTTTCGGTAGACCCCCATTTTAAGGGGGCCCACTGTCCGAGATCTCCGCGGCAGCCCACAC
>NZ_JBVAYX010000072.1:0-1171 GCF_055412825.1 Pseudarthrobacter linnaei
GGCTCTTCAAGGTTCGTGGGGAAATGGATTCCCGGATGAGTGTCATGCCGCCGTCCGGGCGGCACTTCTCAAGAGAATAACTGATTTGTAGTTGGCGGGGTTGCGGTAGCCGCGGGCGGTGCGTTTGATGTTTTTGATGGCGGTGTTATTGGCCTCTACCTTGCCCGTGGTGGCGCCGGTGATGATGAGCACTTCGATCTCTTTCCACCACCGGCAGACGGTGCGGTAGAGCCTGTTAGTCTCCGGCCGTGCGGCTGCCTTGACCAGTTCCTCGAGTTGGGTTTTCGCAGTTTCGGCGTCTTCCAGGGATCCGGTACGCAGCAGGGCCCGGAGTTGTTCCTTGACTTTCCACACCGCTTGGAGGGTGCCGGTCGGATCGTCGGCGGTGAACACTTCTTCGAGCCGGAGGGCTGCCCTGCAGCTGAGGGTGTCGCCGCCGCGCAGCAGGAGCATCCGGTGCGCCCATGCCTTGTCGACGGCCCGGCCGCGACGGCCCCTGACCTGCTGGGAAAGGTTCTGCCGGGTCTCTGTCATTGCCTGGTTGGCCAGTGAGATCATATGGAAGTGATCGACCGCGACAGCGGTGCGGGGCAGCCACATCCGCAGCGCTTTGCGGAAGGCCGCGGAGGGGTCGATGGCGACGACCTGCACTCCCAGGCGCCACTCCAGGGGGCGGGCGAACAGCCAGTCCCCGACGCCCTTGTGGTCCCGGCCGTCGACCACGCCCAGGACCTGGCCGGTGTCCAGGTCCACAATGGTTGTCATCCAGGGTTCGAACCGGGTCCACGTGCTCGTGGCCGGGTCCTGAAAGTAGCGCACAGACCGGAAGCGGTGTTCGTCAATGCCCAGCATCCGGGGGCTGAGCGCATCTACGTCGGGCAACTTGAGCAGGCACGCTTCATTCAGTGCCGCTCGCACCATCCACCAGGACACGGCGAAGCCGGCAGCCGTCTCCGACACCGCCCTGCCCGAGCGGATGACAGCATCCACGAGGTGGTCCCGGAGCCGGCCGGTGGAGCGGGCGCGGCGCGGGACCTGAGGGGTGGACTCAAAGAACGACAGCCGCGCACAGGCCGACTCTTCGCAGTACCAGCGGTACTTGGACCAGAGAACCTCCACAGGACCGCCGACAGGAATATCCCTCAGCCGCTGGAGACGTCGCTCCTTACGC
>NZ_JBVAYX010000073.1:0-1021 GCF_055412825.1 Pseudarthrobacter linnaei
ATGACCGCCACCCATGCCACGCACTCCCCGGCCACGGCGGATGCAACCGTCAGCGACCATCACGATTCTTCCCCTGCCGGCCTCGCGGGAGTTCATCCTGCTGGACCATCCTCTGACCCGCACGTGCACGCGGCACAAGACGAAGCCGGTGCCCGGACCGTGCAGTGCACGGACTCGAACCACTGCACCAGCACGCAGTCCATGACTGTGGACTGCACCCCGTCGGCGAAGACGGCCTCTCTGGCCGCCCCGCTGCCGGGCACCGGAATCATCGCCAGTCACACCGGCGCGGGGACCCAGAGCCATGTTGGCACGCTGTGGTCCTATCTTCCCGGCAGCCCATCACCAGGCGAGCTCTGCATCAGCCGAACGTAAAACAGGGGCCCCGCGCTGTGACCTGACCGGCGCACGCCCCTTGCCTGACTCTCCTCCTTTGAGCCGGGCGCATCGCTGATGCACACACCCCTGGCGCCCTTGCGCCCCCTGATGTCTTGAAGGACTTAAAGAGCCATGATGAACACGAAGTTTCTGCCCCTTTCCGCGACCGCCATCGCTGCGGCACTCGCCCTCGCGGGCTGCTCAACCGGCCCCTCCGCACCGTCTGCCACCTCCAGCAGCCCTGCGTCCTCCGCCAGCTCAATGCCGGGAATGGGCCAGGGCCCGGGGATGATGTCCAGCAGTGCACCGGCCGCCGCTACCGAACACAACGAGGCCGACACCATGTTCGCCCAGGGAATGATTCCGCACCACGAACAGGCGGTGGAAATGAGCGAAATGATGCTCAAGAAACAGGGCATGGATGCCCGGATCACCGCCCTCGCCACCAAGATCAAGGCCGCGCAGGCCCCCGAAATCGAGCAGATGACGGGCTGGCTCAAGGCTTGGAACGAACCGGCCCAGATGGCTTCCGGCCATGGCATGGGCGACGGGATGATGGGCGCGGGCGACATGAAGCAGCTTGAGGCCGCCCAGGGCACCGAAGCAGCCAGGCTCTTCCTGACGCAGATGGTTGTCCACCACC
>NZ_JBVAYX010000074.1:0-1015 GCF_055412825.1 Pseudarthrobacter linnaei
ATGACCGCCACCCATGCCACGCACTCCCCGGCCACGGCGGATGCAACCGTCAGCGACCATCACGATTCTTCCCCTGCCGGCCTCGCGGGAGAACATCCTGCTGGACCATCCTCTGACCCGCACGTGCACGCGGCACAAGACGAAGCCGGTGCCCGGACCGTGCAGTGCACGGACTCGAACACCTGCACCAGCACGCAGTCCATGACTGTGGACTGCACCCCGTCGGCGAAGACGGCCTCTCTGGCCGCACCGCTGCCGGGCACCGGAATCATCGCCCGGAACACCAACGCGGGGACCCAGAGCCATGTTGGCACGCTGTGGTCCTATCTTCCCGGCAGCCCATCACCAGGCGAGCTCTGCATCAGCCGAACGTAAAACGGGGCCCCGCGCTGTGACCTGACCGGCGCCCGTCCCTGCCTGACTCTCCTCCTTTGAGCCGGGCGCATCGCTGATGCACACACCCCTGGCGCCCTTGCGCCCCCTGATGTCTTGAAGGACTTAACAGCCATGATCAACACGAAGTTTCTGACCCTTTCCGCAACCGCCATCGCTGCGGCACTCGCCCTCGCCGGCTGCTCAACCGGCCCCTCCGAACCGTCCGCCACCTCCAGCAGCCCGGCTTCCTCCGCCAGCTCAATGCCGGGAATGGGCCAGGGCCCCGGGATGATGTCCAGCAGCGCACCGGCCGCCGTTACCGAACACAACGAGGCCGACACCATGTTCGCCCAGGGAATGATTCCGCACCACGAACAGGCGGTGGAAATGAGCGAGATGATGCTCCAGAAGAAGGACATCCCCGCCTCGGTCACCGACCTGGCAGCACGGATCAAAGCAGCCCAGGCACCGGAGATCGAAACGATGACCGGCTGGCTCAAGACCTGGAACGAATCCGCGACCATGGGTGCCGGCCACACCATGGACGGCATGATGGGCGCGGGCGACATGAAGCAGCTTGAGGCCGCCCAGGGCACCGAAGCAGCCAGGCTCTTCCTGACGCAGATGGTTGTCCACCACC